>JAHDEB010000028.1 GCA_020629055.1 Chloroflexota bacterium
CGAGAGAGATATTGTCTGTTTAGGACTTTCACCCCCTCCCTGCCTCCCCCGATGGGGAGGAGCTAGTAAGAAGACAATCGGCTTAGGCTTCAAGCCCAACGGGGTTATCTTGAACCGAAAATATGACCCGGCCGATAATGGCTATCACGACGATGACACTACCCATAATGGCGTAGAAACCAGGTGTTTCCCCTGCGAATAGTGCAACCCAAATCGGGTTCAAAATCGGCTCTATCGCCATGATAACGATTGTCTCAACCGCTGACAGATGTTTAATGGCGATCGTGTAAAAGATAAAAGAGATTCCGATTTGAAAGATTCCCAATCCTAAAACCAGCAAGACATTGGTAGATGAAAAATCTTCGGTAAATATGAAAGGCAATCCGATTAAAAACGCGAGGGCGGCTCCGAAAACGACGATTTCACCAGCATTGCCATGTTGCGAGCGCAACAGCATCACCATGCTAGCCATGCAAACACCGCTAATAATGGCCACAATGTTGCCGTAAAACCCTTCGGTGGATAGTTGGTCAGCGAAAAAGAGTGCCATCCCCGGGATAATTAATCCCACGGCGGCCCAGTCTATCCAACGTGGTTTTTCAGCAAGAAAAAAGAAGCTGCCTAAAATGACCCAAATTGGGGCGGTAAATTGCAAAAAAATCGCATTGGCCGCTGTCGTCATTTTTGTCGCAATAATAAAGGTTAGATTTGTGAGCGTATAGGCGACAGCACCCAGAATCATATTCCGGTTGAATTTGGGCCAAGAATAGCCAGGGCCACCCATCTTTCTCATGGCGATAGCGATGATGACGGCCGAGATGCCGCTGCGAGCCCCATTTAAGGGGAGCGCTTCCCAAGACGAAAGTTTAATAAACACGCCCCCAAGGCTAAACATAGACGAAGCGAGCAGTAGAAGGAGTATGGCGCGTAAGCGGGTCGATTGGATCATATAAAAAACTTTGGCACACAGATTTGAATCGAATTTTAGCCTGATTTTGGTCTAAAACTTTAAAGCTTATAAGTTTCATAATACTGTGCGTTTTGCTTGGCAAAATCTTATAATTATGCCCGCTCTTTATTAAGGACCAAGTTGATAATACCCCCATGGCACATATCATCATTGCCTCATCTGAAAATCGGTTCAAATCCCTCTTGTTTGCTGAAAAGAAAGCCAGTCAGGATCCATGACTGAATGATCACGGTTACAGGGCGCCTGTTAAGGTAACTTCATCCTCGTTCCTAAGTTACCATTTTGTTTTTGCAGATGATGCTGGGGCCGGCAGTGGTTTAACAGAGTTAAATAGAGAGCAAAAATATTAGCCTAGAAAGAGGAAAGAAACGTTCACACGACCCAATGATTTATCTGAATTCGTCATGACCAGCTTGGTTGCCAATTATTTGATTGCTTTTGCCACTTTTAGCAAATAAATCGACTTGTAAGCTTGATAAAATCGTGACCCAGTAAATACGGACAAAATAACAATGTCATTATTGATGCCACCTCACCACTGCGAAACATATCATCCCGCTTTGGGCTGATCAATTGTTGGGGTTGGCTGTGAAAAATCGGGATTCCCCGATTTCTATTAAGGAGAAAAAGATGAGTAATTTTAGATCAAATCGAAACCGATTCTTGTCGATAGGCTTCACCGCACTGTTTCTGTTGATTGCGACAACCGCATTTGCAAATGAAACAGACCCGGAAGACGGGCAGCCTGATTCAGGGCAAACCCTGGAACCAATCGGTTTTGAGCAGCTAAAGTCTGCTGATGAACTAGTTGGTTTACAACAAATATCTTTAAATGAAACGCGACTCGTTGAATACCGAGCTGATGGGGAAGTTCGACAACGGTTTACACCACCTGCAAAGAGAAGTCCACAAGCGCCACAAACCGCCACCTTTACGGTTACCTATAATCCTAGCAATTGCCCGAGTGGCACCCAGCCTTGGCCGGCTGCGGCAAAGACCTCTTTCCGATATGCATTGGATATATTTGAGGGGATCGTTAACTCAAGAGAGACGATTCGAGTGGATGCGTGTTGGCTAGACTTAGAACAAGGGATTTTAGGTGCGGCCGGTGCAACAAACTATCAAGCAAACTTCACGAATGCGCTTGCGACCAATGTGTGGTTTCCAAATGCGTTGGCGAATGCTTTGGCCCAAAAAGATGTCAGCCCCGGTGAATCAGATATCACCGCGCAGTTTAGTGCCAACACCAATTGGTATTTTGGTACAGACGGAGCAGTGAGCCCTTCTCAATACGATTTTGCTACGGTTGTTTTGCATGAAGTTGCGCATGGTCTGGGCTTCAGCGGCTCTATGCAAGTAGGAACATTAAACGGCCAAGTGGTCGGCCGTTGGGGATTTGGCACCGGTGCTCCATTTACTTATGACCTATTTGTGGTTAACGGCGGGAATCAATACTTGATTGATACGAGTATTTTCCCCAATACTTCGCCACAGCTGGCCCAACAGTTGCAAAGCAACAATTTGTTTTTTGTGGGTAGTGAAGCATTTTGGGCAAATGGGCGCAAAGGGGTTCCTTTATATGCACCGGCCAACTGGGTTCAGGGGACCAGCTACTCCCACTTGGCTCTTAGCTATCGGGATACCCCAGAATCATTAATGGTAGGCTTCTTGTCGAATGGAGAAGCAAATCATTCATTTGGCCCCGTTACCGTTGGCTTGATGAACGACATGGGCTGGAATGAAGCGCTGCCGGTTTTCAATTATTCTGAATTGACCACAAAGACGTTCATGCCAATGGCTCGCCGGTAGAATGGCTAGCCAGTGAAGCGATACGCTTCTCGGCCGGTGTAAGCTGTTTGAACTTCAAGCAGTGCACCGGCCATTGGCTCTCCGCTCAGATGTTTTTCACTAAGCATAATGCGAGCAGTCGCGATATAGAGGGTGTCTAGATTTGCTCCCCCAAACGTGCAACAGGTGATATTGGTCGCGGGTAAAGCGATCGATTCCATGAATCGGCCGTTAGCCGGATCCCATCGATAAACCCCATTCCCATTAAAGTGAGCCACCCATAGTTTGTCTTCACTGTCTATCGTCATTCCATCCGGATACCCTACCCCATATGGGATTTTGATCGCCGGCCGGCCATTTGCAATTTCACCAGATGATTTATCGTAATCGAACGCCATGATTTGACGGGTGGGGGTATCGATGTAAAACATCGTATCTTCGGCCGCATTCCAAGCCATCCCATTTGAAATTGTTATGTTTGACAAAATCGGTTGCACCGTCTTGTCAGGGTCTAGCCGATACAGAGCGCCCGCATTTTTCTCTGAATAATATCCCATGGTCCCTGCATAGAAGCTCCCATTCGGCCCTGGTTTGCCATCATTAAACCGATTGCCAGGTAAATGAGATTCTGGGTCTGCAATCTGTTCTAACTTTTCTGTATTTGGGTCGAAAAATGCAAAGCCATCAGCTAAGGCGACGATTAATCCCCCTGATTCTCGCAAACCGACTGTCCCAATCGCACTGCCTAAATCATACAGCCGCTCCTCGGCCGTTTGTGGGTCGTACCGATAAAGTTTTTGAGCATTGATATCGACCCACCACAAAACCTGTTCTCGATCATCCCAAAGGGTCCCCTCGCCCAGTTCTTGTCTTGTGTTTGATATCGCTTTGGCATGGGGGAAATCTTGCCCGATACCGAGAATTGCTTTGATTTTAGTGGAGTATGAAAATGCCATGGAGCCTCAAAAAAATTATTAGTGGATGAACGTTTCGTTATGGTACTACGAAATACCGCTTAAGCTGTACTTTAGGTGGCATCATTTTGGCCACAGACATATGATTGGGCAACAAATTTTATCCCGATATTCAAGAAGGAAATAAAAGATGACCGAAGGAACTAATCAACCATTTTTTGAATTACGACAATACGAAATTAAAGAAGGCCAGCTTGACCGCTGGGTTGAATTTATGGATGGGACCCTGATTCCATTTCAACGCTCATGCGGTATGGTGATTGTGGGGAGCTGGTTTGTTCGTGAAACAAATCAATACGTCTGGATTCGTCGCTTCGAGAGCGAAGAGAATAAGGTTGCCTTGTATCAGGCCGCCTATGAAAATGATTTTTGGTTGAAAGAAGCCCGGCCGATGGTCGAAACCATGCTTGATCGTGAAACCGGCATTAAGGTTACCAGAATGGAGCCGACCGCATTGTCGATCATTCGCTAAAATCGCTCATTAAAGCTTCTTTGTTTTAAGTATATTTCGGATTCTTGCTTTGACAGATGGGGCCTCAGAGATCATTGCTGACTCTAATAGCTGATCTGCTTCATCTGAAAAGCTGGGGTGCTGGGCTGCCAACTGATTAAAACCGTTGTAGCTCCACGCGCGAACAAATTTATTCTTATCTTGAAGGCCGCTTCGCAAAAACGGTTCGATGGTCTCGATATGCTCGGCCGTGATCGGCATGAAGCGGATGCTTTGCAGAACGTGCAAACGGGATTCCCACTCGACGAGCTGCGGGAGCAGGCGATAGACCTCGTCAATTCGGTTGGCTGAAACCGAATTCCCCGCTTCTAAATATGCTTTTAGCTGCCACGTAGCCCCTTTCTGCGTATGGGGGAATTCAAGCATGCGAATAAGGGTGTCTACAAAGTAATCTTCTTTTTGATGACGTTTAAACGTACGACGAATGTCATCGGCCGATTTGCCATCCCACTCTGCGGTGGCTTGTTCCAAACTGCACATAACGGTCAATATACCGCAAAAGTGATGATTTCCCCACGGTTTATCGATGACATATTGGATGTGTTCGCCCCCATGCTATAATCCGCCGCGGGTTGCAGGGCGCTCAAGTTACGCGCGAACCCAAAGGTGGAAAACGGAATGAAGCTATCAGTCATTATTTGCTGTTATAACGAAAAAGATTCAATTCAAGGGGTGATCGACGCTACGGCGGCTGTCGATTTAGGGGCTAACTGGGAAAGAGAAATTATTGTTGTCGATAACTTTTCTACCGATGGAACCCGCGATATCTTGTCTAAACTTGACATGCCGGAATTGAATGTGATTTATCACAAAGAGAATTTGGGGAAAGGCTCTTCAATTCGATCCGGGATCGAGGCGATGACCGGGGATTATATGATTATTCAAGACGCAGATACTGAATATGATCCGGCCGAACATCGGAAATTCTGTGATAAAGTCGCCGTCGAAAATAATTCAGCCCTGTTCGGCTCACGGGTGTTAGGTGGGCAAGCCATCTATGAATATGCCCATGCTTACTGGGGCGTTCGCATGTTAACCGGCACAACCAATTTGCTGTTTGGTGGCAAGCTAACCGATGTGGCAACCGCTACAAAGATGGTGCGGGGAGACTTGGTGAAGTCTTTGAACCTAAAAGGGACAACGTTTGATCTAGACTTTGAATTGCCCTGTAAAATTTTGTTGGCGGGTCATTCGATTGAAGAACTCCCCATTAGCTACAGTCCACGTACGTACGAAGAAGGCAAAAAGATAACGGTGATGGATGGGGTGCGTGCTTTGCAGGTAATTGTGATGACTCGGCTGTTTCCAGGTCCCCTCTATAAATAGCTCTGACTGGTTCGAAATGGGTATTGAATGTTTCGCTCTTAGATATCAATCCGGTTGCTTGGTTTCTCTTTTGATTGGGTAAAACGCCCTTTGTATGATGTCAGAGACGGCCGTGTGACCCCGATATCAATTTTCTTGTTTGAGGCGCGCCTAAATTGCCATTGCACAAACCGCACCCGATGGGCCATCGCTCTGCCCATGTTCCACAATAGTTTTGACCCTAAATTGGGATGATTGTCGATCAAGCTCATCGTCGCATTTCGATTCAGACGCAGAACTTTAGCTCCCGCTTTGCCTGCCAATAATCTGGCGCTACGTAGACCTTCATCAAAGAGGGCCAGCTCACCGGTAATTTGCCCCGGCCGCAGCGTAGCCATCCGCTTGAAGTCTCCATCTGCTTCACCGGGGCGTTCAGGGTCGTACCAAACTTCGACCGTTCCATCTTGGATCAAGTAAAGCTCAGTGCCAACTTCACGAATTTCAGCGATCACTTCCCCTTTCTCGCAACACATTTGGTCCAGCTGTTCGGCCAAAATCTCACGGTCGGCGTCTGTCAATCCGATACCGATATCAGAATTGGTTAAAAAGGTTGCGATATCTTTTACCTTTTGCAGTTCATCGTCTGTGGCCGGTGCATAACGATTCCCTTGGGTGAATTGCAGCCCTAAAAAGTTTGCAATCATCCTTCGCGTGTCTTCAGGGCGTTCGAATTGGGGCCAATGACCCGCTTTTGGCATGATACGCAAGTCCGCTTTTGGCCACTCATCTGCGATTACACCGGCATCCCGAAGGGGGACGGTGTTGTCTTCAGCTCCCCAAATGACAATGGCTGGGGTTTGGATCGCATCAAAGCGGCCGCTGAGGTCATTATTGGCCATCGCATCAAAGCACTCCGCCCGAACGACCCCTTGATCCGGGCGTCGCGCGTCGCTTTTAAGCCGTTTGTAATCTTTGTTGGTGATACCGCTTCGTTCCGCAAAGGAGGCCGGCCGCATAATGCGATCTGTAATCGTCGATGAAATTTGCTCGATAAATCGTGCGATAAACCTTGTAGACGAAAATTGTTCTAATTTGGTGATGGGGGAAACGATGTAGTTGATGTAGGTTGATAGCTTGCCGGTTACGGTGGGGGAGATCAAGATCATCCTAGAAACGAGGGCTGGGAAGCGTTCGGCCATTGTGATTGAAATCATTCCGCCCATCGAATGGCCGACTAAAATCACGGGGCCGTCATATAGTTTTTCCACAAACTCTGCGAGCAGATCAGCATATTTTTCAATTGTGACCTGTTTTTTCATGCGTGGAGAATTTCCGTAGCCAGGTAGGTCAACCGCAATACACCAATATCTTTGGGACAACAATTTCATTAATGGTGACATCGCATAGGCTGAGCTTGACCAACCATGAACGAGTAGAACCAGTTGGCGGTCCCGTCTCCCCTCTTCTTGAAAATGTATGACTTGATTACCGACGCGTAGTGTTGACACCTAGATGTTTTCCCTCGCTATCGCGATTCGCAATTTATCTATCGACTGCTACTTCTTAGCCGAAAACCTTGTATGGTGTGAAACGTGATGACGACAGCTTTTCCAGTGACTGTGGTCCCACGACCTGCCGTATATGATACCCCGTTTTGCTAAGGATTGGTCGAACTCGGCCGAAAATTGAGACAAAAGTCTCAAATTTTCTGTAAACCAGTTTACAATTGACGTTAATGTACCAGTGAAAACAGGGGAATTTTAAGTTTAAATTTAGATTCAAATTCTATTTTGTAATTATTTGACGTTGCGATTACTTTGACCATGCGCAAAAAAAGAGCCTTCTTTTAAGCTAAGAGAATTGTAGCCAGATCGTAAAACCGACCTGCGCACTAATCAAACGCTTGTTAGAATAACCAATTGAAGTTATTTGATCCTGCCCCTTTGCGATAAAATATTTGTTCAGTGGTCTTCACTGAAATGTAATTCTGGAGAACAAACATGTTTAGCTACGACTTTTTAACCGATGAGCACCGTGAGATTCAGGCGATGGCACGCCAATTTGCCCAAGATCAAATTGTGCCAATTGCGGAGCATTTTGATCACACGGGTGAATTCCCGATGGAAACAGTAAAAAAGATGGGGCAGCTGGGCTTCATGGGTATCGAAGTGCCGATGGAATACGACGGCGCAGAGATGGACCCATTGGCTTATGCGATTGTGATGGAAGAGATTTCGAAAGCGGATGCTAGCCATGGAACGATTGTTTCGGTCAATAATTCACTTTATGGAAAAGGTCTATTGCTGTTTGGGACGGATGAACAAAAGAAAAAATATTTAGCTCCCGTTGCAAGGGGCGATAAATTAGGCGCTTATTCTTTGACAGAACCGATGAGTGGAAGTGACTCCGGAACGATGAAGAGTCGGGCGGTATTAAATAGTGCCGGAACCCACTATGTTTTGAACGGCGTAAAATCTTGGGTGACCAATGGCCCCGTCGCAGATTACATTGTTGTGTTTACCATGACCGAGCCAGAAAAAGGACACAATGGGATTACGGCGTTTATGATCGAAACAGACAAGCCGGGCATTTCGATCGGGAAGACGGAGCCCAAACTTGGGATTCGTGCCAGTGCTACCTGTGAGATCCACTACGACAACTATGAAATACCGGTTGAAAATATGATCGGGGAGTTGGGCAAAGGGTTCAAAGTGGCGATGACAATTCTTGACCACGGCCGGATCGGAATCGCAGCACAGGCCCTAGGCATCGCTGCGGCCGCGTACGAGGCTAGCGTGGCTTACGCCAAAGAGCGTGAAGCGTTCGGTCAAAAAATCGGACAGTTTCAAATGATTCAGCAAAAATTAGCTGATATGTATGTTGAAGTTGAGTCGAGCCGGATGTTGACTTACCATGCCGCTTTAGAATCGGCCAAGGCGAAAAAGAACGGCACTCGCTTTACGCTGCCAGCCAGCGCGGCTAAATTGAAGGCGAGTGAGACCGCGATGTGGGTTGCAACCGAAGCGGTGCAAATTCATGGTGGGATGGGCTATTCAAAAGAGATGCCGATTGAACGGTATTTCCGTGACGCCAAGATTACCCAGATCTATGAAGGGACAAGTGAAGTTCAGCGTATGGTGATTTCACGTAATTTGACCGGCTTGCGGTAATCAGTAATCGGTGAATCAGTATTCGGTGTGATACCGAATAGCGAATCGGACTGGCCCGTAGGGCACCGAATACCGATTCACCCGTTTAATTTTATCGCAACGTATGCCTACTAAAAGACTTTACAGATTGCCTGCTTCCATCGCCTCTAACAATTTCATCGACTGATGCACCGGGTCAGCAGCGACTGCCGCTGACAAGCGTTCTCCTTCTGCCTGCACTTCCTCTCGAATCGCCCGTTCGTCTAACGTCAACACAACGCGATCTCGCATAACAAAACGGCCATCGATCATCGAGTGCACCACTTCCCGGCCGGTTGCGGCAAATATCAAGTTTGGCACTAACGTACGGATCGGCCCGTCTAAAATCGGCAAGATGTTCGGTTCAGTGACATCGATGAAGATCATGTCGGCCTTTTTGCCTACTTCTAGCGAGCCTATTTCATCTCCTAGACCGATCGCTTGTGCTCCTTCAATCGTCCCCATGCGCAAAACTTCCCAAGCTGGCATAACTGTCGGATCTTTATATTTGATTTTGTTAAACAGCGAGGTTAGCTTCATTTCATTCCAAACGTTGTGACAATTATTTCCGGCCGCTTGGTCTGACCCCAAACAGACAACGCCCCCCATTTGGCGAAACACGTGGGCCGGCGGCACAATGCCATCAATAATGCCAATACTGCCCGAACACAGGGCCATTTTCGCTCCTGATTTTGCAATAAGCTGTGTCTCTTCATCGGTCGCTTCTGTCAGGTGCACGGCCAGCAGTTGTTCGTCTAGATAGCCGATTTCTTGCAGGTAGGCCGGTGTTCGCTCACCGTACCGTTTAACCATTTGATCAATTTCGCGATCCCCTTGAGCCGTATGGACATGGACCATTAAGCCCCGCTCGGCCGCCAGTTTTTTGCATTCCATCAGCTGATCTAAGCCGATCATGTCAGGCCCTTGTGGCCCATACATCACACTAATCCGCCCATCATGGCTGCGATGCCAGTTGTCAGCAAACGCGGTCGCTCTATCTATCGTCTCTCGTCCTCGCTGTTCGTCAAACGGGTATAAGTCACCGATTTTTAACCCGGCCATCCCCTGCGCTGGTAAAGCATTGATCCGAGCGGTTAACATAGCCCGAACACCGGCGTTGGCGAACACTTCACCCCAGCCGTCCATGGGCCAAGCATAGTCACCGAATAGGGTTGTGCCAGCTTTGATGCCTTCTAATACACAGGTGCGCGTACCCGCGAGGAATGCAGGTTGATCCATGTATTTATGATACGGGGCCAATCCAGCT
This sequence comes from Chloroflexota bacterium, assembly GCA_020629055.1. Lineage (GTDB taxonomy): Bacteria > Chloroflexota > Anaerolineae > Promineifilales > Promineifilaceae > WTJY01. The sequence goes on from JAHDEB010000028.1 coordinate 10,004, forward strand.
TGCATCCAATTCCACACATCTTGGGCCACACCACGAACAACGGCGTATGAAGCATGCATGTGCCCATCGATCAGGCCGGGCATGATGCACATCTGTTTCGCATCGATCGTTTCTTTGGCAGAGATGGTCTTTTGCAGCTCGGCCGTCGTGCCAACTGCGACAATGCGGCCGTTTTCAACCGCAACCGCGCCATTTTTAATATAGCCGACGCCTGTTCCTTGCATCGTTAATAGGTGAGCATTGATAAATAAATAGTCAGACATAATAGGTTTTACCGAGAGATAATCGATTAATCTTTTCTCGTTAGAATGGTTTAAATCCTAAAAGAGAAAGCTGTTAGAGGGTAGAGGCTCGTTATTGGATTGTGGCGGTATCTTCTCAGAAAAAGGGGAGAGGCGCACCCAAAGATTCACTAATTCATTGAAAAGGGGCCATCTTGATTGGGAGAGATGGCTGGGTCAAGCATGTTCCGTAATATTGAAATTTCTTGACGTGTCTTTTCATAGACTTTGGTGATCAATGTGGCTCCATCATTGATTTCAAGCATAGGTTGTTTTTGCAAATTGGGTACTTGCAGCAGGGTCGTTGCGAGATAAGCGAGTTCGACAGGGTCTTTGGGTAGCTCATCTAGGTTGACTTCCATATTGCCTAGAGTCGCCAAAACATTCAGGTAGTTTTTGAGGAGCTTTTTAAGATACCACCCTTTAATTTTTTCATCTTTGTTAAGTTCTGGATCGAAATCTAACTGTTCGACTTTTCCGACCAAGTAGGGGCGGTCATGTAGGTACTCGCGAATAATAATGCGTTCACGGCCGATACCGGCGATGTCCATACGGCCGTCACGCAGCGGCTGAACCTGCTCGATATACGCTGCACAGCCGACGCTATGCGTTTCTGGTGCACCACCACCGACTTCAAGCCCTGACTTAATCAAAACAATGCCAAAAGGCTTCTCTTCAGCGATACAGAGATTGATCATTTTTTTGTACCGCTCTTCAAATATGTGAAGATGAACCGGCATACCCGGAAAAAGAACGGTATTGAGAGGGAAGAGGGGCATTTCTAACATGTGGCCTGGATCATACCACCCGAAACCGATCGCTGTAAACCCAGTCATATACGCTGTTGAGACAATAGACCTTATCGGTTTTAAATTTCCCTTGACAGGATCATTAGGAAAAACAGGATAGGAAGCTCTAAAAGCTGTTTTTACCCTGTAAATTTTGTGATTCCTGTCTAAATATCTTATTTCCGATAAGGTCTAATGGATCAATTTAGGGGTCATATTTGAATATATGACCGAGTCATGACTGTCTTATGACCAGTGGCACTTAAATTGCATCGTCGATCTCGATATGCTTATGCCATGATCATTTGATCAAGAAAATAAATGACTGAGTGAGGTTGATATGAATAAGAAAAATCCTGTAAATTCTGGTATCGGTTTGGTGGCATTGGGTGTTGTATTTCTAGCTTTTCAATTTATAAACTTTGATGGGTTTTTGGTTCTTCCCGCTCTCGGCATCGGCTTCATTGCTTGGGCGTTTTTAAGCCGTAAAAAAGGACTTTTAATTCCTGGCGGCATTCTTTCGGGAATCGCTCTGGGCGTCACATTGTCAGAATCAGCTTTAGCGTCTGGCTTGGGTGGTAATGTGGATGACGGATTGTTTTTGTTAGGCTTTGCGGCCGGATGGTTTGCGATTGCCGCTTTAAACTTGCTGTTTTTCGGTGAAACGCAATTGTGGCCCGTGATTCCTGGCGGTCTTTTGGCACTCATCGGCGTTGGTGTTATGACAGACGGCGTCATTTTAGATATGTTGACGCACGCCGGCCGACTATGGCCAATCATTCTAATCGTTATTGGATTATCAATTGTGTGGAAGCAGTATCAGTCTAATGAAGACGCCGACTATGTTTATGAAAAATCACCTGAAGATTTAATTTAATCTTTCAGCCAAAACATAGAACGATGATAAACTTCCGGTATGGATTATCCGTACCGGAAGTTTTTTTTGTTTATCCCCTGCATGCTGCTGATTTTTTCATGCGCTTTACCAAACTTTGCAGCTTTGGCCCCTGCACCTGCTCCCACAAACCGAGCCCCGATTCGCCCATCGGCTAGCCAAGTGCCAGCTACCACACAAGCCGAAAGCAACGAGCAAGACGTTCAATCGGCCGGTTCTACGGTTACGATCGAACCACCTGATTCTCCAGACCCAATTGTTGAATTACCAACTGTGGCTGTTGCTGCCTCAGATGATGATTCGGCCGATCAGACCCAATTTGATATCGGTGTTCCTTATCAACTTAGTCGTTCGGCCGTGTTTTTTCACAAACCCCCGGCCGGGCAAAGTTTGGTATATTCGCTTTCAAGCGGGTCTCAGCTGGAGTTTAGCTCAGAGCCGACCGGCCAAGTGGGAGAGTTGATCGTTATTGAAACTGAAAACAGCAACTATTACTTGATCCCATTTTCAACTGATGCTCAGCTACAGCTCGATGTCACAGTCCCTGAGGGGCGCTTGGCTGAAATTAAGGCGAATTTCTTGTTTGAACAGCCGGAAGATCAGCTGACATGGACGACGTCCGTCCCCGAAAATGAGGTGACGCGAGCTGAGTTTGATGCCACCGGCCAGCGGCCGTTTTTAGTTGAGTTGCGTCCGGCGCCCGGTTTTGATGGGGTTTTAGAGATTTATAACGGGGAGGGGCTTTTGTTATCAAAAGATGACAATGGGGCGGGTGAGAATGAGTTTGCGATTTTTACGCCGTCTGAAACTAGTCGATTAACGTTTGTCATTTCAGGCTATCAAGCGGCCGGGGGAGATTTTGAGCTGAGTGTGACCCAATTTCCTGAGTAGGGTTAAATAACTTCGCCCAAGCGGTAGCCTGTTCCATAAACAGAGATCAGGTACCGTGGCTGCGATGGATCTGGCTCAATTCGATTACGCAAACGCCCCATATACACGCGCAAATACTCAGGCTGTGTCGATGCTTTGCCACCCCAAACGCCCATCAGGATTTCTTCATGGGTCAAAGTTTTGCCCAGGTTTCGCATCATAAACTCAAGCAACTGGTACTCTTTCTTGGTTAGCTTTACCCCTTTCCCTGCGATTGTGACCGACCGCATATCAACGTCTAGGGTCAAATCATTGTAGACGAATGTCTCAGCTTCTTGTTCAGGTTGACTGTCTCGAATCGCTCGTCTAAAAATCGCTCTGAATCGGGCCAGCAGCTCATGAATCCCAAACGGTTTGCTTATAAAATCGTCTGCACCTAAGTCTAAGGCTCGTACTTTGTCTTGCTCTTCTTCAAGGGCGGTTAGCATAATAATCGGCACATCAGACGCTTGGCGCAACCGCCTGCAGGTTTCGAAGCCATCCATGTGGGGCATCATGATATCGAGCAAAACGAGATCGATTTTGCCAGATTGGAAATGGGCCAACGCCTCCATGCCGGACCCGGCTTGGGTTGTCGTATAGCCACGGACCTCTAAATTCTCGCAAATGTATTCACGAATCGCTGGTTCATCATCAACGACTAAGATGTGTTGATTTATCATGCTTTTTCCCTTTGATGGTGATTGATCGCTGTTTGAATTCTGGGCAGAGAAAAGATGAAATTTGTCCCCAACTCATCACTCTCGTACCAAATCCGGCCGCCGTGAGCTTCTATAAATCCACGACTAATCGCAAGCCCCAAGCCTACGCCACTCGAATGGCGATCATAGCCGGTATCAAGCCGAAAGAACGGCTCAAAAAGCTTTTCTTGGTCAGATTGCTTTAGGGGTGGCCCTGCATTTTGGACCGAAAAGAGGACATCTTTTGTAGTTTGTGCCGATCGGGTTGAAATCATGATATTGCTCTGTTCGTAGCCATATTTCAATGCGTTTTCAATTAGATTCCGAATGACCGTTTTCAACCGTTCACAGTCGGCCGAGATTCCTGGTAGATCAGGACTTAAATCGAGGTCGAGCCGAACCGTTTTCTCTATTTCCATGCTGTCTAAAACGTCAATGACACAGCTGTTTAAATCGGCCGGCCGCATCAATATTTTTAAGCGCCCTCCCTCTAAACGAGTAAAATCAAGCAGCCCCTCGATCATTTTCTTTAATCGGCGTGATTCATTGTTGATGTGCCAAATGAAACGATTTCTTTTTTCATCATCCCATTCAATCTCATCACTGATAAGCGAGTCTGAGTAACCGATAATTGAGGTTAATGGGGTCCTTAGCTCATGAGAAACGGTTGAGATTAAGGCGGATTTCATGCGATCCATTTCCCGGTAGTTGGTCACGTCGTGCCAAATTTGCCCCGTTCCGATCATATTCCCTTTGTCATCTTTTACTTTAAAACGCTGCAGGTTTAGATTTTGCAGCTTTCCATCGGGCCGTTTTCTCGAAATTTCAACAAAATCGTTTTCCGTGCTGTTGATAAACGAGAGGAACTGCGGGTGCGCTTGCGCCTCGATTAGCTCAGGCATCGCATCGCTGGCTAAATGGCCGGTGATCTCTGATTGATCTACCCCGAGCCAACTGCTGGCCTGCCGATTGCAATACAGGATGGTCCCCTGCATATTTTCTAAAACCAATCCGGCGTCCATACTTTCTAAAATCGCTTCTAGCCGGCCGGTCTGTTTAACCAACTGACCATCGGTAATCAAATATTGCTCACCCATTTTAGACAACGCGCTGGCTAACTTACCGATCTGATCTGATCGTTGTGCTAGGCGTGCTGGCGCTTCATCTTCATTAATTGATGTGATTTCACGGCCGGTAATTTTGGCGCTAAATGTTTCTAGGTTTTGTAGTGGGGTGATGATTGTGTTCGAGAGTCGATACCAGAAAATGATAATAAACAGGATGTAGAGGGCGAGCGCTGCCCCGATCAGTTGAAAAATAATGCGTAAAGTGGCAAATGCCTGATCGGCCGGCCGCTGAATAATGACCCTAGAATCTGATTGTGGCGTGGTTACAAACGAATGTACCCAGCGGGCATTGTCAGGGGCGGCCGAGAAAAAGGATCCACTCCCTTCAGCCAAAACAAACTGCACCACATCCCTTTGCCAACTGCTCCATGCTTGCCAATCGTTCCCCTCCAGCAAACTTGTCCCGCCACGCAGCTGCATCACATTTTGTCCATTTTGATCAACAACGGTGACAACGGCTATTTGGTCTCCCCAAACCTGATCCATCCAGCGAATGATATTTTGGGAAGATTCCCCTAAGGATTGCCCACCCCTATCGACTTCCAGCGCCAAAGCCTGTGCCAAAGCGATATCGTTTCGCTGAACCTCAATTTCTAACTGATTGCGGGCATACCCGGTAAAAAAGGTAACAAGGCCCACCACAAATAGGGCCAATAAAATATGCAAATTTAGCAGCCGGAAACGAATATCGTTTCTGAATAAATTAAAAAGAGTATTTTCGTCACGCTCTTTCGCCGTTGATGCTGCCATTTTAATTAAAATTCGTATGCCTGTAACAGTGAGACCCTTTTGAAATGAAACAAAATTATAAACAGAAAGCTGAAATGTAACAAAAAAGAACCTGATTTTAACAAGTTGTTACAAGTTAGGTTGCATTTAATTGTATTGTTTGTATACTTTCGCCCATATTGTTATATTTCGTTTATATTTCAATCGTCAAGCGATATGCGACTTAGCAAAATGACCCTTCGATTTTTGGCCATACTGATTGTGACAACTCTCTTTTTGGGGGCGTGTACGGCTGAAACCGATTTGTACGTTAACAGATTCAATAGGCAAGAGAACGCAACTTCTGACTCGGCTGGAATTAGCGATTTCGACGTCACACTCAATCAGCCGGAGACGTTTCCGCCTGGAACAGAGCTTCGGATATTGCAATGGAAACATTTTGTCCCGCTTTATGATGACTGGTTTGACCAGTTTGCCCGTGATTGGGGCGATCAAAATGGTGTCAAAGTAACTGTGGAGCATTTTGATTTTGATGAACTCGAGAACGCCCTTGAGCAAGCTCTTGAGGATGGTGAAGGGCACACAATGATTGAACTGCTCTTCCCACCGTCAGCTTGGATCGAAAATTTGCACGATCTAACTGATTTAAACGAAGAGGTCATCGGTTTGCTCGGTGAACAGAAAAACACCTGCCGTGCAAGTTCGTATTTGCCGACCATCGATAGCTATTATGCTTTTTGTCATGGATACGCTGTTGATCCAGGAAATTATTTGGTAGATGAATGGTCTCAAATCGGTTACCCATATGGGCCGAGCAAATGGGAGCATCTCGTCGACGGCGGCCGAGAAATCATCAACCAGACCGGTAAGCCGGTCGGCATAGGTCTTTCTTCTGAAATCGATTCAGAAGTCGCAGTGCGTGCGATCATTTGGTCATATGGTGGCGCAGTGCAAGATAACAACGAAAATGTTGTTCTAAATTCTGCAGAAACGGTCGAAGCGGTTAAATTTATTCACAAGCTTTATGATCGATCGATGAATTCATTGGTTTTGAACTGGCGCCCATCGTCAAACAATGAAGGCATCATCAATGGGGAGCTTTCATATATTCAAAACTCGATATCGGCTTATCGCACGATGCAAAAGGTCCGGCCGGAGCGTTCTGAAAATATCGGTTTTACAAAGCCACTTTCCGGCCCGGCAGGCGCTTTCTCCCCTGCGCACGTTTGGATGATTTATGTTGTTCCTGACTACGTGCCGGAAACAGAACTAACGGCGGCCAAAGCCTTTATGCGCCATTTGGCCGCAAACTATGGTCAGGCTGTATTTAATAGCGAGCTATACAACTTCCCGGCTTGGCCATCGGCTACGCCCCAGCTCAACGCCAGGGACGGTTGGTTGCTGAATGATCCGTTTGGGTCCGAAGAATCTGCAAATTTGGCCATTCTGTCTGATGCGGACAATATTTATCATAACTTTGGTTATCCCGGTGTCGCTAATCCGGCTATTAGCCAGGTGTATGACGAAAAAGTTTTGACCGATATGGTTGTCCGAGTCGTTAACGGGGAAATGTCGGCCGAAAGCTCAGTCTTGCTGGCGGACAAAAGGACGAGAGAAATTTTCGAGATTTGGCGCCAAAAAGGGCTTGTTGGCGGCTCGGAATAGCGGTTTAGATAAACAAAGGTCAATTGGTGGGATTCAATGACCTTTTATACAAATTGAGGTAGATTTGTAGATGCACTATCTCAACTTGTAGTGAGGCGAAAAGATGATTTTTGCCTCACATAAAAATTTTCAAAAATTTGTCGAAACACTCGATAAAACAGGATGTTAATGGCTTTTCCTTGGCTCAATATTGTAATCGTAATCGGCTGTATTTTTGGCCTTTATTTCGGTGCAGACTGGCTCGTTGCGGCCGCTGTCCGAATCGCCCGCAAACTCGGTGTTTCCCCTCTTTTTATCGGCCTAACCATCGTGGCCATTGGCACATCGGCACCTGAATTCGCTGTTTCTATCAGCTCCGCCGCCCGCGACGAGATTGCAATTTCTGTCGGGAACATCATCGGCTCAAATATATTTAATATCGGTTTTATTTTGGGCGGACTCGCCATATTTATGGTGGTGCCGACTACAAAAAAATTGGTATTCAGGGATGGCGGTATACTGATTGCCACAACCCTTTTGCTCATCCTGTTTTTTAGGGATGGCTTGATGGTTTGGTGGGAAGGTGTCGTTTTTTTAACGATATTATTTAGCTATATCGCCTATCTCATTTACCAGCAGGAAGAGATTGAGGACGAAATCGATGACAGTGAGTTTCAATGGCTGGATATCGGATTACTCGTCTTAGGTATTGGCGTCGTTATCTTTTCTAGCCAGTGGTTTGTTACGTCGGCTTCCGCAATCGCATCGTTTTTCGGGGTGTCTGAATATGTGATCGGTGTGACAATTGTCGCTTTTGGCACGTCAGCACCTGAAATCGCAACCTCTGTAGTCGCTCTATTGCGCGGTGATTCAGATGTTTCGGCCGGAAATCTGATTGGTAGCAATTTGTTCAATCAGCTCGGGGTTTTAGGATTGGCATCGATCATATCCCCCGGCCGTTTGATGGTTATCGACACAAATGCCCAGGAGAGTTCTTGGATATTGCTGATTTTGACCCTGGTCGTTGTCATGTTCATGCGATCTGGTTGGAAGATTACCCGAACAGAAGGGATATTCCTCTTTATTATTGCGGGTATTAGTTGGACTTTAAATTTTTACGAAGCATCGATATTTACGTTATTTGGCGGATAGGCGAATAGATTTAGACACCCACTTTTTACGATTCCCGGACTTGTCCGGTTAATCCTATACCATCGTTGATTCTGAACATGTTAATTGTTCAGAGGATTATTCAAAAGGAGAATGAAAGTATGGAACGTAGAGAATTTCTGAAAATGGCTGGCGCTGGCTTAGCTGTTACTGGGCTCGCGGCTTGTGGTGGCGCAGCTGAAGAGGCGGTTGAAAATGTGACAGATGAAACTGCTGCAGTTGTGGAAGAGATCGTTCAAGAAGTTGCTAGTGACTCACACCTTCCTGAAATAAGTTGGGAAATCGCTACCAGTTGGCCACCCCTTCTCGACACAATTTTTGGCGGTGCAGATACATTTGCAGCCCGAGTGAGTGCAATGACAGGCGGCAAGTTCCAGATCAAAGCTCGCGCTGCTGGAGAAATCGCCCCTGGGCTTGAAGTCCTCAATGTTGTAGAAGAAGGATCTAACCCGATCGGCCACACCGCTTCTTATTACTACGTTGGTAAATCGACCGCAACCGCATTTGGTACCGCTTTACCATTTGGGTTGACCGCGCGCCAACAAAACGCATGGTTGTATGAAGGTGGCGGCTTGCAATTGATGCAAGACTTCTACGCAGATCGTTTCAATGTAATCCAATTCCCGGCCGGCAACACCGGTGCACAGATGGGTGGTTGGTACAACAAAGAGATCAACACAGCCAAAGACCTAGAAGGTCTAAAAATGCGTATCCCCGGCTTGGGCGGTCAGGTCATGACCGAGCTAGGCGCGACGGTTCAGGTATTACCTGGTGGTGAAATTTATCAGGCACTTGAGACAGGCGCGATCGATGCGACTGAGTGGGTTGGCCCTTACGATGACCGTAAAATGGACTTCCACAAAGTGACCCAGTATTACTACTATCCAGGTTGGTGGGAGCCAGGACCAACCTTGGAAATCCAAATCAACCTTGATGAATTCAACGCCCTGCCTGAGATTTATCAAGAAGTGATTAAGAGCGCGGCGTGGGAAGCGAACACTCAGATGTTGGCCAACTACGACACCAAGAATATCGGCGCTTTCAACGACCTTGTTGCTGAAGGTGAAGTCGATATCCGTCCGTTTAGTGATGAAGTATTGCAAGCGGCCGAAGATGCGGCCTTCTCGCTTTACGACACCTTCGCTCAAGAAGATGGCGACTTTGCTGCTATCTACAAAGAGTGGAAAACATTCCGTGACGGCATCCAAGCTTGGCACGGTGTTCAAGAAGGGCGTTACCTCGAGTTTCTCGCGAAATAAGGTCTTTCACTAAAGTTCAGAACTTCAGGTGGGCCAGGATTCTCTGGCCCACCTCTCCAACTCTGTTCTTTCCCCACCATCTCTGAGTTCAAGAGAGGTGTGCCTATGCAACAAAAAAGGAGAATTTGGATTCTATGAAAGCTTTAAAACCTTTCGTTGATTTTGCTGACCGAATGACAGAAATACTTGGCTTTTGGGCGCAATTGATCGTTCCGTTCCTCGTATTCATCGGTTTCGCTAATGTGGTTTTACGCTACACGGGTGAGCAAATCGGACAAAAACTAACGAATAACGCCATTATCGAGACGCAGTGGTATCTGTATACGCTTGTTTTCTTTTTCGGATTTTCGTACCTGTTAAAGCACGACATCAATGTACGTGTTGACTTCTGGTTTGCAGAGCAAACAGAACGCCGAAAAACATGGATCGACTTGATTGGCCATACGATCGCCTTGATCCCATTCTGCTTTCTGGCCCTGTACGCAACATTTAATCCTGTTTTGACATCTTGGGGGCATAAAACAAGCGCCCCGGTGATGGAAGGGTGGGATCAATGGGATGGGACCCGTGAGCGCTTAAATAACTACAGTGACAATTGTACGGCCGACCCTGAGTGTAGCCGCCTCTCTTTTGAAAGTTTTCAGCGTTGGAGCAATATTTTGCCCTGGGAGGTTTCTCCCGATGCAGATGGCTTGCCGCGCGCCCCGATCAAGACGATGGTCTTGGTGGCGTTCGTTGCCCTGCTGATTCAATCAATCGCTGAATATATAAAATTAATCGCCATCCTGCGGGGGGACGATACGTTTAGGCGAATCGAAGCCGATGCACCAATCAGGATCGAATAGGAATAAGGAATAGAGGAAAAATATTATGACAGGTTTTGAATGGCTAGCGATAGTCATGTTCGTACTTTTTCTTATCCTGATTTTGAGCGGTTACCCGGTAGCATTCTCATTCGCAGGAACAGCCATCGCCTTTGGGGCCATTGGTTTGGCATTGGGGGCTTTTCCTTTAGCCCGAATCGGTCTTTTACAGAACCGCTGGTTTGGCTCAATGTCAGACTTTACGCTGCTGGCGGTCCCCTTCTTCGTATTTATGGGGGCGGTGTTCGAGAAGTCCGGTCTGGCGGAAGAGCTGCTGACAACGATTGGCCAAGCGATGGGTCCACTTCGAGGTGGTTTAGCCCTAGCCGTGGTCATTGTGGGGACGCTGCTTGCGGCCGCCACCGGTGTTGTTGCCGCGACCGTTATCGTTATGGGCATCTTGTCTCTGCCGATCATGTTGAAATATGGGTATGACCATAAGCTGGCAACCGGCATAATTGTTGCTTCAGGAACGATGGCGCAGCTATTGCCCCCTAGTCTTGTGCTGGTCGTCTTGGCAGACCAAATCGGTGTCAGTGTAGGTAAGTTGTTTGTTGGCGCATTGGTCCCCGGATTGATTCTATCAAGCCTGTATGGGCTTTACGTCATTTGGGTTGCGTGGCGTCACCCAGAAAAGGCACCCGCTTTGCCTTTAGAAGCGCGAGATTTAACCGGTATGCAGCTCTTTGCTAAAATGATCGTTGCGGTTGTCCCTCCGTTGGCATTAATTGGTGCCGTTCTCGGTTCGATTTTTGCCGGAATCGCTACCCCAACAGAGGCGGGAGCCGTAGGTGCATTTGGTGCATTGTTTTTGGCGCTCTTGAATCAATTAAAATTGGGCTGGTCTTTTGTTTTCTTGGCCCTCATCCTTCTGGGTCTCATCGGCTGGTTGTCGTGGCCCATTGTGATCGCCCTATGTTTGCTCGCAGGTTGGGTGTTGCGGTTTACCTACGAGTTTCCTGGTGGGGAAGAGTGGCGCACCATTTGGGCAAAAATGCGTGGAATGGTCTGGAGCGCATCCCGCTCTACCGCCAATATTACCGCATTGGTCTTAATGATCTTGTTCGCCTCTACCTTCTTTGGCTTGGTCTTCGACCAGCTAGGTGGTCAGCGTTGGGTTACCAATATTTTGGTTAACCTGCCGGGAGGATTCTGGAGCTTTATCATCGTGGCAAACATCGCCGTCTTCTTGTTAGGAATTAACTTGGAATTCCTCGAGATCAGCTTCATCGTCATGCCCCTCTTTGTCCCATCGATGAAGTTGTTGAACTTTACCGAGAATGACATCGTCTGGTTCGCCGTGATGATGGCGATTAACCTCAATATGGCCTTTATTTCACCACCGGTCGGGTTCTCACTCTTTTATTTGCAGAGTGTGGCACCGGAGGAGGTTGAAACGAAGGACATTCACTTAGGCGCCCTCCCATTTATGGTATTGCAGGGTGTGGCGCTAATCGTGGTGATGATTTTCCCATCAACAGTAACTTGGCTTATCGAACGAGCCGCCTAAGGCTTAACGTCAAAGCTGTAGAAACGCTCAATTTTAATTGAGCGTTTCTACAGCCGCTTACTAAACAAGATTTTGCTGTTTGATGGGTCCCCCTCATCGATATAGCCAGAGATTTTGTAACCGCTAGAAATAAGGAGCTGCAGCATCGCTGGGAACCGATTCATAGATTTCACAGAGATTGTTTTAAAGCCGTTTTTTCGCACCCACTCTTCTTGCGTTTCTCGCAAACGGGTGGCGATACCCTGCTTGCGATAAGCGGGCAGAATCGCCCCGTGCCAACTGTAAAATTCTGAGTCAGACAAGGCGTAGCCAAGCTTGTAACCGACCGGCTTGCCGTTGTCTTTCGCGACTAGCAGCAAATTGACGCGACCCATCAAGCGGCCGGCTAGCTTTTCGGCCGGCGTTTTGACGGCAAACTCAGGGATCTGTGCGTCGACGACCAGAATTTCTTCGATTGTGCCTTGGCTTATATCAATCTGCATGTTCTAACCGACTGTAACCTCTTTCTTGTTGCCAAATGGTAAAAAGAATGTTGCGGGGACGCTAATCAGCGCCAGAATACAGCTCCAGAAAAAGGCTGATTGAAAGCCGATGCGGTCAGCAAGCGCACCCACACCCCAAATTGCCAAACCACGGGTTACAAAGTTGATCGCCAGCATCACCCCATTGGCAAATGCGCGATTGTCTGGGAATTGGTCTTGCACACTGGCCATGATGACCGGCGTTGCCGAAATCGCTGTGACCCCGATCAGTAACATCAGGACAATTGATATCCAGCCGGTTGAGTAGAGAAACGCAAGGGCCAAAACGGGTGAGACGCTCAGCAGAAACATCAGCATTAAGCGTCGGCCGGTTCGGTCGCTCAATGTACCTGCAAATAGCGCTCCGATCACCCCGGCTATTTCGATTAACGTTAAAGATCGAGCTGAAACCCAAGCCGAAGCACCGGTAACATCTTGCATAAAGGTGGGTAGCCAAATGGTAACTGCCACCAGCAAAAGTGCGCGAAACGACATGAGCCACAGCAGGATTAAGAAATAGTTTTGTGCTTGGGGCCACAACTCTGCAAACGGAATCTGATTTTTTGAAGGTCGGGCGGTTAAATTTTTCAGCCGAAAATAGAGGATGACTGAGACAACCCAACCGACAATCGCAATGTTCCAATAGCCACCAATCCCAAACCAAGCTAGCAGGGCAGCAATGATAATCGGCCCTAATGCTCGGCCGAGTTCACCACCGGCCATGAAATAGCTCATGCCACGGCCGACGTTCTTTCCAGAAACTTGGCCAATTAAGGCCGGGGCTGGGGCGTGAAAGCCTGCGATACTGATACCGGTTGCAAGCAGAATCATCGCCATCGTGATATAGCTGTTTGCCAGCCCCAATGCCCCGATCAGGGTGCCGGTAATCGCAGGGGCTAAAATGATAAAGTAACGGACACTGACCCGGTCGGCAATATACCCGATAAATGGGTTAAGAAGGCTGGGTGCCTGTGACCAGATTATTAACGATCCAGCCAGCGAATTTGAAATCGCTAAATTATCTCGGATAAGTGGTAGCAGTACGGGCAAAAATCCGGTATAGGTGTCGTGGACAAAATGCGCTCCAGCCACCGTCATCACATGCTGTGTTTGAAACGTTTCATCTTGTGGGTCACCCGCGATCACATCTACATTTTTCCCATCATTATTTGTCGTCATTCATCATCCTTATTCTTTGGTTTGGCCCAATGCCTGATTATTTTAAAACTAGCCATCCACCAAGTAGTAAGATGGCCGAACCTGCGATACGGGTAATGTCGAATGGTTTAACAGGTGTACCAAACCAGCCGAAGTGGTCGATAATCGCACTGAAAACCAACCATCCCACAATGAAGAGCATTGTTCCAGACGTTGCTCCGATGCGCGGAATCGTATAGGCCAAGGAGCCGATGATCACAATCCCCAATGGACCTGCAAAAAATGCCCATCTCGGAATTGACCGCCATTGGGAAATGTCGGCCGTACCGCTTGCCACGCCTACTGAGACAATAACCAAAATGAGAATCGCCCCGATCCCATAGGTGAAGAGCACACTGCCCAACTCACCAACCTTCTGACCCATGGTAGCGGTAAAAATCGATTGCAAACCGCCAGCGATGCCCCCAATGACACCAATAAACAAACTGATTAAAAATAGAACCATTTCCTTTACCTACCTCAATGAAAAGATGAAAAATCTTCGCTCATCCCCTTCGACCCTTATGACAGAAATTTTGGCAATTTTGCTTGAAAAGCTTAAGACATTTCTGTTGGCTCAGCCAAAAACCCGCCCGTTTTCGCAATTTCCGGGCCGATTTTAGCATAGAGCTTTCTTTTTATGTAAAGCTGAGCCATAATTATGATCTGTTTTTCTAATGGTTTGTAAACCAAATTCGGCAAAAAAGAAAGCTGTGATGTTCCTTTGCATATGGTATAAGGAACTTGTGCTACCTTCGGATATTGAGCCAGTCAGCTTTTGCTAACAACGAAGGGATAGCAGGAAGCGTTTTCATCGATCCCTGACCAGAAGGCAATCATTGACCATAGTTTAGGCAGATGTTTACAACCTTTTTAAGGAAATAGTCCATGAACAAAAAAGTTTTCTTGCATAAAAAATGGTGGGGGGCCCTTCTAACGCTTATTGCCGGAAGTCTCTTCATTTTTGTGATTATTGGTCAGCTCACGGTATCTAGCGCATATGAGGTGGCGGAAGCACTGCCACCTGCTGGCAGTTTAACGGTCAATGTCTTTCAAGATATCAACGGGAATGCAACGTTTGACTCTGGTGAAGCCCAAGGGATCGCCAATGTAACCGTTTCTCTATTCGATGTGGATGATGCGACCGGCTCCGCTTGTGCATCTACTGTGACAGATGGAAATGGTCAGGCGGTTATTAGCCCGGCCGCGAGCAGTAGCTGTGCCGGGGTTATCATGCGCCTCGAAGTGGCGACCACGGATTATCCGGCCGGAATTGTGAATGGTCCGGTTAATCTAATCGACGACGACAATGATCCCGATACGTCGACCTACGCTGATAGCCTGAGCGATGCATCACCGGCCGTACAAATCATTGATCTGAGCACCGACCAAATTATCAATATTTCAGCTATTAATCCTGCAGAATACAGCTGTGGCGTTGAAGATGCCTACACATTTATCCCTTGTTACGTCAACGGAAACCCTCTGCTTGCCGGGCCTGCATCTTCGATGGATGCCTTTGTCGGCTTTCCCTATACCGCGACAGGTTCCGCTTTCGACCCCAACGACATCGCAAATCCGGTTAATGTTATAGAGCCAGACCATTTGGCCACCGCAGGGGACATCGGGTCAACATGGGGCGTTGCATGGAGCGAGCAGACACGGGTGGCTTACACCAGTGCATTTTTGAAGCGACATGTGGGGCTCGGCCCTCTCGGGCTAGATGGTATTTATGCCATTGATATGAGCGATGGGGCTGCGGCCGCATCTGTTTCAGGATGGCTTGAGGTTCAAGATGATTTGGGTATCGATGTGGGGCAAGGCTCTGTGGCCTCGAACGCAGCACGTGGGTTAGATGCCACGGCCGACCCGAGCCATGATGCGACGGTGTTTGATGATATTGCGGTTATCGGAATGGGTGACATAGACATCGTTGATGATGAATTGCTTGACCCCGACAACCAACGGACCGATGGCTGGGTTGATCATGAGTATCTTTTTGTAGCTGATTTACAAAACAAAGATGTCCTAGTCATCGATGCAGCCGATAAAAATCTGGTAACAACCTATGATATTCCAGCCCCAACCATAGCCTGCACCAATGGGGAGCACCGGCCGTGGGCGGTTAAATACGCTGATGGAAAACTGTATGTTGGGATGGTGTGCGACGCCTCGACAGATAGCACCAATTTGCTTGATGAAGGGACCAATAGCAATTTAGAGGCTTTGGTTTACGAATACGATATCACCGCAGAGCTGCGCGCAGACACACCACCAGCAACCGGCACCGTAACGCCTACCGTTGTGATGCGAGATAGCTTGGACTACGCTCGCGGCTCGGTTTGGAAAGAAAGCAGCTGTCCAGATACAAGCAGTTGGCACCCGTGGCTCGACTCATCTAATCCACATCCATTGGGCGACGCCGTCCCACTGTTTGGGCCAGATGACACAGAACGTGAGCGTATTTGTTGGCCGACCCCGATCTTGTCTGACATCGAATTTTCAGATGAAGGCAACATGCTCATGTCATTCGTCGACCGTACCTCTCATCAATGGGGCTTTTTCAACTTTGGTTTAGACACCAATGATGATCAAACCTTATATGAAAATATGTCTGGTGGGGATGTGTTGATGGCGTGTCCAAACAACACCGGCACCTATGATTTAGAGAACGATGGGGAATGTGGTGGCTTATCGTCAAACGCGGACCCACTTAATGCTCAGGGACCCGGCGGCCGAGAATTTTTCTACGCTGATAGCTGGTATTTTGAGATCGATGCCCACAATGAAACCGCGAACGCAGGAATGGCCGTCTTGCCAGGGTCTGGCGAGGTAGTTGTTGCAGGGATGAACCCGTGGCAAAACGATTATTACTCAAGCGGTGGGGTCAACTGGTTTAGCACCAGTGATGGAGACCCGCGTGAGCCTGGTTACATGCTTTTCGCTTCGGCGAACTCATCTTCACCCGTCGTGCAGCCCGGAACTCAGGGCAAAGCGGGTGGATTGGGTGACTTAGAGGTGATTTGCCCGGCAATTACCCAACATCTTGGTGATTTCAGTTGGTTAGACCTCAATCAAAATGGGATACAAGATCCGGGTGAAATTCCGCTAGCGGGAGTAACCGTTTATTTAGAGCTGTCTAATGGGTCAATTATTTCGACCACAACAGATGCAAACGGCTTCTATGTTTTTAACGTGGATGCCCGAACCGATTACACCATCGCTTTTGACGCCAGCACAACAACTTCAACCCTTCCAGGCAATGCGGACCCTGACCTATTATCACCCACCTCGCAGAGCAGTCCCGGGTCTACCCCGCTGAATGATTCAGATATTTCGATGACAGAAACATTGACCGTGGGTGGTTCAGAACTGCCTGGCAGCACCTTTACAACCGCCAATCCTGGCGAGAGCAATCACGACGTGGATGCTGGCTTCGCTTTACCCTACGACTTGGCTTTGGTCGTTTTGCTTGAATCAGGCCAGTCTCCCAATGTTTCACTAGATGAAACGGTTAGCTACGAAGTGGTTGTTAAAAATCAAGGCAGTGTCAACTCGGGAGCGTTTACAACGACGGTCCAAATCCCTGAAGGGATGAGCTTTGAAGCGGCTTCTGGAACCGGTTGGAGCAGTTCGGCCGCGCCCGGTGATGAAGGGACGATCGTTTTGACCTTTGATGGTGACCTTGCTCCTGACGCTGAAACGGTGATCGCCCTTGACCTTAAAGTCGATTCTGTTGCAGAAGCTCCGTTCCGCGTTTGGGCCGAAATTTCTGAAGATAGCTCGGCCGATTTAGGGACAACGGATGAAGACTCAACCCCAGATGCTAACACCGGAACTGATCCGGGTCCTGGCACCGGCACCGATCCAAATGATGAGGTTGATAACCACAATGACATCGACTTGGATTTGCCACCCAATGACGAAGACGACAATGACTTTGAAGATGTGGTTGTGAATGTCGAATATGACTTGGCCCTAATTAAAACATTGGCAGTTGGGCAGCCCGCATTGGTTGCGGCCGACGCGCTGGTCGATTTCGTTATTACGGTCCGAAATCACGGAAATGTCAACTCAAACGATTTTGTGGTGACCGATCAAATACCGGCCGGGATGAGCCTGGTGTCTGCCACCGGCACCGGTTGGGTCTGCTCAACCGCATCTGCTAGCGGCACATTTACCTGTGCCTACGCGGCCGGGCTTGCACCTGATGCTGAAGCGATGATCGAAGTGCAATTACGCATCGATGATGCTTCACAAACCCCATTCCGAAATTGGGCTGAAATTAGCGAAGATTCTTCCGACGATTACGGTACAACCGACTCAGACTCTGAGCCGGACAGCAATACCGGAAATGACAACGGCCCGGGCTTTGGTGATGATCCAAATGACGAGGTGACCAACCATAACGATGTCACAACAGACGATCCGGCCGACGACGAAGATGACAACGATTACGAAGATGTGAGCGTCGATGTCGCTTATGACTTGGCATTAATCAATATTTTAGACAGCGCCCAATCCCCATCAGTACAAGAAGGGGACAACGTCGCGTATAACCTGATCATCAGAAATCAGGGGAACGTTGATTCAGGCGATTTCGTGGTCACCAATCAAATTCCTGAAGGGATGAGCTTTGTTTCGATTGATGGCACAGATTGGACCACCACAGCTGAAGACGGAGATACCGGCACCGTTACGTTTACCTTTAATGGAGATCTGGCACCAGGTGAAACCACAGTAATCGACATGGTTTTACAGGTTGATGATGCGACCCAGGCTGCTTATCGAGATTGGGCTGAAATTTCGGCCGATAGCTCCGCAGATTACAACACGACAGATGAAGATTCTGTGCCTGACACAGACGTAGGGGATGACAATGCCCCTGGATTTGGCGATGCGCCCAACGATGAAGTCGACAACCATGACAATATTAGTTTAGATGAGCCACCAAATGACGAGGATGACAATGACTACGCTGACGTCGATTTGGGCGCGGTGTATGACCTCGCCCTGATAAAAACCTTGGCCAATAGTCAAGATCCGGTTGTGTCTGAAAATGATCAGGTCAATTACGCAATCACCGTTAAAAACCAAGGGAATGTGGATTCTGGCGACTTTGAAGTCACAGAGCAAATTCCGGCCGGTATGAGCTTCGTCGTATTTAGCGGCACCAACTGGTCGTGCCCGGCCGCCATCGGCGCAACCGGAACCCTGACCTGTACATTCGGTTCAAGTTTAGATGCCGGTGATACAACCGTTTTAAACATTGTGTTGCAAGTCGATGACGCCAGCCAAGCGCCTTTCCGCAACTGGGCCGAAATTTCAGACGATTCATCTGAAGATAGCGGCACAACGGATGAGGACTCGACACCTGATACCGATACCGGAAATGATGATGGAACCGGTGTTGGGGAAAGCCCGAACGATGAAGTGAGCGATCATGATGACATCGATCTTGATAATCCCCCAGGTGACGAAGACGACAACGACTATGCTGATGTTGACGCGATGGTGATGTATGACCTCGCGCTGATAAAAGATTTATTCCCCGGCCAAGAAGCGGATGTCGCATGGCAGGATGAAGTCAGCTATGTGATTCGGGTTAAAAACCAAGGCACGGTAAATTCAGGCGACTTTACCGTTCGTGAGACGATCCCAGGTGGTATGAGCTATGTGACCAGCAACGGGATCGACTGGAGGTGTAATGCGGCCGCAGGAGACACTGGAAATATCATTTGCAGCTTTTCCGGCGATTTGGCTCCCGGTGAGGCGACCCTGTTTAGCATCCGACTGTCTGTAGATGATTGGACCAAACAGCCGTTCCGGAACTGGGCCGAGATCGCAACCGACAGCTCTGAAGATTACGGTGTGAATGACAAAGACTCTGTCCCAGGTGACAACAATGGCAGCGACCCGGATGAAGGGGATGGTGGCACGGGAGATGACCCGATTATCGATCACGATGATATCGACCATGATGACCCCGCTTACGATGACGCGGCCGAAGATGAAGACGACAGCGATTACGAAGATGTAACGACCCCTCTTTTGGTTGGATTGGGCAACTTGGTTTGGCACGACATAGACAATGATGGTCAATTTGAACCGGATGACGATGAGGTTGGTATCGATGGTGTCACCGTTAATTTGCTCGATGCAAATGGGAACCTGCTCGATAGCCGCGTCACCGCAAACGGCGGCTTGTATCTGTTTGATAATTTGCCTGAAGGGCAATACCAACTGCAGATACCAACCCCGCCAACCGCCTTCCCATCTAGCAGCCACCCGACAAACATGCAGGACAGTCGTATCGACAATGATGACAATGGCGATCAGGCGGAACAGGGCAAAGTGACGCTTGGCCCGCTGGTAACGCTCACGGCCGGACAAGAACCGACCGATGACGGTGATGGCAACGATCTGACCGACTTAACCATCGACTTTGGTTTCTTTGACCCGGCCGATGGCTCTACAGCGGTAACACTGATCCGTTTTGTTGGCGCTAGCACCGATAAAACGGTTACTTTGAAATGGGAAACAGCCACCGAAATCGATAACTTCGGTTTCTATATCGTGCGTACCCGCACGGCCGAAATGCCAGTTGACCCCGATTTGCGCCAAGCGTTAGGGCCGGTTTTGACAAAGGTCGAAGGAGGCACCGGTATGGGTGATAGCTATATCTTGACCGACACGGTTGAAGATTATGGCGTTTATTACTACTGGTTGGTCGATGTAGAAACGGATGGTGATATGAATATCGAAGAGGTGCCGGTTCGTATTATGGCCGACCGCTTCCAACGTTCGTATCTGCCATTGATTACTCGGTAAACGGAGAAGGTTTTAGAGGCTCAGCGCCCAAATTATATGTCCCGTACGACATTTTTTAGACTCATTCGTACCACGCTGTTTATTGGAACGTTAATGATAACACTGACCGGCCGCACATCGGCCCACACTTCAAATAGCCAAATCAATTCAGAGCCGGTTGTTGAAATCTTGCCCGACGGTTTACGCGTCCGGTGGGATTTTCCGGCGTTTGAGAACCAAGGGGATCATCTGGCTATGCCCGGCTTTGCTCTTAATGAAATGCCTGGTCAGTTGATGTTGCCAATTCGATCATTGGGGGTCGCTGTCCCACCAAATAGTCAACCGAACCTACAGGTTTCTGCATTAGGCAAAACCAAGCTCATTCGATTAGATCAGCCGGTTGGCGTGGCTCCAGTTCCGGCCGGTGTTGTGCGAAACGAGCATGGCGATGTTATTGGCGGTGATTACGGACCGGCCGATTTACCAGTTGATGAATCGCATGAATGGGTCACCTTCGAAGAAGCTGGCACGATGGCGGGTGTTCGGTTGGGCCGCCTCGTTTTTAATCCGGTCTCACCAAATTTCGCGACAGATGACCCCAATGACTACTTGGTGCTGGATCAGATTGAAGTCGAGCTAAAATTTAATTCATTTTTGAATCGCACTTCGCAATCTTTCCCATCCCCCATTCAAGATGAGATCGCTAATTTAGTGATCAATCGATCCCAAATCCAGGCGAACCTAAATCAAAGAACCGGCCATGCAACGGTCAAAATCAATGCACCGACTGTGTTTATCGAAACGGACGGCTCTGCTGGGATGGTGAAGGTCGACTACGCTGACCTAAAAGCGGCCGGATTCCCCGTCGATACCCATAACGCCAATAATTTTCATCTGTACCGGGGTGAAACAGAAATCAGCTGGCATCTTGCCGGTGATGGAACAAACCCGAACCGATTAGAAAATGGGGAGAGCCTTATTTTTTATGCTGCAGGCAATCACAGTCGCTGGATGACGGGGCAAGTTTTTGAACTGACGGCCGAGAGTGACCCCGGCCGCCTCGGTCGCACAGCCTCTGCCGCGCCAAGTGGTTTGCCGCTGGCAGATCGGACTGTTAGCGTGACGGCTGAAGAGGATGTGATCTATACCCCCCAATGTTTTTGCGGATCGTTACCAAAAGGTCGTGACGGTGATCGCTGGATGTGGGCCGAGCTGAAACGGCCGGGAGCTGAGTCTGCGGAGTTTGAACTAGACACACCTGATGCACACAGCGGCCGAACGGCCGATCTGACCTTGTGGTTTGTCGGCTTTACGGAGCTCGATCAGTCGCCCGATCATCGTTTAACCGTTGAGCTCAATGGGGTGAATGTCGGCACCGTGCTTTGGGATGGCAAAACGGCCAAACAGTCGGTTCTAAAAATAAGCGCAGGATTATTGGCCGAGAAAAATCGTGTTACCGTGACTTTAGAAGAAACGGAAGCACTTTTCGACGGAGTCTGGGTCGACGCGCTCCAGATCGATTACACAGCGAGCGCGGGCACACCAGCGTTGAGCCAGCAACATCAATTCCGAGGAGATTCTTCGCGTAGTGAATATGATATCCGATTAGCATCTGCTTCGGCCGCTGTTTTTGACGTAACCGATCCCGATTCACCCATCCTATTAGAAGATGGGATGGTGAATGATGGCAGCCTGCGCTTTGCTGACCCGACAGGCGGCACTCACTTTTACCAGGTTGTGCCGGATGGGGCGTTTAAAGCACCTTCGGCCGTGCGAGCGCCTAGACCGCTATTGGCAACCGGATATGGTGCTTCTTATCTCATTTTGACCAACGACAGCTTTGTTGATCGGCTCGACGATTTGATTAAGTTACGCACGGCGCAGGGGTATCGGGTTGCGGTTGAAAATGTAAACAGCATCTACGACCACTTTGGGCATGGAGAACCGAACCCGCTTGCGATTCAGGCGTTTATGGAAAATGCTTGGGAAAGCTGGTCACCGCCGCCGCAGGTTGTCTTAATTGTGGGGGATGGCCATTTTGACCCCCGACAAAATCTACCTGATTCTTTGCCGGTTCAAGTGCCACCGTTTTTGATCGATACCGACCCATGGATCGGGGAAACCGCTGCGGACAATCGATATGTAACGATGGACGGACCTGATGATCAGCTGCCAGACATGGCGATCGGCCGTTTGCCGGTTAACAGCGTGGCTGAACTAGAAACGATCATCGACAAATTTGAAGCATACGCTTCAGTGCCCAATGAAAATGATTGGCGCGGCTCATTTACGTTTTTAAGTGACAATGCCGATTCTGCAGGAGATTTTAAGGGGCAAACGGAAGATTTAATTGAAACGTTTTTAGCCCATCCTTGGCAAGTGGCTCACTACTTTTTGGCGACGGCCGGTGAACCAGGTGAACAGATCTTGGCTAACCTAAAAGCCCGCTGGAACGATGGGCACGCGATGGTTATGTTTACCGGCCACTCGTCGTTTAATCAGTGGGCGGTTGAAAATCTGTTTCATAAAGATGATATCGCCACGCTGAGCCCAAACGGACAGCTTCCGCTCGTGCTTAGCATGACTTGTTTCACCAGCTCGTTTCATTACCCAGAAAATGACGTTTTAGATGAACGTTTAATCCGTGATGAAAACGGTGCATTGGCCACTTGGGGGGCAACCGGGCTTGGCGTTTCAACCGGTCATGATTCCCTTTCAAGCGGCTTTTTAGAATCGATGTTTGCCTCAGACGATAAACGTTTAGGATCTGCAGCGATGGCTGGAAAACTTCAGCTGGCGCTCGACCAGTCCCCCCATCTTGATTTGCTAGATACCTTTACCCTTTTGGGCGACCCTGCAATGCAGATGGCTTTTGTTGAACCAGAGGATGACTCTGGGAATCCAGCTTCTAATAATTCACTTTATTTGCCATGGTTGGCAAGATAAGATTTGTTCAAATCAAGCGGTCCAATTTTCTATCGGGCCGAGATTGACAGGAGAGTTGAAGAATGGCTCATAAACATTCAAATTATGCTTTATTGATCGGGTTTTTCGGCCTGATGGGGTTACTTATGTTTGCCCCTATCGGTGCACCGGCCGTTTATGCAGGTTTTACCGAAACACCGACCGCCGTGCCGCCAGACCCGACTGATACACCGGCTGCACCGGACCCAACCAATACCCCGGTTCCTGTTGATCCGACGAATACGCCTCAACCGGCAACCAACACTCCTGTTCCGGCAGCACCAACCAATACCCCGGTTCCGGCCGCGACCAACACCCCTCAACCGGCCCCTACGAACACATTGATTCCGGCACCAACCAATACCCCTGTTTCCTCGACAAACAACCCGCAGCCGACCGCAACTAAAAATACCAGTTCGGGCAAGCAGCCGACCCCGACCAATACCCCGCTTCCCCCCTTGCCAACGATTGAAAGCAGGGCTTCGGCACCTGAAAATCCACCTGTTGCCCCTGCTTTAGGCGAAGGATATTCGATCGGCTTCTTGCTGTCAGTCAATGCGATTCTGCTGATTGTTTTGGTGGGATTGTTTTTTGCGTGGCGTGCGGTTTCTAAGACAGCGCCGTTGCCTACGAATCAACCAAAAGGTAAGCGTAAAAACGAGATCAAGAAAAAAAATTAAAGGCAAACCAATAGATGAATCATGCGTTGTGTGAAATTTAGTATTCGCGCAGCGCAGTATCTTTTGAGAGATTGAAACGTGAAACGGCAGAGCAGATGGTTTTTTAAACAACCGAAAAAGCGGGTAACGCCTAATCGGAAAGCACCGATTAAGCGTATTAAGCGTGTTCAATCTCAACCTGCCCAGTCTGCAAAGAGGATTAAAAAATCGCCACCGCAGCGAGTAATCGAAGCTACGCCGAGATATGGGCGCAAGCAATCGGCCGGAGATAACGGCCGAAATCTGTTATTGGGAATCCTTTCGGTGGGAATTTTTGTGGTTGCTATCGCCTTCGTTGCTTCAATTTTCTACACGGTATTCCAGTTGCGCCCTCAGCTGGTTCAAAATACCGGTATCGAAATCGCCCAGGTTTCAACACAAACCAATTTGTCTGAAGCCGGATTAAACTTTAGCGAGATTCCGTTGCTGGCGACGCCAACGTTGGTACCGGCTGAAGAATCACCCACTTCACAAGTTGAAGCTGTCGAAGCCATCGCTGAACCGATCCTCGAAGATTTAGACACGGAGCCGGTGATGATTGCAGATGTCCCCAAATTGGCAAAGCCCCGGCCGATTGATCAAAACCCAGGACGGTTGATCATTCCTGAAATCGGGATTGAGGAAAATATCGGTCAGCTGCCGCTGGTTAACAATGCTTGGGATATTCAATCGTTGGGGTTGGGCATCGGCCTGCTCGAATCAACCGGCCGCTATCCGGGCGATGACTTTAGCATGGTTTTTGCGGGGCATGTCCGCACTCGCTGGTCATTTTGGGGACCATTTTCACAGCTTGCTGAACTTAACAACGGGTCACAAATCATCTATCAATGGGACGGTTACAACTTTGTTTATGAAGTGACCGGCCGTCGACGAATGGAGCCAACGGAAGGGGAACTTCTGTTTCGCCATGAAGAAGGGACGATTTTGCTACTAACCTGCATCGGTTATGATCCCGCCACGGGCGATTATGCTGAGCGGCTGCTGGTTGAAGCAAAACTTGTGCAAGAGCCTTATCCCGATCAGTAACCCAAGAGTCTGAAATTGAGCCAGCCTATTTTGCCAGGTCTGCCCATTTACATTGGCAATTTTCGAAATCGGTTTATCATTGTCTCCACAAATATTTATCCTGGAGAAACTCTTGACCCATCCTGCCCATGATTACGCTGAACAACATATTGACCGCTTTTTAGAAGATCTAAAGCATCTGATTCGGATTCCTTCGATAAGTACCCAACCTAAGCATGCGGCCGACGTTCGCCGAGCGGCTGAATGGATTGGTAGTGAAATGGAGAAAATCGGCTTCGAAACGGTTGAATTAATCGATATGCCGGAAGGTCGACATCCGCTGGTATTTGGCACATGGATGGGAGCGGGGGAAGATGCACCGACTGTGCTTATTTATTGTCATTATGATGTCCAGCCGGCCGAACTTGAAGACGGTTGGGATTCCAACCCGTTTGAACCAACGATTCGTGACAATATTTTGTATGCACGTGGGGCGACCGATAGCAAAGTGAATGTCATCACCCAGCTGCGGGCGATTGAATCTGTATTGTCAACGCCGGAAAAATCACCGGTCAACATTAAATTTATTCTAGAAGGGGAAGAGGAGTCGGGTAGCGAAACGATCAACGCCTTTGTTGCCAAGCATCGTGATCGCTTATCGGCCGATGTTTCTGTCGTTAGCGACGGGCCAATTATCACCCCGCATCAACCATCAATGGTAATCGGCCTGCGTGGCATTATCGGCATGGAGCTGCACGTTGAAGGACCGATTCAAGATCTGCACAGCGGCCATTTTGGCGGCAATACGCATAATCCGGTACAAGCGTTGACAGAGATATTGGCCCAGCTGCATGACGAAAATGGAACGGTCACCGTCCCCGGCTTTTATGACAATGTCATCGATGCCACCCCGGCCGAGCGTGAGGCGATCGCTGGGGCAGACCCTTATTATGAGGCGAACTGGAAAAGCACATCGGGCGCCCCTGCGGTTTGGGGAGAAGCTGGGTATACGATCCAAGAGCGGGCCGGTATTCGGCCGACATTGGAGCTGAATGGGATTTGGGGCGGCTATTCTGGCCCAGGTGTAAAAACCGTATTGCCCGCTAAAGCGGGAGCGAAAATCACCTGTCGGCTTGTCCCTGGTCAAGACCCTGCCCGAATTTATGAGGTGATCAAGGCGCACGTCATGGATCTGGCCCCTGAAACGATAAAAGTTTCGATGGAAATGCAAGATATGGGTGCCCCGGCGATTCGAATCCCCCATGATTCAAAAGCGGTGCGGGTTGCTAACAAGGCCTACGAGAACCATTGGGATCGTGAGTCTGTGTTGGAAGTTGCTGGGGGCAGTATTCCCATCGCTTCAACCTTTGCAACAGTGACGGATGAAATCGTCATTATGGGCTATTCGCACAAAGGGGGATTGGCGCACGGACCGAACGAAAATACCCATTTAGTGATGTTTGATAAAGGAATTGGGACAGCGATAGACTTTCTGTTAATGTATGCGGAATAGTGTTTCAACCTAGTCTTGAAACTAGAGACCGGCGGCCGACCTTACAAACCATCACAATCTCACTTTTTATAATGTAAAACTTCCGACTCACCCCCTTCAAAGTTTCTTTGGAGCGGGTGATTTGAATTTGGGGTTAAGCTACTTTTTGGTTAATCGGGTTGCGACCCAGCGCATCGCATCTTCCTGCGTTGCCAAAGGCGCATCCGTTTGATGGTGCTCAAAAGGGTCGAACTTCTGTAGAATTTCGGCCTGCCAAGACCCATCCGCCTGTTCGCGTAAGATCCCTTTCCAGTAGCAAATATCACAAATATATTGTTCTTGATTTTTTTTAAATTTGAAAAATCGGCCGTCTTCATTAAAGATTATTGTGCTTAGTTGAACCATACAAAAATTCCCGCGAAATTTAGAATGTAACTTGACTAATGTACCATACTTAAGAGATTGTGGTGAGTGTATGCTATGCTCGGCTGAGTGTGTAAAATTGTAGTAAGTTTTTCGCTGTATAACTCTCATGATTAAGCTACCAAAACAAAACCTATGTGTTAATCAAACGGTTTCAGTATTTGAAAACCGGAAACATGCCGGAGACCTACTTGTCCCCCTCATCCAAGATCTACTTGAACGCAAACCAGAACTGGCCTACGGTGTCGTCGTTGGGGTTCCCCGCGGTGGTGTCGTCGTAGCTTCTCAGGTTGCTCGCCAGTTAAATATGCCTTTAGACATCATGGTTACGGGTAAAATATTTGCACCCGGCCGTGATGATATCGTCATCGGGGCTGTGACAGAAAGGGGGCGTATTTTTGTCAATCGTCCACTCGTGATCGCCTTGGGCTTAGATGATGTGGCGGTACAACAAGAGATCGAAAAGGTGAAGGCTGAAATCAAGTCGACATCTGCAGATTATCGCAGCATCGTTCCATACTCAGACCTGTCAGAAAAAACAGTCTTTATCATCGATGATAATGTGGTCACCGGTTCAACCATGTTTGCTACCCTACGTGGACTTTGGGCCGAAAGGCCCGCCTCTGTGGTGGTTGCCCTGCCGGTGGCCCCGGCCGACACACTAACTGCGCTGTCTGACTTCGCTGATGAGATTATCGCTCTACAAGCGCCTGAAGCGCTCGATTCTGGGATCGATTCGTTCTACACAAACTTAGCCGATGTGAGCCAAGAGCATGTGCTAAGCATTTTGAAAAAACAAAATAACGGGTAAATTTAAGTTAAAGGAAATAATTCAGCACCCCAACTATTTTCGCCAGATTGGCCCAGTTTTTAGCTTGTTTTTCCGTAGAGCACAGATTTTTTTTGTCAAACTGGCCCAAGCTGCTGAATAATAACAGCTAATGTTTTATCGCCTGACTACATAAAATCTAGTTAGGCTTAGACCGATTATTCATTCAGGCGCCTGCCGGAGTCCCATGCTTACAGTACGAAGAGGAGAAGTGTGATTGTGTCCCATAAAATAAAAAATATATTTCGCCTTGCATTGGTATTCGCCTGTTTTGGCTGTGGATTACTGACCTTAGATGACCCTGAACCGCGTGTGCGGGATGATTCAAGCCCTATCACTGAACCAGAGCAAGCGCCTGCTAATCCTGATCCTGTTAATGATCAAGACGAAGATGACGGCGATGGTGAAGTTGACTCGGCCGGTCAAGAGCAGCCGGAGGCGACAAATACCCCCATCCCACCCAAAGCGGAGCCACCGGCCGATGTCAGCGGCTTTGAAATCGGCCCCGTTGTCACCCCAACTTATTTTCCGGCCGCCTACACCGATACTTCGCTACAGCTAGAGACATTTGATGTGTTTTGGAATGCGGTCAACGATGAGTATTTGTATCGTGATTTTAATGGGGTTGACTGGGACGGGGTTTACGATGAATACCGGCCGCAGGTTAAAGCGGGTATGAGCAATCCTGATTTTTGGAACATGCTGACCAACCTTGTCTATCAACTAGATGATGAGCACTCTTATTTTGTGCCGACAGACAATGCGGAAGGGATTCGTGATTTAATGCGGAGCGGCGTTGGTTACTCTGGTGTTGGTGTCGCTTTGATCGGCCGACCCGATCAGCAAGACGCATTGGTCGGTTGGTCAATTCCCGGCAATGGGGCGCACAATGCAGGTATTCGATCAGGTGATCGGATTTTGGCCGTTGATGGCCACCCGATTTGCTGTCATCCGAATGGAGAACCTTTTGGATTTTTGCTTGGAGCTGACGGATCATCGGCCGAGGTGATCTACCAAACCCCTGGGCAGCCGGTTGAAGCGGTGCAGGTGCAACGGGCACCGATTGAGTTGAATGACACGATTTCGGGCAAAACGATAGACGGAAATATCGGATACATTCAGATCAACACCTTTTTAGCGCGTGGGGTGCGTGAAGAATTTGAGACGATTTGGACGGAGATGAACACCCCCAATCGAGTTGATGGCTTGATTATCGACCTGCGTGCAAATACAGGTGGGTTTGTGTTCACGGCTGACCTGATCATGTACAAATTTGCCACCGGGACGTTGCACTACAATTTTGATGCATATGAAAAAGACGACGGCCGTTTGTTGCCTATGAATTTTAGCGGCGATGATTTGCTTGGCTCTCAAACAGTTCCCTTGGTCATTTTAGTCAGTGAAGCGACCAACAGCCGAGGAGAGGTCTTTGCTGGCATCTTGCGCGATATCGGCCGGGCTGAATTGGTCGGCCGCCCAACCAATGGCAACATCGAAACAATCAGCTTGTTTGATCTGCCTGATGGATCATTTGTCTATTTAGCCACCGACTCTCTTATCCCCCTCAGCGAGGACGATTGGGAAGAAAATGGGCTAACGATTGATCATTTTATCGAACAAAGATTTGGTGAGATTGAGGCTGACGGCCGGGATGATGCTCTCGAGAAGGCGTTGGACATTTTGCGAAATTAGGTGAAGAAAATCACCCATATGCGTTAAAAAATCGAACATTGGTGTAGCCTGTTTAACATCTGGTACCCTAGTCACATGAAAAATGAGTGATTAGCTTGGTATTTGCTTAGCCGAAAACGGCAATCTGCTATAATTACCTCCTGTCTGGCGCACTTCGACGTGCCAGATTTTGAGTCGCAAAATTAGACGTTTGCCTCATTTACCTAACGAATCTACACGCATCGCTTCAAAGTCATGGTTTTTGAACAAGCACTTAAGTTAGTCAGCCAATCCCCAGAAAATTTCGCCTATCATCTTATTCTCTTTTTGTGCCTCCAAATCTCGATGTCACTGTCTTTTTGGCTGTGGCGCAAGTCGCCGGATGACAAACTAGCCTTGCGATTGGCCTTAGCCTCTCTGTTTATCTTGTGTATCCGGGTGGCATGGGCGTTGGCGTTGGCCAAATATTCAGAAGATCGAATCGCACTGGCACCGGTAGAGCGCGGTGCCAGCTTGGTCGCGATCGCATTTTTGACTTGGGCGATGGCACCCGCTTGGGACGAAGTTGCCAATTTGCGCATCTTCGGGCTGTTTTTGGTGACGGTTGGCACCGGTCTAGGGCTCTATTTTGCGATCCCCGATTGGTTGAACCGAGTGGGTGTCGAGGCTTATGCAGACACCGCTCAAGCCCCAGCCTGGGCATTGATCGGCCTCATCTTCTCGGTCGGATGTATTTTTACGCTTAGCTTGATGCGCCCGTTTGACTGGATGTTGCGCATCGCGGCCGTCTTGCCGCTTTTGGCCGCCCTAGGCCTACACTTTTTCGCCATTAACCCACAAATTTTAACCCCTGTTGAACTAGGGGCAGAACTGACGACCGGCGTTGTACCGGTCTGGGACCGCTTTGCATGGATGATTAGCCTGCCCCTTTTGGTGGCGATCGCTTATCGACGGGTGATGTCATTCCTGCTTAGCGAAACGGGATTGTCTGGTGCCGGCCGTACCCGCATGGCTGAAATGCTAGAACAGTCAGTTAATCTACTTGAATCTGATGAAATGTTGGGGCGGATCGAAAATGCGAGCGAACTGTTTGATGGGATGTATGGCACCCAATTTGTAGGGTTAGCCTCTATTTCAAACGAAGACGACCATTTCGCCGATATGGCGATGATGCAAAAAAACCAGTCTGGTGAAGCATTCGAAGAGCCACGTCGCTGGATGCTAAACTTAGATGACTGGCCTTTTTTGAACCAAGCGTTGCAAAGTCATTCGGCCGTGCAAATTTCACCGTATGACAGCGACTCGACCCGCAAGATCTATGAGTTCCATCAAGAGCTGCATTTGCGCTTTGTGACACCGATTTTGGCGATACCCCTAAGAAGGGAAGAGCAAAAAATCGGTTTTATTTTGTTGGGCGCATTGCCGCAACGGGTTCGTTGGGACGATGACGATCAAGAGATCCTGATGCGGCTGGGTGACCATATCGCCCGGGCATTTGTGGATCATGAACGGATCGCCCGCTTGAAGTTTGCCGAGAAAGGGCTTGGGATCGTTGACGATTTTGAAGTGACGGCCAAAGTCGATGCCCTAGAAGAAGAAAATGAGCGGTTGACCAGCCGTCTGAATGAATCAACTAAAAAAGTTTATCAGCTAGAACGTGACCTAAAAGTGACTCGGAAAGTGGCTGAAGATTTAAAGAATAAACAAAACTTAACGTCGCCAGAAACAGATGAGTTAAAGCAGGAAGTTGCTGTTTTAAGGGATGCGTTGATGGATGCGGAGATGTCGTTAAGCGATAGCATCGAGAATCCAGAACAAATTGAGGGGCCTGACCTTGAAAAGTATGCCCAAACGATCACCCAATATTCGGGTGAACTGGAACTGGCTCAGCAGCGGATTGAACAGCTGGAGTATCAGCTAAACCGAATCGCCACTCATACAAAAAATTCGATTTCCGGCTCACCGATCGAAGAGATTCGCGGGCCGTTGGCGATGATACAGTCTTACACCGATTTGCTATTAATCGACAACACCGGCTTTTTAAGCGTTAAACAGATCGATTTATTGCAGCGGGTGCAAGCGAGCACCGGCCGGGTTTCGGTTATGTTAGATGATTTGGATGCGATGTTTGAGGATCAATTATCATCTATGGCCCTATCAGAAGTTGATACGGTCTTTACTCAGGCGATCGGCAACTTAAAACAAAAGGTTGAGGCTGGCAAGATCAGCTTAAACTTAGAAACCGATGAGCAGTTCCCTAAAATTCCAATCGGTTCAGCCACCTTGGTGCATATTTTCAGTTCGGCGATGGGTGATGTAGCGAATTTGACTGCCACAGGTGGTGCAATGACGGTACATTTGGTGTTGGATGAGGTTTTAACCGATGAAAACCCCACATTAAATACAGCCCGATTCTTAAACTTTTCAGTTGAAACTGCTGACCTTGTTGAGGCGGTACCCGATGCTGCGCCGCTTTCTGATATGACAAATACCAATGAAGGGATTTATTCGATTGTTAAAGCCCATGCAGGTCGCATCTGGACAGAAAAGGATGAGAACCGCACTTTCTATAAAACAACTATTTTGTTACCTGTAATCGATTTAGAACCGGTTGATGAAACACCGGGTACTGACGACAAGTCCTCAACAGAGCCGGAGCGTGTCCCCGTTGGCGAATAAACAAAAAAGAGAGCGCCCAGCCTTGCGCCTTGGCCCACTTTTCATTGTGGGGAACCTTTTTTTCGCGGTAGCCATCGCGCTATTCGTTTCCATTACTGATAATTTATCGGTACGTGGGGGCGGATTTTCAGTTTATGCTGGCCCTCTGGCGGGTGTGGGGGCGGATACGGTTGAAGGCAGTGAGTCGAACGGGGGCCGTTCTTATATTTTGGTCACCAGCACACCGGTTGGCTTTACGGAAGAGCAGGCGGAAGCGACGGCTCAGACCGCGGCCCAAAATGATAATGGAGACGCCGGCTCAGGGGATAATGGAACGGGAGATGGCAATGGGGTTGTTTCCCCGAACGCCACAGCTACACCGGTTCAGGAACTGTGTATTGTCCCGGCCGGATGGCAACGTTATATCGTCCCTTATGGTCAGACGTTGGGTAAAATTTCAGCCCAGACCGGCTTTTCGATAGAGCAGATACAAAAAGCGAATTGTTTGAATGGCAGCAAAATTTTAGCAGGGACCACATTGTTTGTACCCGCAAGCCTGATGGCGCAGCAGCCAGCGCCTCAACCTGAAAACGGCGGGGGATCAACTGGAGGCGGTGGCAGCAACGAAGGGGCTTCACCCATTTTGCCAAATTGCAATAACGCCCCGGCCGGGTGGCAGCTTTATCTCGTTCAGCCAAAAGACAACGTGTTTCGTATGGCGATGGGTAGCAGTGCAACGGCTTGGGAGATTGTGGCAGCGAACTGTTTGATTTCAGCCAGCCATGTTTTTGCGGGGCAACTTATCTATTTGCCCCCCGACTCGACCCATCTAGCCGGAGGCGGCGCAGTTGAATTGCCCGCAACGGCCGAACCTGCCACTGTGACGGCGGTTCCAGAGCAACCAACGGCCGTCGCTGAAACCGCAACGCCAGAGCCACCTACCCAAACACATACACCTGTACCGACAGTGACCGATGCTCCGACAGCAACGCCCACTGTTGCAGAAACAGCATTGCCCGCCTCGACATTGGTACCGACCCAAACCCCGATTGCGACCGCCACACCATTGCCAACCGCAACGATCATACCGACGGTCCCGGCAACTGAAACACAGCTGCCCACAGCAACAGCGACGGAAGATGGGACTGCGCCTGAAAATACGGCCACACCGACATTGATTCCAACCAATACCCCTGTTGCAACCGAAACGGCCGTGCCAACGGCAACCGCTTCATCAACAGAAGTGCCAACCGAGGTCCCAACAGAAGTGCCGACCGAAATTCCGACAGAAGTGCCGACTGAGGTTCCAACGGAAGTGCCGACCGAAATTCCGACAGAAGTGCCGACTGAGGTTCCAACAGAAGTGCCGACCGAGGTTCCAACAGAAGTGCCGACCGAGGTTCCAACGGAAGTGCCGACTGA
This sequence comes from Chloroflexota bacterium, assembly GCA_020629055.1. GTDB lineage: Bacteria > Chloroflexota > Anaerolineae > Promineifilales > Promineifilaceae > WTJY01. The sequence goes on from JAHDEB010000028.1 coordinate 43,591, forward strand.
GATTCCAACCGAGATTCCAACGGAAGTGCCGACTGAGGTTCCAACCGAGGTGCCACCGG
>JAHDEB010000247.1:0-3951 GCA_020629055.1 Chloroflexota bacterium
ATGTCTTCCCACGCGCCGGTTTCCCACGAACGCATCATCGCGTCATGTACCTGCGCGAACGCATAAGCTGACTTGAAGCTTGGCTCAAGCTGTTCCCCATCCGCAATTGATTTGAGGAAGTGATACTGCTCGATCACTTTTAGATCGTCGTAGCTCATGTTGTTGGCCGGGCCAGGTTGGAAACGGCTGTAAAACGGATTGTCGGGGCCAGCGAAAATTTTCGTCCAGCCATCATGAGCCGTGGTGCCATCTGGCATGTAAATTTCAAGCTCGTCCATCGTCTCGAAATTCCATTTGATGGCTCCTTTTGTACCGTAAATCTCAAAACGATTTTCAACTTTAGGGCCAAACACAGCGCGGCTAATTTCGATGGTGCCACGTGCGCCGCTCTCAAACTCAAACAGTGCGCCCACGTAGTCTTCGTTGGTGACTTCACCGGTTGGATCACCCTCTTGCCCGCGCGAGAAGTGGGTTCCCCGGCCGGGAACGGGCAACGGCCGTTGGGTGACAACGGTCTGTTTGGTCGATGTGACTCGACTAATTGGACCAGCCAAAAACTGGGCCATGTCGGCCGCATGTGGCATCAGGTCGCCCAATGCCCCTGTGCCAGCCTGCTCTTTTAAGAAACGCCAGCTCAACATCCCCAATGGATCGCTTGCGTACATGGCGAAAAAGCGGCCGTAGAAGTTGGTGATCTCACCCAGCTCACCTGAGTCGATCATGTTTTTGGCGTACTGCACCAACGGCACCCAGCGGTAGTTCAAACCGGTAAAGGTCATCACACCGGCCGCTTGAGCCGCTTTATACACGGCCGCCACGTCATCGGGCAACACCCCGATCGGCTTTTCACACATCACGTGCTTACCGGCCGCGATTGCTGCCAGGGTCATCTCACGGTGCAAAAAGTTAGGCGATGTAATATTCACCGCGTCAATCTCAGGATGATTAATCACATCCATCCAGTTGAGGCTGGTTTCTTCAAAGCCAAAACGAGCCTGAGCTTCATCTAAGCGTTCCTGAACATTGTCTGAACACATGACCAAACGGGGTAAAACGCCCCCGTCGTGAAAGCGATCACGCATACTTGAATATGATCTTGAATGGACGGTTCCCATCCACCCCATTCCGATTACGCCAACATTTATTGTTTTCATAGGATTGTTTTCCAAATTAGTCCCTCCCCTAACCCCTCCCGGCGGGAGGGGAATTTGTTCCTCCCCCCACGGGGGAGGCTAGGTGGGGGGAAGGTTTCCAATGCAATTAAAATTGAACCTAATTCGGTTCTAAAGTATTCTAGATACAGATGACGATTGAAACAAAACCGATCACCGAAGCCCTTTGGCTTGGCGAAGTAGATTATGAAATCGCCCTTGAAAGCCAGATGGAACAAGTGGCACGCCACAAAGCTGATCCAAACACGGCAGACAAACTGTTTTTGCTCGAGCATCCTCCGACTTATACCTATGGCATTCGGGGGAAAGAAGAGCATTTGTTGATCGATTCTGACCAACTTGCGGCCGAAGGAATATCGACCCACCGCATCAAACGTGGCGGCGACATTACCTATCATGGTCCTGGCCAACTCGTTGGCTATCCGATTTTAAATTTAAAACGCCTTTATCAAGAACGCGGTTTCCCAAAACTAAAGTTGCACGGCTACGTGCGCGAGCTAGAAGAAGTTATCATTCAAGCCATTGCTCAGTTTGGGATTCAAGGGTGGCGTTACCCAGGATATACCGGCGTTTGGGTCGGTTCAGAAGACCAACCGCGCAAGATCGCCGCAATCGGCATTCACGTCACAAGTAAAGGGATCAGCAGTCATGGGTTTGCACTCAACATAAACCCAAACATGAAACACTTTAGCTACATTATTCCTTGTGGAATCACCGAACACGCTGTCACAAGTATGTCCCAAGAGCTAAAGCGGGAATTAACCACAACCGACTTACAACAACCGATTTTGGATGCATTTCAACGCGTCCTTGAAGTTGAAGTCAACCAATCGCTGTAAAAAATTATACCTAGGACAACGATATGTCTCTTATAGATTTAAACGAAATCAAAGTTAACGAAGAAAAACCGCGCCTTAAACGACCACCTTGGATTAAAGTAAAGCCACCACGTGGTGAAAACTATACCTTTTTAAAGAATTTAATGCGTACCCAATCGCTGCACACAGTGTGTGAAGAAGCGAAATGCCCAAACATCGGAGAATGTTGGGGGGCTGGTACCGCCACCTTTTTGATCATGGGTGACATCTGCACCCGCAGTTGTGCCTTTTGCGACATCAAAACCGGCCGGCCGTTGCCCATGGACTGGGAAGAGCCAAAACGTTTGGCTGAAGCGGTCCATTCGATGAATCTGAATCACGTCGTTATCACATCTGTGAACCGTGATGAGCGCAAAGACGGTGGTGCACCGATCTTCGCCATGTGTATCGAAGAAATTCGCAAAATCCAGCCGCAATGTTCCATCGAAGTCTTGATTCCTGACTTTAAAGGTGACATCGATGCGCTAAAAATCGTAACTGATGCCCGGCCGGAAATCCTAAACCACAATGTTGAAACGGTCCCTAGCCTGTTCAAGAAAGTTCAGCCCCAGGACAACTATCAATGGGCGATGGACACACTCGAGAATTCTAAAAAGCTAGATGCTGAAGTGTTAACCAAAAGCGGCATTATGCTGGGATTAGGTGAATCTTGGGACGAGTTGTTAAAGGTGATGCAAGATTTGGCTGACCGTAAAGTCGATATCCTCACGCTGGGTCAGTATCTACAGCCCAACAGCCAAAAACATTTACCGGTAGAACGCTACTACGAACTTGAAGAGTTCGAGCAGCTCAAAACGATCGGTCTTGAGATGGGATTCCAATGGGTTGAATCTGGCCCATTTGTCCGCTCAAGCTATCATGCTGACCGGCAAGTTCGGGCGCTTTCGCCGTTCTACAACAAAGGATAGGGAGTTGGGATAGGGATAGAGAGGTTCATGAGCAAGGTTTTTCATTGAATGCCAAACCTTGCTTAAGCACCTCTCCCTATCTCCTTTCTCTATCGAATCGGCCTAAAGGCCCAATGTCTTAATATATTCCCGATTCCGTTTTGCGCTTTCGGCCGGGGAGCCCATACCCATCAGCATATCCTGCTCAACCACAATCCAATCTTCATAGCCGATCTCTTGCAGTGCCGCATACACTGCCGGGAAGTCAACCGCACCTTTACCCAGCTCTGGGAAAATCGCGTTGGCGATTAGCTGTTGGTATCCCCAGCCGTTGGCATCTGCTTGGGCCATGACGGCCGGATCAAAATCTTTAAAGTGAACGTGCCACACGCGATCTGCAAATTTTTTGAGCGCAGAAGCAGGATCTCCTTGCCCCAACATGCAGTGACCGGTATCGAAAACGATTCCGATCAACTCCGGATCGGTCATGCTCAAAAACTTCTCGATTTCCGGCATCGTTTCAACATGAGTCGCCCCATGTGGGTGCAAAGCACAACGCAATCCGGTTGCTTCTTTAACCGCCTTGGCAACCGCCATCGCACCGGCCGTATAACTCACCCAACCCGCTTCATCTAGCATCATGTCAGGCGTAATTCGGCCAGATTTGTCGTGACGGCTTGGCAGTGTACTGTGGTCGTCTCCGATAATTACCATAGCCCGATCCCCGCCTACCGCTTTTAGCAATTTGGCTGTTTTAACAGCTTGGTCAATGCCCGCTTGATGGTAGTCTGCATCATAAAGACGAACGGTGACCCATGAACCCAGCATCTGCAAGTTTCGTTCTTTCAACTCCGGAATCAGCAAATCTGGATCGGTTGGCATAAAGCCCCAATCACCTAGCTCAGTCCCCACATAGCCTGCGGCCGACATTTCGTTTATCACATCTAGGTAAGTCTTGCGCTCACCTTCGGTATTTTCAATCACGCCCCATGAACAGGGTGCATTAGCTATTTG
>JAHDEB010000247.1:4051-8300 GCA_020629055.1 Chloroflexota bacterium
GCGTACGCCGCTAACTCTTGCTCAAGCTGCGCCCATTCCCAGCCATTCGCCAATGCTTTGTTCAACATTTGCGCGGCCGTTTCCGGGGCATTGCCGCCAATTGGCGGATCTGAATCTAAATTTGTTGGGAATGAATACCCTTCGGCAACAGAGGCAATCGTATCTCGAATCTCTCGCTCCGTTATGGTGCCTTGGTCCTTTCTCGCTTTTAAAGCGGGGTAGACGGCCGCCATCATTTTAGTGCGATTCACCGTTTCCATCGCACGGCCAAACGCAGATGAGATCTGTACTAAATTTGCCAAACGATCCCCTTGCGACACATTGGTTCCCGCCCCATGAAACAGTGCTGGGCTAAAGAAAACCATATCTCCTTTGCCAAACGGAATTTGCACATGGTTATCGTCGAAATATTTTCTAAATTCCGGCCGGCTATAAGCCAGATAGCCAAATGTTAGCTGTTGCGAGTATGGCAAAAATAGCGTTGGTCCCGTTTCAAGTGGCATATCAACATGGGCAATTGCACCCTGCAAAGTCAGATATTGCGACATCGTCTGTGCATGGGCAGGATACTGTTTGATCACATCGGCCGATTGAAAACCCAAATGAAAATCACGGTGTGATGATTGTGCCTTGCTGCCAGGTTTTACGTTATTGACCTGTGCGGTCATTTGATAATTGGGGCCAAGCCAAGCTTCGCAAACCAGAGCCAACAGCGGGTTTTTGTAGTAATCGATAAACAGGTCCGCATCATACTCACAAGCCTTTTGCACAGCGTTCCAAACCCGTTCGTTGCTACCAAAGTGATCCCCCTGGCCACTACCTGCCGCCTTTTCCCGCTTGACGATGTCGAAAAACATCTCCGTTGACTGGTCAATGACAGCGTGTTCGTACGCCCCTTTGATCACAATGACACCGGGGCCATCACGCATCGCTTTGACTAACTCCCCCCTCAGCGCCTTCTCTTTGTCAGCTTCGTCCAACGCGCCAAGTAAATCAGCGTAGTTGTAAATGACGATGTTTTTCTGCACGTCGGCCGCATGTGGGTAATCGGCCAGATTTGTCTGCTGGCTACACAGCGCTTCTAATTCGCTGAGTTTGATGTCTTCTTCTGTAAAGTATGGGGGAATCATAGTATCAGGGTGCAAGATGCAAGATGCAAACGCAGTCAAGTCTGTTTAGCCGTCAAACGAAAATCACGTTTAATGGTGACAGAGACATTTTGGCGATTGCATCTTGCATCCTGCCAACTTGTTTAATTAAAATGCTTTTCGTTCTTAACAGCCGGATCATAATCGGCCCGTGCTTTTTGGGTTCCTTCGTTAGTCGAAACCTCTGCAATAGGCACATCCCACCATGTATAGCCGTGCACACCGGCGTAGCGATCAGTCTCTACATAAATACAGCAGGTCCGATCGATCCCTTTCGCATCTTGCAACGCTTGGCGCACATCGGCCGTTGTTTTACAGCGGAAAGTGTGCGCACCCAGGCTCTCGGCATTCGCAGCCAAATCTACGGGCAAGAAGTTGACATCGTAACCGGCCGTGTCTTCACGATGGGCACCATCTTCTTTAAACGCGTAGCGAGTACCAAACCCATCATCCCCAATAGATCGAGACAGTGCACCGATAGAAGCGTACCCGTTGTTATTGATCAAGATAATGACCAGTTTGATCCCTTCCTGAATCGACGTCACGATTTCAGTTGGGTTCATCAGGTAGGTTGCATCACCGACAACCACATACACTTCACGGCTAGGGTCAGCCATTTTGACCCCGATCCCCCCAGGGATTTCGTAACCCATGCATGAGTTACCGTATTCAAGGTGATATTGTTTTGGATCGGTTGTGCGCCATAGACGGTGTAGGTCACCAGGGGCAGATCCGGCCGCATTCACAATCACGTCTTTGTCATCACAGAACGTATTAATCGCCCCCAAAACTTCGGCTTGGGACGGCAGTGGTTCGTTCTCAGCGTTGTAATAGCCGGTCACAATTTCGTCCCATTCAGCATTTAAGCTGGCAGCTTTAGCCCGATACTCTGCTGAGGTCCCACCCCATCCTGCCAACATGCTTTGAAGCTGCTTAAGCGTTTCACGCGCATCACCCGTCAGCGGCAAAGCCCCTTGTTTGTGTGAGTCGTATTCAGCGATGTTAATGTTGATAAATTTAACATCTGGGTTGCCAAATGCGGTGGTCGAGGCTGTCATAAAGTCGTTCAGACGACTTCCGATCGTAATAATTAAATCAGCGTCTTGCGCGATTTCGGCCGCCGCTTTGTTCCCGGTCACACCAACTGCGCCCAAGGCCAGTTTGTTTTTGTAATGTAGCGATCCTTTACCTGCTTGGGTTTCTGCCACAGGGATGCCGGTCGCCGATACAAACGCTTCCAGTTCCGCGGTTGCTTCACTATAAATTACCCCACCACCGGCTATAATCATCGGTTTCTTAGCTGACCGAATAAGGTCAGCCGCCCGCTGCATCAGGGTCGCATCTGGCAACGGCCGAGGGATAAACCACACTTTTTTCTCGAAGAAATTAGCAGGATAATCAAACGCTTCCGCCTGAACATCATGGGGCAAACCGATCGTCACCGCGCCGGTATCGGCCTGACTGGTCAACACACGCATCGCTTGGGGCATGGCAGCCAGCAATTGCTCCGGCCGATTGATCCGGTCCCAATAGCGTGATACTGGTTTAAACACATCATTGGCTGAAATATCCATACTGTGCGGAACTTCAACCTGTTGCAACAATGGCCCGGCCGAGCGGCGCGCAAAAATGTCCCCAGGAAGGAGAAGAACGGGTAGACGATTAATTGTCGCGCCAGCTGCAGCCGTAACCATGTTCGTTGCACCTGGACCGATGGAGGTAGTACAGGCCAACGTCTGCAAACGATTTTTCATTTTGGCGTATCCGGCCGCTGTGTGCACCATCGCCTGTTCGTTCCGTGTTTGGTAATACGGCATTTCAGGGGTTTGGTGCAGCGCCTGCCCTACGCCAGCCACATTTCCATGGCCAAAAATACCAAATGTGCCGTTGATAAATTTATGCTCAACGCCGTCCCGTTCGGTATATTGTTGATTGATGTAGTTGATGACCGCTTGGGCCATTGTCATGCGGATTGTTTTCATAGTTAACATTTCAGCTGATCAGGTCGCGTTGCTTTCACGCTAATCAGCAAAGTTTCATTTCAAATTATTTTCGGCATCTCCGCTTAGTTCCAATAGAAACTAAAACTGATTAGCTGATTAACTAATTTCGCTAATCTTTACCGGCCGATTTTCTCGGACCGACTTCCACGCAGCCAGCCCAATTACGACCGGCGCTCGTCCATCTGCACCACCTACCGGCACAGGTGTGTCATTGACCACACATTCAACAAACTCTCGAATCTCGGTCGCATATGCATCCATATAGCGTTCCAAGAAAAAGTAAAGTGGCTTTGGCGAAGCGACAGAGTCGGCCGTTGATAAACGGTGACGGGTTGGCGTATTGTTATCACACTCCACCATCCCTTTAGCCCCAAAAGCCTCGACACGTTGGTCATAGCCGTAAACGGCCTGACGGCTGTTGTCGATCACACAAAGCGTGCCGTCTTCAAATTTTAGGTTGATAATCGCAGTATCAACGTCTCCAGCCTCGCCGATGGCGGGGTCCACGCGCACGGCAGCTTGCACAAACACTTCTTCCACTTCACTACCGGTCAGATAACGGGCCATATCAAAGTCATGAATCGTCATATCTAAAAAGATACCGCCTGAAACTTTGATGTACTCAATCGGAGGAGGCGCAGGGTCACGACTTGTGATTTTTAAAATGTGCATATCCCCGATTTCGCCCGCATCGATAGCCGCTTTTACAGCGCGGAAGTTGGCGTCGAAACGTCGGTTAAAACCGATCATGAGCTTGACACCCGCTTTTTCTACGGCCGCAAGCGCTCGATCAATCTCTTCCAGGTCATGGTGAATCGGCTTTTCACAGAAGATCTGTTTGCCCGATTCGGCCGCTTCGATCATAAATTGAGCATGCGTGTCTGTTGATGAGCAGATTAAAACCGCATCGACGTCCGCATCCATCAAAATATCATGATGGTTATCGCTGTATGGCACACGATATTTATTGCCAACTTCTTCAGCTGCTTCTATATAGACATCGCAAACACGCACCAATTCAGCGGTGTCAACCTGTTCTAGCGCGGCCGCATGTACTTTTCCAATCCGGCCGCAGCCGATAAGTCCGACTTTCAGTGT
>JAHDEB010000248.1:0-4770 GCA_020629055.1 Chloroflexota bacterium
AATCAAGATTTGGCAAATAAAAAAAGCCTTGGGCCGATCTTAAAATCAACCCAAGGCTTTTTTACTTAAACTTAAACTGCTGGGTTAAGAGCAAGCGTCGATTGATAAGCCTAATTCGTTGGCGACAAACACCCCTAATTCCTGCATCGTGTCATCTGGGATAATGCCGGCATCGAATAAAACACGCGCTAAATTGCGTAATCCTATTCTAGGATTGCCTTGACTGCTTGAGTGCTCGCCCATTTCACCCGTTTGAGCGAAAACGGCCGATGCCTGCCCCCAACATGCCGCATGGTCTGGTGGAGATGCCTGAACGCTACTAAAGATAAATAGCGAAAACAGAAATGTGATACCAAAAACAACAAGAGATTTTTTCATGGAAATATCCTCCTAACTAAATTTTAGAAATCTCAAAAATGGCACGAGCTCCAATCTGTTCCAGACTACTTAATTTTTGTGCGACGTAGACTTACCTTGTAAGTAGATTGCCATTCAGTATAAGCGATCGCTTTTATAAACTCAATGGTTGTGATTCATTAGACAATATTTTTAAACTCAATTCTGGGTTAATAAATCCCATTTTTAAAGCAATAGATAACACTGATTTTCTCAGTAACATGGTTTATCTGTAGAAATCTGTGCAAGCCGTTGCCATTTAACCTTAATTTGGTCTTGATTTGAATTTGAATGTCCCATCCGCCAAATGGCCTACTTTTTCTCAGCTAAATGACACAAGTGCACCTTTGCGAATTGCCATAAAATTTAACCAATAGCATTTGTTACTGTGCCGGTATAGTTTTGTTCTTTTACTCGAGGATAGATGGACAAATGCGCAAACTAAGGACTACCTAAATAGATACCAATATTTAAGGTCGAATTTGGAGATTCAAGATGCATTCAAAGATAAAGTACCTGCCGATCCTAATCGGAATATTTTTTGTTTTCGCTTTTACGCTTCCGGTTATCGGTCATGGTGATGACCCTGAAGAAGAACCGGCCGCTCAAGTTGAAGATTCGCAAGATGATGGAGATGGGCATAGTGATGACGGTGATCACAGTGATGAGGATGGCCATCAAGAGAGTTCCGGCAATCTTCAATTTGTGATTGGCGGCATCATTGGCGCCCTTTTGTTGGCAGGCGGCGCGGTATTTTTATTTTCTCCCCGACCGCCGACTATGGTTTTAGCTGGTTTGGCCCTAATCGGGGCGACCGGGGTGATCCATTTGATGGTTGGCGCTTTTTGGGGAGACACGATTCTTTTGCTAAATGGGATAGGCTATTTGGTACTTGGGGTCGTCTGGGGGATGCCAAATGAAATGTTTTCGAATCAGAAAAAGATTGTCGCTGGTATCTTAGCCGTATATACCCTAATCACAATTGGTGGCTATTTTGCGACCCACGATCACTATGATTTTGTAGCTATTTTAACCAAAGCAATTGAGGGGCTGTTGCTCATTATTTTGGGATTAGCTGTATTTCGCCCCGATGTTGAAGGGTAGGCGGCAAAGATGGCAAAAAAGAAGCGAAGACGTACCAAACAAACATCGCTTCAAAGGTGGGGATATGTAATTGGAATCATGTTGATTCTCGTCTTTGGTGCAGTTTGGTTGAATGTTAACAAGGGACCTGTTCAATCTGATACCGTTCAAGTAAATTCCGTGTCAATGGCGCTGGATGAGTTGACATTGGGTAAGGCCATCTACGCTGAAAATTGCGCGGCGTGTCATGGGGTCAACCTAGAAGGAGAGGAAAATTGGCAAGAGCCAAATGAAGATGGTTCTTTTAAAGCACCTCCCCATGACGAAACGGGACATACGTGGCATCACAGTGATGCGTATCTGCTGAGCCGTATTCGATTTGGGACTCAAGACCTTGATACCGGATTGCAATCACAAAGCAATATGCCCGCATATGAAGATGTGTTGACTAACCAAGAAATTGAAGCGGTTTTGGGCTATATTAAAAGCAATTGGTCCGCTGACATTCAGGAAATACAGGCGGAAAGATAATGGAGAATCTCATGAATCGTGTCTTGAAGATTATTGCCCTTGGAATGATGACCTGTTTAATGATGGCCTGTAGCCAATCTGATGACAATGTCGTAAGTCAAAATTCGGCCGATGCGGATGTTCAGATCGAGGGGCCAGCATTTGTTTTGTTTTTTACAGAAAACTGAGCGCCCTGAGAAGCGTTTGCACCCATCGTGAATGGGTTAGAAAATGAGTATGGTGAATCGATTAATTTTTATCGATTTGATGCCAATGAACCTGAGAATCAACGGCTACAAAACGAGCTACAATTGCGCGGGCATCCATCGGTCGCATTGGTTCAAGCTGATGGACAGGTGTTCAATCGATATTTTGGCACCCAATCAGCTGAAGAATTAAGGCCGATGCTTGACATATTGTTAGATGGATAAAACGAGGACCATGTCCACTTCATCGAATCTAGATTCGACCAAAATTAAGGCGGTGCTTGCTGATGATCATGGAATGGTGAGAGCCGGTATCAGACAGTTTGTCGAAAAAACGGCCGAGATTGAGGTTGTTCATGAGGCGTCAAATGGTCAAGCGGTGCTTGATTTTTTGGCGAAGAATCATACTGGAATCGACATCGTTGTCCTTGATATAAAAATGCCCCACCTTAATGGGATCGAAACGACGCGTCAGATACGGTCCCAATATCCATCAATTAAAACCCTCATTTTATCAGCCTATGATGATGACCCATATGTTTCAGCCGTTTTAGATACTGGGGCTCATGGCTACATGCTTAAGTCAGCCACACCGTTAGAGTTGATTACAGCCATCAAAACAATTTGTGATGGGCAAACCGCATTGTCGCCTGCGATTACCCAGAAATTAATCGGAAAGCTGAAACAAGAGCCTGTCACGTTACTAACCGAGCGTGAGATAGAAATGTTGTTTTTGCTTAAGGATGGCAAAACCAATAAAGAAATCGGAGCTGAAAAAGGGATTAGTAGCCGGACGGTACAAAGCCATCTGGCCAACATCTACCGAAAACTTGAAGTGTCCAATCGGACTGAAGCACTCAGTAAAGCGACGAACTTGGGTCTGATTCAAATTTAGCTTTGATCAAACGAATTATTTCCCTCCAATCTATTCCGCTAATTTTCTTGCCCATCATGCTGCTGCTGATCGGTATAGCCTTGTGGAGCATGGTGTCGCATCAGGCGGATATGCAGGCGTTGGTTGAAAAACAAAATTTGAAGGAGGCGAAATTCGGTATCGCGCTGCTGGAAAGCCAAGCTGAAACGATATTAAAATTGAGCCCGGCCGAAATTGAGCCTTTCTTACAAGCCAATCTAAGCGCATTACAAAATGGGGATGAAGACCAGGCGATTTTAATCATCGATAGCGATCGGAATGTCGTTTTATACTCTGGGTCAAGCCATGACATTACAAAACTGGGCTCTCACCCTGGGGTGGATGAAGCGTTTGCCGGAGAAATAGGGACGATTAGTGAGCCGTTCCCCGATTCAGTCCATCTGATTTCCTATGGACCAATAGAAGGTCTAGATTGGGTTTTTGTCATTGAAGAATTCTGGGTCAGCGGCCGTTTTGCCCGTTTAAATTTCACTTTACTCGTGCCGCTTTTGTTAATCCCTCTTTTGTTTATATTTTTCCTTTTTATGTGGGGGAGTAATCGCTGGGTGATCAAACCCCTATCGATTTTGAACACCTACGCCAAAAAGGTGGGAGATGGGAATTATGATGAACGAGTCCCATATCTATCGGGAATTAAAGAGGTTGATGAACTACAAATTGAACTTGACCAAATGGTGCAGACATTAAGAGAGAGTCGAAATTCCCTGCGACAGTATGCCTCTGCGATTCAAACAAGCCAAGAGGAAGAGCGAAAAAGGCTGGCTCAAGAACTGCATGACGACACCATTCAATCTTTGGTTCATCTGGATCAAAAAGTGCAGTTGCTTGACATGTCGGCCGAGGATGAAGGGGATTTACGCGAGCAAATCAGATTCATTTCAGCCAATTTGCGAGCAATGATTCAAGATTTACGCCCTTCCTATTTGGACGAACTTGGTTTGGTCCCTGCTTTAGAAATGCTGGTCCAGCAGGTTAGGGTCGGCCGGGAAGATTGGACAATAAATTTGGAAGTGACCGGGGCAGCAAGAAGGTTCGGTTCATCAGCAGAGTTGGCCTTTTATCGGATCGCTCAAGAATCGATTCATAACTGTATCAAGCATGCCCAAGCAGAAAATGTACGGCTAACTTTGATTTTTTCAAACGATCGAGTCACGCTTTCAATTTGTGACGATGGAATCGGCATTGACGATATACAGTTAAGGGTAAGCGGTCAGCGTTTTGGCTTAAGGGGGATGCAGGAGAGAGCTTTGGGGATAGGGGCGGATATCAGGATATCAAGCGATGAGAAGGGGACTTTGATTTATCTCCAGAAGGATATGTGATTGTCCTAACCAGATTGAGAGTTAGTGGAAGTTTACGGGATAAAAGCGTTCAAGAGCAGGTTGGCTGGCGTTAAAGCGCAAAGGCAAGAATGACAAGGACAATAAGCATGGCGCTTGTGATTTTGATAACTTTCATCAACCAATTTGGGCTGATCGCTTCCTGAAAAACATCTGCGGCTTCACGGCCGAGACTGTACTCTGAACTTTTTTGTTCTGTGTGAATCATAATGGAAACAGGATACCCCTTGAAACAAAATTTACTGTTGCTTAGGCATCACTAAAAATGTCAGATTGTACATGTTTTATTCACGCCCAGCAT
>JAHDEB010000248.1:4870-6159 GCA_020629055.1 Chloroflexota bacterium
CATACCATCAACCCACGGAAAGGGCTGATGGCATGGGGTGAAAAAGAAGGGTCTGCCTAGCGGACGAATGGCAAATAGAGTTGATCAGCCACGGTGACTGATGTGAGGTAATTTGCCCCGTTCTGCTGATAGCTGTTGAAAATGACCGTTTGACCGATGAGGGAATTCATCACCCCTCGGCCGTTGGTCGTTGACTTGCCGTTTACCTCGATGACAGGGTCAGCTTTGTAGGTAGCCCCGTCGATTACCCAGTCCGCCCAATCATCACTCGGATCATAGTTTTCAACTTCACCGATATCATCATCAGAGCCCGCACCGGGGGCGACATGGGTTTCGATCTTCGTCGCAATCTTCATGGTGTCACTGATGACATAGTAGACCTCGACGAACGCCCCAACCGAGAAAAGACCGTACTCTTCTTCTAAAACCGTGCTTGAATTAACGGTGTAAAGAATGCCGCTGACGGTCCATTCACCCACAAAATCGGCCGAGCTTGGGAGCGTTTCAACGGTGCCATAGCTGGATGATTGATCATTGTCGTTGCCCCGTTCACACTTATAACCGTCTTCCGTTTCCACCTCTAGCAAGATCTTGGTGCCGTTTGTTACCTCATACTCCGCTTCAACACATTGGCCTACGGCAAAAGGGCCATCTTCTTGTTCAAATTCTGTTCCGGCCGTCGCTTCAAACAGCTCACCTCCGATGTTCCATGACCCGGTGTGTGGTTCGGTGGGGAACTCAACAATGCTGGCGTAGATCTTGCTTTCATCTCGATCATTGTCGTTTCCGTTGTCATTGTCGTTATCGTTGGATGGGCCGTCGCTGCAATCATCGTCGTCGTTGTCTAGCTCTATTTCTACAGCCCGGTTAACGCCTGCAGCCGAATAATATTTTACTTCGACGCAGTCACCGACACCGGCCGAAGCTGCGCCATCTTCAAGCTCTGTTTCACCTTCAGTGGCGAGGTAGATAACACCGTTAATGGTCCATTCTCCATAGCCGGAGGCTGGAACGACTTCTGCCGTACCGTAGGATTTGTTGGTAAAAGTTGATCCATTGCATTTATACGCATCTTCAGTTTCAATTTTTGTGGCGATCAGGGTGGTTGCATCATATTCGATTTCAACGCATTGACCGACCGCGAATGTGCCATCTTCCTCTTCAAATTCAGTAGAAGAATCGGCCGTGACGGTGAGCCCTTGAATGACCCATTCACCCAGCAGGCTTTCGGGGAAACTAATTAGATCTCCATATGCTTTTGGCTCATCATCGTCGGAATTATCATTCCC
>JAHDEB010000248.1:6259-8223 GCA_020629055.1 Chloroflexota bacterium
TTGTCGTTGTCGTTGTCGTTGTCGTTTCCAGCATCGTTCTCATTGTCATTGTCATCAGAATTGTCATTTCCGTTGTCGTTATCATTGTCATTCAATTGGAATATAGCTTGACCATCAGCTGATAATTTCAGCTCTCCAGCCAATGCAGTTGAAATCGAGAAAAACGCCAAACTGCTTAATATACATATCAATGTGACTAGTTCTTTTTTTGTCATTTTGCCTCCATATAGCAAACTTAAAGATAACCATGCGAATTTGGCATGGCATAAAATAAAAAAATTAATGAATTGATGAATTAGTTAGATGGTAGTGCGAAGATTACAGCGAACTCATCGCGATAGATCTCAGTGAGCCATGGGTCGCTTGCCGCCTGTTTTTCAAACGGACCATGTTTCAAATCTGTAAAGACATAATCGGCATTAAATTGTTCGCTAATCAACCGGCCCGGCTGCTCAACTTTCCCTCTTGTAATGTCTACCCACAGGTCAAACTGTTCTGGATCATGCAGCTGCATAAAAGTGGGATCAAGCCCGGCCGTGTATTTGGCTTCGCTGTTATAGAAAAACAGACGGGTGAAATCATCCCAATCGGTTTGGAAGATCTGGATATCAGGGCCGGCATGGTCATGCAGCCAGAGGGATGCCTGCGCATAGCGATCTGCGGCTTTGCTATCGGCCGCCAGTTCGGCCGCACCACTTAGGGTTTGTTGGATGGGGGCCGCCAAAGTACACAGGGCGAGCAGAGCGATGGCCGGCAGCAGCCAGCGACGTTCGGGTTCCCATCTTGCCAAAAACTGTTGAATCAGTGGAGCGCTGGCAAACGCCACAAACAGCAGCACAAACGGGGGAAAATATTCGATAAAGCGGCGGGACTCAAAGAGCATGTAGCCAAACAAAACGGTTAGCCCGAGCATAAACAGGGTGCGGGTATCGATCCGTTTCGGGTGCCATGCAATGGCGAAAATACCCATCAGCAGCAGCAAAAAGGTGTAACCGGAATTTTCGATGAGGGTGATGGTGCGATAAGGGTTCCATTCGTTGCCAACTTTGGTAGCAGAATCCCCCAGTTTGGGCGCCAGATGATCGATGATAAAGGCGACATTTTGTGGAAAGTAGGGATTGATGACTAATCCTAACGCGATTCCGGCCGCCGGAAAGGCGAGCGCTTGCCACACAACCCGGCCGGTTGTGAGCCACGTGGCGATGGTGTAAACGGCCGCAACGACTAGCAGCAGCGGGAATGCGTTGTACGCCCACACAAACAGAAATCCGAGCCCCAAAAGCCAGCTATATTTTTGCTGTAACAGCCAGTGGACGGCCAATACGAGCAACAGCAGTGAAAGCGACTGGGCTCGTGGCATACTCATCCGATATAAAAAAGGTTCGGATAGGGCGAGTAGCCCCATCGACCAAACAAATGGGAACGGGATGCGCTGGCTTTTGAGCAGCCGCCAGATGGCCAGAAAGGCGAAGCTGGGCATGAGCACGGAGGCGAGTTTGCCCCCTTGTGTCAAAGATATTCCGCCATCGGCTAAGGGGTCGCCCCAGGCAAATAGGGCCAGCCAAGCATGGTAAAGATAGTGATGATCATAGTAGTCGGCCGCATTGAGAATAGTGTACGGCAGATGATCAAAAACCGGCCGCCACCCCTCGGTACGCATCAGATAGCCGATTTTGATGTGATAGTAACCGTCTGTGCCTAGCAAGGCGGCCGTTGCATATTGCACCGTCGCGAGGCCGATAAAAAAGGTGAAAAAGACGGCAGACGCTTCGATGATTTGACGTACGATCGTGGCATCGAGTGAGCCGCCGAATCGTGACTCGTATTTGGCTAAATCGCCCCAAGAGAGCTTGTTTTTAGGTTTAGTTTGAATCATTAGGGTAAAAAAAAGGAAAGATCAGTCGCACCGATCTTCCCTTATATTGATTTGCAGCGTTCGTTAACTTCGATTATTCGTCGTCTTT
>JAHDEB010000249.1 GCA_020629055.1 Chloroflexota bacterium
ACGGAGGATCACCATGAAAATCGGATTGTTAAACGCTTGTACACCGGCCGAAGAGATTGAATTTAAGGCGGACGAATACGTCAATTTTAGAAACTTTTTAGACCTTGCCCCGAATGATATCGAGCTGATCAATTATCGCATCACCGAGATGGATTTTCCGGCCGACCCAAACGAATGTGCCGGTTACATCATCACCGGTTCCCCACGTGGCGTCTACGACCCTCAACCATGGATCGCAGAGTTGGGTGACTTTATCCGTACCGCCCATGCGGCCGACGTCAAGCTTGTCGGCATTTGCTTTGGGCATCAAATTTTAGCCCACAGCCTTGGGGGGCACGCCGAAAAATCTGACAAAGGTTGGGGGATGGGGCTTCGCCCGTTTAATTTAGATCAGAATCAGTCACCAGAATGGTTAACTGAAGTGGCGAATGGGTCTGAGTGCAACCTTTACTTTTGTCATCAAGACCAGGTCGTCACCCTACCCAAAAATGCAACACGGCTCGCTGGTAGCGAGTTTTGTCCCAACGCGATGTTCGAAATTGAGGATCGTGTTTTGGCCATGCAGGGTCACCCGGAATTTACTGAAAAAACGATGGTTGATACGATCGATTATTTTACCGGCAAACTAGACGACAGCTTTGTTAATAGCGTGGCAGACACCTTAAAAACAGATAACACACCTGATAGCCCGGCCGCGGCCCAATGGATCGTCTCTTTTTTACAGGGGTAAATGGCAATTAAATGACCCAGAATCTACCCAATCAAATCGTCCTCGACCATTTCTCAGACCTACTGGCGATCCCGTCTCCATCCGGTTACGAGAGCAAAGTTGCCAAGCTTGTCCAACAAAAAATCGCTGATATCGGCTTCCAATCAGAAATAGATCCGGCCGGCAATGTACTGGTCCGATTTCCCGGCCAAGATCCCACCTTGCCCCTAACTTACTACGCGTCTCACATGGATGAGATCGGCATGGTTGTAACCGGCATCGAAGGGGATGGAAAACTAACCGTTGAACGACACGGCGGACTTTTCCCATTCAAAATCGGAGAACGGCCGGTGATCGTTTTAGGCGATCAAGAAGATATTTTTGGCATCGTATCGATGGGGTCAACCCATTCAGCTCCCGGCGAAGGGTCGGGCCATTCGTGGGGCAGCGTTCGAATTAATACCGGCCTAACACCCAGCCAGTTGCAGGATGCGGGTGTGCGGGTCGGCAGTCCGCTCGTGCCCACCCGAGAAGGGTGTGGCCCAACAGTTTTTGGCGACCCGGCCGATCCGCTTGTGGCCGCATGGACGTTCGACGACAAGTTAGGATGTGCCGTGTTGCTCGCAACGCTAGACCACATCAAACAGAGTGGCAAAATGCCTAAAGGGGCGACAGTTATCGCATTTACGGTCAAAGAAGAAATCGGGGGATTAGGGGCCAAAGCGCTATGTGGGCGTGAACGGCCAGAGGTGTTTATTGCGATCGACGGGCAGCCGATTACCCCAAACAGCCCGCTTGCCTTAGACGGCCGCCCCGCAACCGTCACAAAAGATCGGCTAGCAGCCTATGACACCCAACTGATTCAAGACATTATCGTGGCCGCAAAATCAGCCGGAACCGAAATGCAAACGGTTGTCTTGCCTAGTGCCAGCGACGCAAGCTTGGTCTATGCGGCCGGGTTAGCAGATCGTGTCCTGTGCTTTGGTCAAGTACGTGAAAACAGCCACGGTTATGAAGTAGCCCGCCTAAACGTTTTTGGCAACACACTTAACACGCTTCTCGCCTATATGCTCGAATAATTCTGAGGCCGGTATCCAGTGCTCATTGAGAGTGTTTAGACCACTGTAACATGAGTAATCAGGGGTTTATTTTCTCACAGATACGCGCTGTCTCCGATATGAATCCAGAGAAACTCCGTGTTCCGTCCTATCTGTGTCCTAAAATAAAATGATTGCAAAACTTATGTTACAGTGAATTTCGTGACCGTCTAAAACAATTCCCCTGTTTGGTAAACAGTAGATGGTGATCAGTGTACGGTTTTAAACCGGTTACCGATCACTGAACACCGATTACTCAAATTGAAATAGGCAACTAATTTTTAGACAGTTCCTTAGTGTTCGCCCCTCAAGGTAACAGTGGTACCGGCAAAAGGTCATCTCCCTAACTGTATCTTCCGAAACGTTAAAACAATTCAAAACATTTAAGATAAACACATTCTTTATTATCCGTGAACCTAGAGGATGTGTTTATGATCAATGAAAAAATAGAGCAGTTATCAAACTCAGTCTTCATCAGTATTTGTGTTGTCGTCGGCCTATCCGGCTTGGCTTTAATTGTAGAAATTTTGTAGGCCCACGCATTGAAGCGTCTCCAAGCCCTGCAAACAACTGTTTACAACACACAAACAACCTACACAAAGCCAAAAACATAAGATAAACTCATTTCCGTTCAAACCAAACATAGGGGAAATGTGTTTATGCTCGACAAAAAAATCTTTCAAATATCAACTTATATCCTATTAAGTGTAGGTGTCGTAGGCGGCCTCTGCTGGCTGGCGCTGCAGTTAGAAATATTCTAATTTGTAGGTGTCGGTGTTGTTGGATAGCTCACCGGGTCAATCATCGCTTCGATAATCATCGCTTCATTCTGGTCTAGCGCTTCCACGACAGCAGCTTGACATTCGGCCGCCGTTGTCACGCGTCGACTGCGAATATTGTATGCTTCCGCAATTTTCTGAAAGTCAGGATTGGTAAACTCGGTCCCATAGGTCACCTTGCCAGATCGATTTTGTGCGGCACGAATCAGATCTAAAGCGGCATCATGCATAATGACGATGATGACCGGTGTTTTTAACTCGGTTATCAAGTTTAGCTCCCCGCTAATCATCGCAAACCCGCCGTCTCCTGTGATCGCCACCGTCGGCCGCTTGTTTTTTGCCAAACTAGCCGCAATAGCCGCCGGCACCCCGTACCCCATACAAGACAACCCATTCGACAGCAAGAAGCTATTGGGTGATCGTGATAACCAATCCAAGCTTGTCATGATTTTGTGCGCCCCAACGTCTGTAGTAACAAGCGTATCGTGTGGTACCACCGCCTGAACCGCCTGAATGACGGCTTGGGGCCGCATTCTGCCCTCTGCCGGTTCTGGCAATGGTTTTGCAGCCTGGCTTTCTTTAAACCGGGTGACACGCTGTTCGCCCCAGTCTGGCGCCGTTTGCCCGACCGAATCAGCCAACTGCTGCATGGCGGGCCCCATCGTGCCAACAAGCTCTGCGATGGCGGGTAAAACCGGGTCAACATTTGCCCAAGGTGCCAGCCAGATCAAATCGGCCGCCTGGGTTTGGTCCCACGGCAAAACCAGCTCCACCACATCAAAGCCTATTCCTAGGACGAGATCAGCTTCTGCTAAAACTTCATACACAGGATCATTTCGAGTTATGCCAAGCGTTCCCGCAGCCAATGGATGATCGGCCGCAAGTGCCCCTTTGGCTTTGGGCGTTGTAATCACCGGTGCATTTAAAGCTTCTGCCAGCTCTTTTAACTGCTCGTACGGCCTTTCAGGCTCTAGACCCAAACCAACCAGCAAAACCGGCCGTTTAGATGCAGACAACGCTTGATAAGCTTTGGTTAGCTCTGCATGGCTGGGTCGAATCTCGAAAGAGCCATCCAGCGCGGCCGACAGCAATTTCATCCGGGGCGGATCCGCTTCTTTTTCACAAACTTGTTTGCTCACTTGCAAATGGACAGGTCCGGGGCATCCGATTTTTGTCAGTCGCAGCGCATGCTTCATCGTGTCGTATACATTATCGGGTGACAGGGTGAAAGACGCTTTGGTCATCGGTGAAATGATTGCAGACTGGTCCAACACTTGGTGCGTGTGACCGGGCAAAATTTGATCCCACATTTTTGCAGACAAGATAACAACCGGAGCACGGTCCAAAAATGCATGCCCTATCCCAGCGGCTGCATTCATAATGCCAGGCCCCAACGTGGTCAGTGCGACCCCGATCTGCCCGGTAATACGTGCATAAGCGGCAGCCATATACACGGCCGAGCTTTCGTTATGTACCAAAACAAACTCAAGCCCATGGGCTCGAATCGCATCCATCACAAAGACATTTTCCCCACCAGGCATACCGAAGATAGTATCTACACCGGCATCGGCGATTTTTTGGATAATAACATCTGCAACTGTGGTCATATTTTGGGGATTTAGAACGAATCACCCCAAGAAAGGGGCACTGATTAATATCAAAACTTTAACCTGCCAGCCGGTCCCAAGCAAACTGATTTAACGGAATTTCACTCTTGCCATCGATCACTTTTTGCACCATCGCTTCCCCAATTGCGGCCGAATGTTTGAAGCCATGGCTAGAACATGCAGAGACAACCAGCACTTTTTCATTGAATTCCGGATGCCAATCAATCACAAAATCGT
The DNA here is from genome assembly GCA_020629055.1 of Chloroflexota bacterium. Lineage (GTDB taxonomy): Bacteria > Chloroflexota > Anaerolineae > Promineifilales > Promineifilaceae > WTJY01. The sequence continues at coordinate 4,430 of JAHDEB010000249.1, forward strand.
CGTCAGGCGTATGGGTGTAAAGGCAGACACTGGCCTTCAAGCAATTAGGCTGCATCCCCTCAATTTTACCCGCACCAAAATGCTCAAAAAAGAACGAAATCTCTTCTTCTGTAACTTCTCGGGCAATCTCGTGTGGCGTAGAGACATCGATATATTGCTCGGTTAACACTTTCAGCCCAGGTCGAGAGCCAGGTGGCACCATAAAGCAGGCGAAATACTCTTCGAGCTTCTTCCCCACCCACAAAATTCCGGGCAAATGATCAGGGCCATACTCTTCTGGGTTTTCGACCTGGAACCAAAATACAACTTGGCGTGTTACTTTAAAGTTTGGGGCAAGAGATTGAGGCACAAAGTCATGAATCCATGCCCCGGCCGAAACGATCGCCCGCCCTGCGTGGTAAACACCATCGGCCGTGGTAACGGTGACCCCGTCTTCATCCGATTCGATCTGGGTGACCGGCTGATTGGGGATGATCGTTGCACCCGCCTCCCGAGCCAAACGCAATTGCACCGCAACAGCTCGCTCGGCCATCACGTGGCCACCGGTCGGTTCAAATCCGGCATACTCATCATCTTTGATCAATATTTTCGGGTGGCGTTGGCGGACTTCAGCGGACGTAAGCACCTCATACGGCACTTTAAAGCCGGCCGCAATATCAGCCGATCGCTCTACAAAGTTTTCCCAATGGTTATATTCTTCTTTCTCAAACTCTTTAGGCGAAATGATATAGAGGCCGTTTTGATAGAAGATCTCTTCGCCGCTAATCGCTTCAAGCTCGCGCCAAATTTCATGCGCCCTGGCCACAAGCGGAGCATATTGGCTGCCTTCCCCCACCGCCAACCGAGTAAACCGCGTTTCAGCATGGCTCGATCCCATTTCGTGTGGTGGATCATACCGATCGATCCCCAGCACATTTAATCCCCGCTTTGACGCTTGGTATAGGGCCGCAGCCCCCATCGCACCACACCCGACCACAATTAAATCGTACCGTTTCTCATTTTTCATAGATTTTCTTCCCCAATTCCCTTACGCTTGTTTTAAATCAATTATGGTTATTATTCAGCAGTTTGGTCCAGTTTGACAAAAAGATCTGTGTTCTTCGGAAAAATAAGCTAAAAACTGGGCCAATCTTGCGAAAATAGTTGGGGGGCTGAACAATTGCCAATTATGACCATCTACGCCATTTCTGATCTGCATACCGATAACCGTGAAAACCGTGAATTGGTTGAACAGATTTCCACGACTGAATTTTTAAATGACACCTTGTTGATTGCTGGGGATATTTCCAACAAATTAGAGGTGATTGAATCTACATTGAATACCCTGCAGGCTCGGTTTAAAAAGCTATTTTTTGTACCTGGCAACCATGAGCTGTGGGTTGCAAAAGATGACGATCATTCGATTGCTAAATTCGAGCGGATTTTAGCACTTTGTAGCAGATTGGGTATTGCAACATCACCGCAACGGGTCGAGGATGTTTGGATCGTCCCTTTATTTAGTTGGTATGAAGGTGACTTTTACCCGGCCGGCAATATCAACGACTCGCAGCTAGAAGGTTGGAGTGATTTTCATTTTTGCCAATGGCCCGATCAAATCGATCCACTTAGCTATTTTTTAGCGCTCAATCGGCCGAACATACGGGGCTACGACCGGCCGGTTATCAGCTTCTCTCATTTTGTCCCTCGTCTTGAACTCATTCCACCGCCTGAAGTTCTATTTTTTAAGAGCCTGCCTCTCGTTTCCGGCTCGAACCAAATTGAGGCACAGCTGCGCGAAATCAACTCCCACGTGCATCTGTTTGGCCACACCCACATCAACCGTGATCAAACGATCGAAGATGTGCGATATGTGCAAAACGCACTTCGATATCCACGAGAGAGAAAAATGTTCGGCCGATCTAATCGTTTAAGGTTGACCCAAGTTTGGCCTACATCAAGTTAAACGCTACCGAATCAACAGCAACTCTATCTCTGGCAAATCTCCCAAATCAGAGCCTACAATGATCGTCTGCTGCTCACCAACCACACCATTCATGGCCGCCTTGCTATCAAAAGCAACTAAATTGGTGGCTACAAATTGGCCCGGAAAACTGTTTACCAAACTTTGCGTATACCCGTCAGGCACAAGCACGGCCGAGGTGAAGTGGTTCACCCCACTGACGGAAACAGTCACCCCATGCTTTTGAAAAGTAGCCACATCGGCACACCCTCGGCCGCTGCCCCAATCCGGCCGTCCGACGCCAAAACCAACAATTAAACACAACGCCCCCGCTTCGTCATAGGCCAGCCAATAGTGCCGATTATTCCGCTTGTCTATAAGACGAACCGATTCTAAAACCAAATCAGACTGCAACTGCTTGGGCAAAACATCTGTGTCCCAAGGATCCCGCTCTAAAATCTCCATTTGCAGCGGTGCAGGGGCCGGTTCCAATGACTGACAGCCAGACAGCAACGCAATCAGAATACAGCCCAAAATCGCAGGCATATAAACTTGTCGCCAAACAGATATTACGGCCCTTTTCACTTTCAACTTCTCACTTCTCACCTGCCACTTTCCACCTAAAGTTCAGTAATAATCTTGTCGTTATCAGATGGCAGGGCGACTTGGCACATTTCTAAATGCAGACGGCCGCCTGTGGTATATGGCTGTTCAAGAATCGCACTCTCGTTTAGCTCAATCCCCAACCCTGGCTCGGTCGGTGCCAACATATAGCCCCGATCCCATTCCAATGGTTTTTGCAAAATCGCATCATGGAAATCAGATTGGATCGATTCAAGAATCAAGAAATTGGGACAGCTAAAGCCGACGTGTGCGGCCGCAGCATGGGCGATGGGACCACAATAAATGTGGGGCGCGATCTGGGCATTATAAAGCTCCGCCATAACGGCAATCTTTTTTGTCTCCCAAACCCCACCACTACGGCCGATGTCCGGTTGCAAAATCGCAACACCCGCTTTTAATGCTTCATGAAACTCAAGGCGCGTCGTCAGCCGTTCACCGGTTGAAATCGGGATCGACGTTGATTCGACCACGCGGCGCAAGGTGCTTAACTGATCTGGCGGTGTTGGCTCTTCGAACCATAGCGGATCATATTTTTCAATCCGTTTGGCCAGCCGTACGGCCGACGAGGTTGTACATTGCCCATGGGTGCCAAACAAAATATCAGCCCGGTCACCAACCGCCTCTCGAATCCGCTTGACGCTGTACTCGCTACGAGACAGTTCGTGCAATGAAAGCTCGCGTCCCCCTTGAAAACTATAAGGACCGGCCGGGTCTTGCTTGACCGCTGTAAAGCCCATTTCTAGATAGCGCAAGGCGGCCTCGGCCGCCGCATCACCATCGTGGTAAACATCACCTTGCCCTTCGGCCGGCATCCCGTTTTCGTCAACCTCCAACGGATAAAGATAGGTGTAAGTGCGCAGCTTATCATGGAATTTTCCACCCAACAGTTGATAAACCGGCACCCCGTGCGCCTTGCCTAAAATGTCCCATACCGCCATCTCGATACCGCTGAACACCCCCATCATGCTCACATCAGGGCGCTGGGTAAATCCGGCCGAGTAGACCCGGCGAAACATCGTTTCAACATTGTGCGGGTCTTCACCAGCGATAAACCGCTCAAACGTATCCTCAACCATACGGGCGGCGATATCGCCCGAAACGGGAATGCCGTAACATTCACCGATGCCACTAATGCCGTTATCGGTCGTGATTTTTACGATGACCCAAAATGAGCCTCCAATGCCGGTCGGTGGCACCGTTACAAATGTCTTTATATCTTTTA
>JAHDEB010000250.1 GCA_020629055.1 Chloroflexota bacterium
TATAAAAATAGGGATTCCTACCAGTTTGGCATGTAGCCAAGCTTTATTGCATCTACCCAATTAATTTTCAAAGACAAAAAAATACGAATGTGATACTTTTTATCAACCCCCGTCTTAACTTATACAGCCGTCTAACCCAATATGAGAGATAAAAATCTTTTTGAAAAAGGGTTGGCAAAACTGAAGGCTGAAGACGAACGACGATAAATATGAGCATCGCCTTGTCACAAGACACCCTAACTGAAGCGGAAGAAATCGACTGGAATGCCCTCTATGGAGAGCATATCGGCCGGGTGTTTAACTTCTTCCGGTATCGATCAGGTGACGATCAAATCGCTCAAGATTTAACCGCAACAACGTTCGAGAAGGCATGGAAAAAACGCCATCAATATCGTGGTACACGCGAAGAATTTGTCGGCTGGCTATACGCGATTGCTCGGAATGTGGCTTATGATCATTTTAGGCACAAAAAAGATGTTGTGGCTTTGGACGATGTAGTGACCCACACGGCCGCCGATGCGATGACCGATGAGGTGGCTCAAAAAATCGAGTTCGGCCGTTTGGTCCACTGTATTCGGCAGCTACCGGACCGTGAGCAAGAAATTATCACCTTGAAATATGGTGCAGACCTCAACAATCGGCAGATCGCTAAGCAGCTTGGTCTAAGCGAGTCAAACATCGGCTCGATTTTGCACCGTACAGTTAAAAAACTACGCGAGCAAATGGAGGATGAAAGTGTCTGAAGAAGATCAAAAGCGAACAAATCTCAGAGCCGTTTTCATGTTGATTAGCTTGTTTCTAGCGGCAGTTGCCATCGGTGTCACCCTTTTTTCCCATTTTCAAGCCCAGACAGAAACAAGCCTCACAATGGTGCAGATCGATAAACGCACGAAGCCGAAATTGACGCCGACACCGTTGATCAAAGAGCGCACAACATTTGCTGATGTTTTAGAGACGATCGAACAACAAGGGTTTGCGCTTGGCCAAAACGATATCCCGCCTTGTGTCAGCCATAAAGATGACGTCCGAATGTTCCCAATAGAACCAGAGTTGTTTTCAAATGAAGGCCAACCTCAAGCACCCTATCAGGACGCCTATATGTATGATCTATTTTATCGTTATCCATGCCCAGAAATTATTGTGGAAGAGATTTTTGGTAGTCCTAAGAAGCCATAAATCCGATAGGTTGGGATGGTAAGCCATTATGAATGATGAATTTCTAAAAAAACATCGGGTTCGGCCAGACGCTGAGTTTGTTGAAGCCCTTTATGAAAATCTGGAGCAGTCTGAAAATCGGAGGTTTCGCATGTTTTCAAATCGACCAAGACTAAGATTGGGTTCAATGTTTGCATCTACCTTTGTGCTAATGGGGCTGGCATTATTTGTCTTTATCTCTTCCCCTACGGCCAAAAACAAGGTTCAATCTTGGTGGCAATCAAATGAAAACCGTTTGATTGCGATCAACTCTGAAGAGTTTGAACCTGTTGCCATAGGGACACAGATCTCCAACACTCCCACCACGATTAACACGAGCCAACCCTCTGCCCTAGACCTTGGGTACGAATATCTCCCCTATGATCGGTTGACGGAGAAATTCCCTGAGTTTGTACTACCAACAGATTTACCTGAGGGGTATCAGCTAAGCCCCGATGGGGCCCAGCATTGGCAAGATGGATCGGTCGCCGTTGTCTGGTTAAAAGAGAAAGAAAACTTTATCGCTTATTCTCATGGTGATAATTCAACCATTAATAGGCCGGGCACTGATTTATATAATGATCATGCCCCTTACTTCTATGAATCTACCGCCCCAAATGGCAAGATTGACATGTTAAATCTCAATGGTGTTTTAGACGGCTATTTCCATTCAATCTCAACAGACGATTTAACGTTAACTGAAGAACTCTTGCTATCTTTGGTTCCGGATGCGGTTCGAGCGGCACCACCATTTGTAGCCGAAGATATCGTTGTGTTTTCCTCAGATGAACCGACGCATCCCTATTCAGATAGCCAGATTGACTATTTAAATATAGAAGATTCACTTGAATCCAATGAAAAGGCCATTAATGTCAGCTGGAAGGTCTCTGGACCAGGTAGATATTCCCTCTATTGGCGACCGGAAGCTGAGCTTGTCATCATTGATTCCGGCCCTGAAGGGGAATATGCAGCCCAGCTTGAACTCCCGGAGCAAATTCAAAAACCGATCCCAATTACCCTTTTTGTAACAGGGGATAATGGAGGTCGCATTCAGAAAACCATAGAATTTTCCCTGAATACCGTAGGTCAGTCCGGGTTTGTTACAGTAACCGATGATAACAGGGCATCAATTTCGCCAGCAGCAATCAATCAGCGGCCGGAACAATACCGTATAAATGGATTGAAAAATGAACCTCAGAAATTCAACAACCAAGGGCCAGCCACCCTTGCCATCATGTTGAACTATTATGGCAATGACACCACACAAGACGAAGCGGCCAGCTACTTAAAACCGAACCCAGATGACCGAAATGTTAACCCTTGGCAAATAAGTGAATATGTCAATGAGGTGACTGAATTACGCTCAATTGCCCGGTCAAATGGGTCTCCAGAACTTTTGCGTGAGTTGATCGCAAACGATTTTCCAGTGGTTATTGAAAAAGGATATGATGCTGAGATATCTGATGCATTTGGCTGGTATGGACATTATTTGATCATGTATGGTTTCGATGATGTAAAACAAGAGTTCAATGCCATCGATACCTTCTTGGGACCCTTTACAACGGCTGATATTGATCAATCATCAGGAGGTTCGCTAGAAGACGGATTTATCTACTCTTACGATCATGTTTCTACCTATTGGCAACAATTTAACCGCACATTTTATTTGGTTTATGACCCGGCCCGCGAAGAAGAATTGTTTGCAATTTTAGGGGATCATGTCGCGCTGTCGGCCGATAATTGGCTAGTCGCGGTCGAACAAGCTCAGGCAGATATTCAAAAAGATAATACCAATCCTTTCGCATGGTTTAACTTAGGCACATCCTTCACAGAGCTCGGTAAGCTCACGAGCGAACCGGCACATTTTGAAAACGGGGCCGAGGCCTTTGATAGGGCATTTGAAATCGGTTTGCCCGACCGAATGTTGTGGTATCAACATGGACCGTTTGTTGCCTACCTTGAAGTCGGCCGATATCAAGACATGTTGGAACTGGCTGAAACAACGCTCGCAGATGTAGGCGGCCGGACGATTGAAGAGGTTTGGCTCCACAAAGGGCATGCCCAATCCCACTTGCAAGACTTTGAAGCGGCCTTGGTATCTTATAATCAAGCATTAAAACTGAACGAGAATCTCTATCCTGCCCAATTTTCTAAAGACCAACTTGAGTCGATGTTGAATGGGGATAGTTAAGTTGACTTAACTATCACAAAATAGAAAAGCCGCTTGCTGATTTGTGTCAACAAGCGGCTTTTTTTTGCCTGTAAGATGAGGAGTCTTCCCATCCTACGTTTCACTTCATACTTAATATCGGCCTACCGACCACTGAGTACCGGTTACTGATTCTTCCAAACTGTCCCATCAGATCGGTCTTCCAGAGCGATTTCAAGCTCTTTTAACCCATCACGGATTTTATCAGCGGCCGTCCAGTCTTTATTGGCGCGAGCCATCGCTCGGAGCTCAATAATCAACTGCATGACACCATCCATCTTATCTACTCCAGAATCGCTGCCACCAACCCCTTGCGGAATGATGCCAAGCACATCTGCGCCCAACTTTTGGTAGGTCTGCTCGATGGCTGTTAACGATCCGGCTGATAGTGGCTCATCACTGTTGAGCATGGTGTTAACGGCCCGGGTGAAATCCTGCAAGACCGCAATCGCGGATGGAGAGTTGAAGTCATCATTCATTTTCTCTTCAAAGTCAGCGATTGTTTGAGTGATTAGACCTGTCACTTTAGCCGAAGCCTCACCTTTAGGTGCTTGACTCAGTTGGGTACGGACGAGGTTCACTGCGCTCGCCATCCGCTGCCACCCTTTGGTAGATGCCTCAATCGCCTCTTCAGAAAAATCGACCGGGCTACCATAGTGGCTGGCCAGGATGAACATGCGCAACGCTTCAGGTTTCCAGTTACGCTCATAAAGCGCTTCGTTGACCGTCAGCGTGTTCCCCAACGACTTAGACATTTTCACACCTTCAAGCGTTAGCGATCCGGTTAACATCCAGTAGTTGGCAAACGCTTCACCATTGGCGCATTCGCTTTGGGCGATTTCACATTCATTATGTGGGAAGATATTGTCCCGGCCGCCGCCGTGAATATCAAAATTGGCCCCTAAATATTTATTCGCCATCGCCGAGCACTCTATGTGCCAGCCAGGAAAGCCGAGGCTCCACGGGCTGTTCCATTTCAGCAAGTGTTCAGGGTCCGCTTTTTTCCAAAGGGCGAAGTCGGCCGGATGTTGTTTGTCTCCATGGACTTCAAAACGGGTCCCTTCTTCTTGCTCTTCTAATTTTCGGCCGCTTAATTGTCCATAATTCGGGTCAGACGTGACGTCAAAGTAGACCGATCCATTGGAAACATACGCATGTTCACTTTTGATCAGTTCTTCAATCATCTCGATCTGTTCAGGGATATGGCCGCTGGCGCGTGGTGAGATATCCGGCCGAATGATTCCCAACGCATCCATATTGTCGAAATACCCTTTGGTATAGGTTTCCACAATTTGCATCGGGGTCACAGAATCTGTTCGCGCCTTCTTCTGGATTTTGTCTTCACCTTCTTCAGCATCGCCAACAAGATGACCGACATCGGTGATGTTTTGCACGTATAAAACATCGTAACCTACATAACGTAGATAGCGCACAACCACATCAAAAGCGACATAGGTTTTAGCGTGCCCGATATGGGACCAGTCATACACAGTGGGTCCGCAGACATACATGTTGACTTTCCCTTCGTGGATCGGTTTAAATTCTTCTTTTTTACGTGTTAGTACGTTTGTAATTCGCAGTGTCATAACATTTTATAGAGTTAAGCGTCAATATTTTTGCGCGCAATTTTAGCGCAAAATAGCTTAACTCTGTCGGTTTAATATATTTTTGATAGATGGGAGGGTTTTCGATGCATGTCTTCGTGCAAGCAAAGACGGTTACCGGATCGGGCGATACCGGAATGTGATTAGTTTATTGGCTCTGACATCGAAAAGTGAACATAATTGGTTTCCTGACCAACATTGTTCCAAACTTTCGATTAAAATGCAACCCTCAATATGATAGAAATTCTAGCAACAGATATTTTACGCGCCCTACAAACCCGTGACGAAACGATCCAGTGGTATGTCGACAGACAATCCGGCCGTTTTCATCCCTTTTCAAAAGAAGAAAAAGGTTTAGACAAAGACGATGGCTTCTTAGACAACCTGCGGGAAAATCCAGAACGGTTTTTAGCGATTGAAGAAATCCCACGACAAAACCGGTACAAGTTTATGATGAACTTTATCGATGAAGTCAAAGACGGCCGGATGCGAGTCGAGGTCGCCCAAGCGGTTGCCCATAAAATGCCGTTCAAATCTTTTAACCGCATGATGGATCATGATCCTGAAATGAAAAAACAGTGGGTCCGCTATCAAGCCACCCGCCAGTTAAAATACATGATGGCTTGGTTCCAGTACAAAGGGATTGACGCCATGTTGAAATTGCCCGGCCAATAGTTGGTGAGCACAAAGATAAACCTATGGCAGATGACCCGATAAGCTACCAAGATGTGTTAGAGCTTGAACATGCCTATATCAGAGCGAAAGCCGCCTTGGATCAAATTGAAATTCGAAATGGCTATCCTGCCTACCCAAAAGTTGTCTCCGAGCTGATGAAATCTCTTTCTGAAGGGAAGTGGGGCAATAAAGGGTACGATCCCCGGAAAACAAAAGAGCAGATTGAAAATATCGATTCGGCCGACATGAACATTTGCACGTCAATCTTGACCTCTTGCTCACGAGGGGAGCGTTTTTCTGATGGCCATTGGAAAAGCGTGTTGCAAAGTGACATCTTTGACAAGGTCATTGCCCGAGCCAAAGAGCTAACCAACCTAGGAACGCTATGATTAACTCCTTGCGTCAAATCGCCAAAGTGCTCAGCAAAGCCAGTGACCTTGAGTCGGCTCTGATGCTAATCAGCAAAGAGACGGCCGCTGTATTAAAGATGGGCTCATGCTCGATCTACCTGTTAGACCCCGACAGAAAAACGTTGCGGCTGCAAGCCAGCACCGGTCTAAATCAAGATGCACTCGGCCGAGGCACGCTTGAAATCGGGCAAGGGATGACCGGGCAAGCGGTTCTGGAAAATCGCCCCATTCACTCATCCGATGCTCAGCAGAATCCTCACTTTAAGCGCGTTGTGGGGGCGGGTGAAATGGTATTTAAATCTTTGTTGGCGGTGCCGCTAACACTTGAAGAAGACATCATCGGGGCGATGAATGTGCAAACTCGGGAAACGCATAATTTTTCGGCCGATGAAATAGATTTAATGGCGCTTATCGGCGATTTAGCGGCCGGACTGCTGTACCGTACAAAAATATCAGATCAACAAACCCGGCAGCTGCGCGAATTGCAAGGGCTCGCCACCGTGAGTGAAGTCGTGACATCGCCCCAATATCTTGACGACATGTTAGATGTCGTCACCAATATGGCTTCACAAATGATGCGCACGCCTGTGTGTACTATTTTTCTGATCGATGAAGTCGAACAATATTTGGAATTGCGTTCTGCGCGACGATATGACTCCGATTATCAGCTGCGTGAACCGATCCCGCTAGACAACAGCGTGATGGGGCAAGTTGTAAAAACGGGCCAGTCGATTTACGTACCAAACGTGCAAATCGATGAACGATACGCGACACGTGATCTGGCTAAGCAAGATGGCCTGGTATCGATGCTGGCCGAGCCATTAAGCGTTCGTGATCGGGTAATCGGGGTGCTAGCCTGTTACACCAATAGCTTGCGGGAATTTACAGATCAGCAAAAGTCATTGTTTGCAACACTGGCCAATCAGACCGCACTCGCAATTGAAAATGCACAGCTGATCACCAACGCGGCCGTAATCAAAGAGATGCACCACCGCATTAAAAATAATCTGCAGACTGTGGCCATGCTCATGCGGCTGCAAATGGGGCAGGCAGATCGTTGGTCAACGCGAGAGGTGTTAGAGATGTCGATCTCGCGGATTCAATCAATCGCAACGGTCCATGAACTTTTATCAGAGCGCGGCTTCAAACTTGTTGATGTACAAAACGTCCTACATCGAATTGTTGGGGGGCTCATTATCGATCCAATGCAGGATATCACGGTGAGCGTTTCTGGTGAATCTCTCTCATTGCCCAGCCGTTTTGCGACCCCTGTCGCCTTAGTCGTTAACGAGCTTGTGCAAAACGCGATTGAACATGGGCTTGCTGGGCAAAAAGAAGGCTTTGTGAATGTTATCATCAGCCATTCAGGACCGTATGTGGAGATCACAGTTCGTGACAATGGTTGGGGAATGCCTGAGGATCTGGAACGAAACTTGGGATTAGAGTTAGTCGAGACCCTTTCAACCGATGACCTAAATGGGTCGATCTCTTTTAACCCGGCCGATCCCGGCACCGAAGCGATTTTGCGCTTCCCACGTTCACTTGGGAAGATATAAAATGATCATTTTGGTTATTTTGCTACAGTCAATGTCTCAAATTTTCAGATAGAACTCACTCTTGAGCATTCCCGAAGGTTCTTGTAACATCGGTCAGGTATCAAAGCACCAATGAAAATTTTAATTGCTGACGACGAATCGATCATACGCATGGGCTTAAAACAGATGCTGACCGAAATGGGGCATACGGTTTGCGCTGCCACAAACGGCCGTGAAGCACTACAAATGGCCCGCACCCAACAGCCAGATCTTTGCATTCTCGACGTGCGTATGCCCTATACCGATGGGGTTCAAGCGGCCAAAGCATTGGCGAAGAACCAACCGATGCCGGTTATTTTGCTTACCGCTTTTAGCGACGATGATTTGGTTGAGCAGGCGACTGATCTGCCGATTCAGGGGTATTTGGTAAAACCGGTCAATGAAGGGGCGTTAAAAGCGACAATTTCGCTGGCCGTAAAACGGTTTAATGAAACGGTCAAGCTAAAAGAGACCGGCCAAAAGCTGGTTACGGCGCTTGAAACCCGCAAGATTTTAGACAAAGCCAAAGGGAAGCTGATGCAGGA
>JAHDEB010000251.1 GCA_020629055.1 Chloroflexota bacterium
GGCTGGGCCGCCTTATACTCAAACTTGATCCTGGGCAAGCTAAGGCGGCCGGGTCTTCTCCGGGATTTAGACAGTCGCTTTGAACGTTCTAAAGCCCCTTGTTGCCGTTCGTGCACAAGATCATGAATCACGTCTGGATGATGAAAATACATACTTTACTTCTCCAACTATATTTCTAGCGCTTTTAACAATGTCGCGGCATCTTCTACCGAGATGTCCCCAGCCTCTAACATTTCCAAAATCTTCAGCTGTTGTGCCCCTTGATCAGGCTGTGGTGGCTGGGGTGGCTGATACGGCCGGGGTGGGGCTGGCGGCATCGGTGGTGTTGGAGGGCGATGTGCGTAGCGACGGCTTCCTCGCTCTCGCTTCGCCTGTGCTTTTTCGATTTTTGATGTCGCTTTTGAAATCGCTCTATCCACTTTGGCACTAATTTCTTCAGCGAACTTGGGACCAAACTTAGTGTTTAACGAGGTTGATATCGTCTCTAATGTCCGGCCGACAATATCTCCGATCTGTCCCAGTTCTCCGAGTTCCATGTCTAAATCAACTGAAAATGATTCGCCATCAAAATGGAACTCGTGATTCGGGTCTAACGGGCTGATTAAAACATCGCCATGGACGCTCGCTAAAATCATAGGCCCTGCTTCTCCTAAAGTGGCTTCAGTCTGTCCATCCTGCGTTTTTGTAATCGTCATGCCCATTTCGGACGGAATATCACTCGTGACCTCCATCACCTCTTCCAAAATTAACTGCAATGCGCTTTCAACCGGCCAGTAAAGTTGTAGCCCACCGTGAACTTCCATATGATGTTTAAATTCATCGGTTAGGGGACCACGTAACGTGACATCACCTGTAACTGATTGCAGATTTAGTTTTCGGCCGATTTGTTTTAAAGCAAGGTCACCGGTGGCATCGTCGATGCTCAAGTCACCTTCAACGCGATAAATCGTCCCATCACCGCAAAGCTGCTCAACTGCGACATCGCCATCAATTTGACGGCCGGAAAAATCTCCATTGATATTGCCAGCTTTTAAACCCGCAATATGTCGAACTGAAAAGTTCCCCATGACCTGATCAACCGTTAATGGGCCATCTAGATGCTTAATGCTGACATCTCCAAACACTTGGTCTATCGTCACGGCCGCACTGTTCTTGATTGACAACTCTCCCATCACTTCACTAATCGTCACGCTGCCGTCGACATTTTTTAATTGGAAGTTTCCAGCAACAGACTGAATTTCAATCTCGGCCGATTCAGGGCATTCGATTTTCAAATCGCCACGTGATTCTATGTGCAGCACATCTCCCTTATCAACCACTTCAAAGTCTTCACCTTTTAACAAAGCCTTCGGCTCGTCAAATCCGGTAATTGACAAATCACCTGCGCAATTTAGCACAGATATTTTTTGCATTTCTCCTGTCTCAAACATTTTCTTGGTCATCAAACTTTCTCCATGTGATTGGTTTTAGCAGGTGGAAGGTTGAACCAGACCTGCACCGATTGGGTGAAGTCTTGCTCCCATAAAACTCAATCATCTATTCTTTTTGGTCTTTGTAATTGCGCCCGGCTGGGGGCCAATCGATTAAGTCGATCCACGCATCAATGCGGCCGCCTCTTTGGCTGTAAGCTCGCCGTTTGCCACTCGGCCTAAAATTTCACTTCGGTTCATATCTACCAGCGTGTCGTCTTCATCGTCGTCACGTTCCAGGTCATATCCCATCGCCAGAACAATCGCGTTGAGTCGGGCACGCACGGCCGGATACGATAATCCGATCTCTTGCTCTACCCGTTTGATTTTGCCTTCGCAGCGAATAAATGTCTCTACAAAGTCAAGCTGTTCTGGGGTAAGATGGTGCAAACGGCCGAGGGAAAAATGGCCGTTGATCGATGTGTCACATGATCCACAATGGAGCTGTGTAACTTGAAGCTGGTCTTGGCAGATGGGGCATTGTCCGATAACTGGGTTCATAATTAACTACTTTTTAGATTAAATGCTTTTCTTGTAATTCATTCAATCTGATGAATAAAATCAATATCGATGTTAATTTTCTTAACATGTGACGAATGATAATTAACATCCAAGCCGATGTCAACCCCTAATTGTTAATTTAATTGGTTTTTTTTCGAATAATAGCCAAGTTTTCAGCCGTTTTTGGTTATTTTTTCAATATCGATGTTAATTTTATTGGATTTTGAGCAATTTTCTAACCCCTTCTCAAATATTAGACTCCGTTTGAACCCAATTTGTTTCACAGATAGTTAATCGTTGTAGCCTAACGCAGGTCGTTACCGGCCGTTAAATAAACAAATTCACCTGATTAAAAATAAAAACATGAAAATTATCTATTTAAATGGGCCCAGTAGTTCCGGAAAAACAAGCATCTGCCGTGAACTCCAATCTATTCTGCCTGAACATTATCTCCTCATCGGCATTGATCTTTTAATCAATATGATGCCTGAACGGTCAAACAGCTGGTCAACTACAGAAAGTAAGGGGTTTAGCTGGAAAGAAGTAAGTCTGCCCAACGGAAAAACCGGCATGAGAATTACTTCTGGTCCGCATGCTAAAAAAATAAACGATTCTTATCACGCTGTTGTTCATGCTCTATTAAAATCAGGCCAAAATCTTATCGTTGATGATGTTGGAGACGGTATCAACGATTTACAGATTTGGATCGATGAGTTAAAAGATCATTCCTTAACGACTGTTGGGGTATTTTGTTCGTTAGAGGAGTTGGCGCGAAGAGAGGTTGCAAGACAGGATCGCATGATCGGTTCGGCCGCTGAACAGTTCTACCGCGTTCACAACGGCATCAACTACGACATCACAGTTCACTCTGATAAACTTTCCCCCCGTGAATGTGCAAACCAGATTGCAAAACGGCTCACCGGTGGCCGTTTTTAAATTTGTTCGCGTCAATGACTAAAAAAATCTAGCGACCCAGAGTAAAATAAACAAATGAATAATCAAGAGGTTGAAAGTTTCGTTGAGGACATAGAGTTAGTCTCCCCCTTTAAAGCGAACATCATCAAACAAGTTCGTTCCCATTACCAAGATCAAAGCTCTGCGACCCTGACAATAGAAGAGCGCATTATTTACGGTGGTGTGGGATTTTTTATCGGCGGAACCCACTTTAGTGGGGCTTATCCGAACAAACACCATGTCAATTTGGCATTCAGCCGAGGGGTGGAACTTGAAGATCCTAAATCCCTACTACAAGGAAAAGGGAAGTTCAGGCGACACCTGCAGCTCTTTTCTGTCGATGAGTTAGAAGAAAAAGAGGCTGAAACTTTTATCAAACAGAGCGTGGAGCTTCAAGTCAACCATCCAAAATAAACCCTATGGCTACAATTTCTTCCCATGTGCTTGATTCCATTATCGGAGATCATGCGAAACAAATACGAATCGAATTTTTTAGAACTTCGGCCGATGGCGAGCGAACGCAGCTGTTCAACGTCATTGCGAACGACGAAGGGCGTATTCGCGAAGAAGTCGAGGTCAGCGAATCAGACCACGGTGCGAAATACGAACTTGTATTTCAAAGTGCAGAATATTTTGACAATCAACCCGGAACCCCGCCATCAGGCCAAATTATGCCTGAAATCGTGGTCCGCTTTCTCATTCCAGATCCGGCCGGGAAAATACACATCCCGCTTATGCTTTCCCCACATCAATATTCGACCTGGTGGTCGGCCTGACCGGTAGGTCAGTAATCAGTAGGTCGGTTGATCAGTGATAATTTCACCGAAAACCGACCTACCGAATACCGATTCACTGAATACCCACTTTCCTAACAGGTAAATATGTCAAACTCATCAGTAAAGTTAACCGTCTCCCGCCGTCAACGCGGCACACCTTATATTCCACGTATCGAAGAACTCGGCGTTTCCGCCTATTCGATTGTCAACCGGATGATCTTGCCCAAAGGGTTCCGTAAAACGGTTGAAGAAGATTACTGGCATCTGCGCGAACACGTGCAGCTATGGGACGTAAGCACCCAACGGCAAATCGAAATCGCTGGCAAAGATGCAGCCAAGCTGACCCAGCTAATGACCCCGCGCGACCTGCGCAAAGCCAAAGTAGGGATGGGCTTTTACGCCCCGATCATCGATGGCAATGCGGGGATGATCAACGATCCGATCATTCAAAAGCTGGCCGACGACCGGTTTTGGCTCTCGATCGCTGATTCAGACGTCGAATTGTGGGCCAAAGGGCTGGCGCAAGGGTACGGGCTAGAGGCTGACATTTTCGAGGCTGACGTATGGCCGATGGCGGTTCAGGGGCCAAAATCAGACGATTTGATGGCAAAAGTGTTTGGGGACGAGGTGCGCTCGATCCGCTTTTTCCGCTTTAAAGTATTGCCGTTTCAAGGGCATCCTTTGGTAATCGCCCGCAGTGGCTACAGCAAACAGGGTGGCTTTGAAATTTATTTAGACGATTGGAATTTAGGGCTCCCCCTTTGGGACGCTTTATGGGAGGCGGGTCAAGAATTTAATGTGTCACCCGGCTGCCCTAACTTGATTGAACGGGTCGAAGGTGGCCTGCTCTCGCTGGGCAACGAAATGACGCGGGAAAACAACCCGCTGGAATGTGGCATGGAACGTTACTGTACGCTCGATGGGTCGCTTGATTTTGTCGGCAAGGACGCGCTGTTAGCCATCCACCAAGAAGGGGTCAAACAGATGATCAAAGGGGTTATGTTTGGCGGAGGCAAGTGTCCACCGGCCGCCCAGCCATGGCCGGTCATGATCGGGGATCAGCAGGTTGGGCACGTCACCACCTGCATTTGGTCACCCCGCTTCGAGCAAAATGTATCTGTAGGGATGATTCAGCGGGGACATTGGGCGGCTGGTACAGAAGTGACGGTGCATAGCCAAGATGGGGAAATACGGCCGGGGAAAGTGATGGATCTCCCATACCCTGGGTGAACGCCCAATGACGCTAACCGCCGCCATTTTAATCATCACCTCCGCATTTTTTCATGCGGGGTGGAACCTCGTCAGCAAACGGTCTAATCCCTCGCTCGCTTTTTTTGCGCTGGCGGCCGCATCTGGCTCCGCCGTGATGCTGCCGGTGATGGTATGGCATCGACACGCTTTGCCCCATTTGCCAGCGGTTTTTTGGGGATGGGTCGCGCTGACTGGGGTTGCCCAAGCGGTCTATCTAACCGGACTTGCTGGGGCGTATCGTCGGGGTGATATCTCTTTTGCCTATCCGCTGGCCCGGGCCTTGCCGGTGCTATTTATCGCCCTTATTACGATTTTGCTTGGCAACGGCAGCGACATCGGCCGGTTGGGGTATGTCGGGATGGGGCTAATCGTCATCGGCTGTGTCGTTTTACCGCTGACTAGTTTTCAAGATTTAAAGCTAAACGAATATTTCAGCCCGGTGTATGCATTTGCTCTGCTAGCCGCGATTGGGACCACGGGCTACACGATGATCGACGATCAAGGGATGCGCCTGATGCGAGAAACGGCCGAAGCCGCGCTCGACAATCGATCGGTGACACTGCTTTATATTTCGTTCCAAACTGCAAGCACCACCGTGGTGGCGGTCTTGATCACCCTGCTTTACCGGCCGGAACGTGACCTGTTACGCGACATCATTCAAGATCGGCCAATGCTCAGAAAGGCGCTGGTGACGGGGGTCGTCATCATGGCAACGTATGGGCTTGCGTTGGCGGCGATGGCGTTTGTGACCAATGTAAGCTATGTGGCGGCTTTCCGGCAGTTGAGTATTCCGATTGGGGCGGTTTTTGGGCTTACGTTGCAGGGTGAGCCAAGACATCGGCCGAAAATGCTTGGCATTGCGGTCATTTTTATCGGGCTGATTTTGGTGGGAATCGGCTAAAAACACACCGCTATTCGGGCAACGTTAAAACAACCGACAAAATATCAGCCCCGTACCACAAATTGCCTATCCGCACATTCTCATCCGCCCCGTGCTGATTGTTGTCTCGGTTGACCGTGTTGATGCAGATCCCCGGTTTCCCGATGTCGTTAAAAATCAGCCCGTAAATCCGGTTAGATGCTCCGGTAGCGGGCAGAAACACCCCGCTATCCCCCGTAAAGGATTTTAACCCTGCGATGACTTCTTGGATTTCCGGCCGGTCCATATCTACTTTAGACGCGGCAAAACTGTCCTCGTCTCGGATCATCTTGATCACTTTTCGATGGGCCTTTCTAATCTCTAAACTCGGTTCTTCGTCAACCACAAACCATCCCTCTTTTTTGATATGGGCTTCCAGCAAATCAAGCATGCTGTCCGGATCGTTCCCGTTCACAAGTCGCATTTCAAGTTCGGCGACGGCCGTTGTCGGGATGACGTTGCGCGCTTTCTCACCGACCGACCCGCTGGCCAGCCCCCGAATCGTGAGCGATGGGAGTTGAATGCGCAAATTAAGGGACTCTCCGTTTCCTTCGGTGGTATGCAGTGCAAGCTCCTCTTTTAACTGTTCGTCAATGTTGGGGGCTTCTTCAGCTTGGCCGCGTTCAAAGTCAGACATTGGAATGACACTGTCATAGAAGCCATCAATTAAAACCTTGCCTTCATCATCCTTCATCGAAGCGAGTAATCGTGCTAAAAGCTGGCCAGGGACGGGGGCCCAATTGCCATAATGGCCGCTATGGAGCGGCCGGGCTGGACCATAGACGGTCAGCTGTGCGGCCGTTCGGCCGCGAGAGCCAAACTTAAATGATGGATCACCAGTGGGATAAACGGCCCCATCCACCAGCATCCAAACGGTGATGTCGTTCAGCAAATGGTCGAAGGTTCGCAAATAGTTCTCAACATTTGGAGAGCCAGTTTCTTCTTCCCCATCAAAAAACAGCTTAATGTTCGACGTTAACCCGATCCCGGCCGCTTCTAACCCATCCAAAGCGGCCGCCAACGAAATAATCGGAGCCTTATCATCTGAAGCACTTCTCGCATACAAGCGTGACTCCTCATCTATTTCCTCATTGGGTGAAGTCGGGAATGGGATCGGCCGGCCGCCGTTGCTCATCGCCCCATCATACAAAGTTGGCTCGAACGGAGGATGGGTCCAATTTTCAGCCACAACCGGCTGACCATCATAGTGGGCGTAAATACAATAGGTGCGGGTGGCTCCGGCAACGAGCCGTTCCCCATACACAATGGGCGGTGCACCCTCAAGACGCAGCAGCTGCATTTCAAATCCCCGTTTGGCGAACATTTGGGAAATAAAGTCACAATTCCGTTCGATGTTTGGTAAATCTGATGCGTGATTGGGCAAGCGCAACAGCTCTGCATACTCTTGGAGAATTTGATGACCGTTTTGATTAATCCAACTCCGGCTCGCCTTGATTGCTCTTCCTGTTTCCATCCAATTTCTCCTAACCGCTATAAAATTTTCACATTCTCGGCGATTTTCAAACGGCCGAATCCTATCTCGTCTAACCCCGCCTGCACCTCGTCGGCCGAAACATTCCCGGCACGAATCATCGTCGGCCGATTTTGTGTTAAGTCCACCAGCGTGGTCGATTTACGGCGAGCGAGCGGAACCGGCTCCGAACCATCTAGTATCAGCGGTATTTCCCCGTCAAACTGGGCCAGCACCTGTTCAACCGTATTGTAAGTCGGTTCATCGCTCAGATTGGTCGAGGCCCCCTTAAAACCGCGAACGCCTTTTCCCCTCGCCAAATGGGTCAGCTGAGCCAAAGGTCGATGGGGTGGGAATTCGGTCCACACATTTAAAATCGTTTTGTTTTGCACCAAATCGGCCGGAGCATCGGACCCGGCCGGTAGAACCAATCCGATTGAAAAAACGCTGCGCTGAAGCGTGATGACTTTTTCGAAGGGATATCGCTTGAATATCGGATGCGTAACATCAACGAAATCGGGCAAGCAAGCGGGATCCACAACAAGAGAAAGCCCCTTTTCTCGCGGCCTGTCTTTGATTTCAAATATTTTATCGGCCGGTATGGTCGAGTCCGCATCGCACAAAAAGGCGTATGTCCCCTGAAAAAAGACGACGATTAACTCGCCATCCGCAATGACGTCGGCCGCACGGGTTAATGCAGCCGGGTCGGTCATATTTAAAACATCAGTTTTCATAAAGGCCGGATTTTAACAGGGAAACAAGATAACAAAAGAGGGAAGTTGTTGGTTCTAGTACCGTGCGGCATAAGTAACGGTATAGTTGAATT
>JAHDEB010000252.1 GCA_020629055.1 Chloroflexota bacterium
AGATTGCTAGGTTTTAAAACGGGGCAAACACTTTAGGCCAATTTGGCCCGGCTTCACCATCTTGAACCAGCAACCTCTCAAAAGAAGTTGGGCGAAGCACTAGCTGGGTGGTTGAACTTCATTTGTGAGGGTTTTGTTTGCTTTGTATCGCTCAAGGTTGTCTCCAAAAAAGCGGCCGAAAATGGCGGGCCATTCATGGACATGGTCAGAGGCGTGGGGGGTGAGTAACACGTTGTCCATTTCCCAAAATGGATGCTCTGACGGTAGGGGTTCGGTATTAAAAACGTCTAGATAAGCGGAGCCGATTTGCCCTGTGCGGAGGCCGTCTATTAAGGCGGTTTCCTCGACAACAGGTCCGCGTGAGGTGTTGATCAGCATCGCCCCTGGCCGCATATTGGCGATAACCTCTGCATCAACCATCCCTTCTGTTTGAGGCGTATGGCGTACATGCAGTGAGACGACATCGGCCCGGCCGACAAGCTTTTTCAGCGCATCGGGTCGGTACATTTCGTCCACGCTGGGGTGGGGGGTGTCACTATTGCGAATGGCGATCACATGCATGCCAAGCGCTTTGGCGTTATGGGCCAGCCAGCCACCGATATGGCCTAATCCCACAATAAGCAGTGTTTGCCCAACCAGCGGCCGGAATAGATGTGTTTGCCATACTTTTTCTCGTTGCTGATCTCGAAACGTAAAGGTGTTGTTGTTGAGCGTGATCATCGCCCCAGTGACCGTTTCTGCCAAGAATCGGGCCAAAACCCCTGCGCAATTTGTCACTCGCGTTCGATCGGCATCCCATCGGCCTATGTGCTCATACCCCGACCCACCAACTTGAATCCAGCGGACTGACGGACAGGAGGGTATGGCGGGATGATATTGGGGAGGAAAGCTTTTTTGCTTGATTGTAAAAACAGCTTCAGGCTGATGCCGGGCCAGGTCTGCAACCAACTCATCCGGCCGATCTGTGAAATGAATGTCATCATCTGGAAAACGTGAGAGTAGATCATTTCTAAAGTCCTCTGGAGAGGTATGGGCGATTAAAATTTTCAAAACGACCTCCGATCGGGCGAGTAATTTGGGATGATGTGTCAGGTTGGGCTGAATAAACTAAAGCGAGACACGCTGTTTTTGCCATAATATTCACCGGATCTCGCTTAAATTGAATGCTAATCCCAACTTGATTAAAATGCCAGCCAAGCAAAAAAACAGAACTCTAGCAAGATTAATTGTTGCCAGTTGTGCTAAGTGCATAGTTTGGCTACATACCTATATGTGCAAAATGCTATATTTTGTCTTTTTCATACATAGAAGCAGATATTCACGGGTGCTACACTAATGAAAGTTCAAAATCTAAAATAAGGGTTGGTAGCCGCCAATGTCCCAAGAGTTGGAAAACGAAACAGTGGAAGAAAAGAAAGTAATATTTATGCCTTCAGGTCGCCGTGAAGAAATTCCGGCCGGAACTTCGCTTTTAGATGCAGCCCGGACAATGGGAGTCGAGATCGAAAGTATTTGCGGTGGGAAACTAACCTGTGGCAAATGCATGGTGCGAATTGAAGACGGTGATTTTCAGAAGCATGGAATCGTCTCTAGCGGCAACAATGTCACGCCTCCTTCAGAGAAAGAGACGAAATTGCTTGAACGGATGGGGAACAGCGAGTATCGACTCTCTTGCCAATGTTTCGTTCAAGGGGATGTGCTCGCTTTTGTCCCCGAAGAAGCACGTGCTCAAAAGCAGGTCATTCGCAAAGCGGCATCAGACAAACAAATTGAAATTAATGCAGCTGTCCGAAAGGTCTATGTCGAGGTAGACACGGCCGAACTTGGAGAGCATCGGGGAGATTGGGGTCGCTTACAAGACGCACTCGCCCAACAGTGGCAACTAGAAAACTTATCGATCGACTGGCTGGTACTTCGTCGGCTTCAATCTGTTCTCCGCACAGATGATTGGCGTGTGACCGTTACGATTTGGCAAGATCGTGAGGTGATTGAGGTTCAACCAGGATATGTCGAAGGGACCTATGGCTTAGCCGTTGATATCGGGTCAACCACGATCGCAGGGTATTTGTGCGACTTGCGCACAGGCGAAGTCGTTGCGACTGAATCTCAGATGAATCCGCAAATCACTTATGGGGAAGACCTAATGAGCCGGGTCAGCTTTGCGATGACCGACAAAGAAGGGACCGAGAAGATGCACAAGGCGGTGCTAAAAGCACTCAACTCGATTGCGTCACGAATTACGGCCCAGATTGATCTAAAAGCGAAAGATATTCAAGATGCGGTTTTTGTGGGGAACACCACGATGACCCATTTATTGCTCGGTATTAACCCGATTGAATTGGGCGGTGCCCCTTTTGCCTTGGCTACCCGGGATGGCATGGATGTCAAAGCGCGTGAGCTGGGTGTGCGTTTGCACCAAGGTGCGTGGGTCCATATTTTGCCATCAGAAGCGGGGCATGTCGGCGGCGACAATGTCTCTGCATTGATTTCTGAAGAGCCGTATTTGCAAACGGACGAGCAAATTTTGATGGTCGATATCGGAACCAATGCGGAAATTACGCTTGGGAATAAAGCGGTCATGTACAGTGCTTCTAGCCCAACGGGGCCCGCTTTTGAAGGTGCCCAGATCGCTTATGGAATGCGGGCTGCCCCTGGGGCGATTGAGCGGGTCCGAATTGACCCGGAAACAAAAGTCGGCCGTTTTCGAGTTATTGGTGAAGAACGTTGGTCGAACGAATGGCAGTTGGGCGAAGATGTGCCGGAATTTGAACGGCCGGGGCAATTGGCTGCTGGTATTTGTGGGTCTGGCATTATCGAAGTGATTGCTGAAATGTTTTTGGCCGGTGTGATATTGGCCGACGGTAAGTTTAACCCTGACTTGGCAGACCATGAACGGATCGCCTTTGACGGCCGGTCGGGCAAATATATGCTGGCAACGGCTGCAGAAAGCCGGTCGGGCGAGCCGATTTACGTCACCCAGGATGACGTTCGGGCCATTCAATTAGCGAAGGCCGCATTGTATGCTGGTTGTAAGCTATTAATGAACAGGGCTAACTTAAAAACGGTTGACCGAATTGTTTTAGCTGGGGCATTCGGCAGTTTTATCGATACGAAATATGCGATGTTGCTTGGCTTAATTCCTGATTGTGAGCTTGAAAAAGTAACGGCCGCCGGAAATGCGGCTGGGGATGGGGCTCGTTTTGCTCTTCTTAATAAAGATAAACGGACCGAAGCGCAGCAAATCGCAGAATGGGTCACATATGTCGAAACGGCGGTAGATCCATCATTCCAAGATGAGTTTGTTGGGGCGATTGCGATTCCACATGCAACAGATGCTTTTCCACACCTGTCAGACGTTTTAGCGACAGCGAAACAACCCGCTGCTGTTGCCGGTGATTCTGATGATGGTGGGGGCGGCCGCCGACGCAGACGTAGACGCAAATAAAAATTTTAAACAATGGATTTCGATTGGCTGTTCGAACCCAATCGAAAATCGACAACTTGAATTCCACATTTTAAATTGAGGTAACACATTATGTCAGATGAAGAACTAGAAGACGACGAAATTATTCTTTCCGAAATGGATGATCAAGAGATTATCGAACTGATGTTTGAAGATCTCTATGATGGCTATGCAGATGAGATCGTAGAAGAAACTGAAGAATTGCTTGGCCGTGGATGGACCCCATACGATACCTTGACTAAGGGTCTTGTGGCCGGTATGGAGATCGTTGGCCGTGACTTCCGTGATGGCATTTTGTTTGTCCCTGAAGTTCTAATGGCGGCTAAAGCGATGAAAGCCGGTATGGCGATTTTGCGCCCGTTACTGGCAGAAACCGGGGCCGCAAAAGTTGGCACGATGGTCATTGGCACCGTGAAAGGTGACATTCACGACATCGGTAAAAACTTGGTTTCGATGATGATGGAAGGTGCTGGGTTTGAAGTGATTGACCTTGGTATCAACAATTCGGCCGAAGAATATTTAGCCGCAATTGAAGAGCACAAACCTGAAATTCTTGGTATGTCAGCCCTTTTAACAACCACCATGCCTTACATGCGTGTTGTGATCGACTCTCTTAAATCTAAAGGGATTCGTGAAGACATGATCGTCTTGGTTGGTGGCGCTCCTTTAAATGAGGCATTTGCTGAAGATATTGAAGCGGATGCTTATTGCCGTGACGCAGCTGTTGCTGTTGAAACTGCTAAAAAGTGGATGCAAATTAAGCATCCTCAATAGATGAGTTCGTATAGTTGTTGAGTTGAAAGAATTCTTCCGATTTGATAGCGATTTACGAATGATTGCATCAAAAAGCATGCCTAAAACGAAGGATTATTAATCACTTCGCTTAAAGAGCATGATAAACTGCTAGTGCGTAACCAATTTCACGGGTGTTTCGTCTGTTTATTGACGAAAAGGGACGCCGTTTCGTTAGAAAACGGCGGAACACCCGGTACGAAAGGCTGATTTATTTGAATCAGCTAAACCAACCGCAAGGAAAGCAAAGATATGACAACACAATTATCTGACTTACTAGCGGGGGGCGGAACCATACTAGCAGATGGTGCAACTGGGACTCAGATGTTCAAGCTGGGTCTTGGTGATGGTGCTCCTCCAGAAACTTGGAATGAAACGATGCCAGAGAATGTACTTTTGGTTCACCAACAGTACATCGATGCAGGTGCTCAGATTATTCTGACCAACACCTTTGGCGGCACGACTTTTAGATTGAAATTGCACAATTTGCAAGATCAGTCTGTAGAGTTGAACCGCATGGGTGCTGCTCTGGCAAAACAAGCGGCCGAATCTTCAGGCAAAACTGTATTTGCTGCAGGTTCTATTGGTCCCACCGGTGAAATCATGAAACCGATGGGCAATATGAGCTACGAAGAGGCTGTTGAATCGTTTGCAATCCAAGCGAAAGGGCTGCACGAAGGTGGCGTAGACTTGTTCTGGATCGAGACAATGAGCGATCTAGATGAAGTTAGAGCCGCTGTAGAGGGCATCCGGCAGGTTTCTGACCGGCCGATTTGTGCCACGATGACGTTTGACACCAAGGGGCGCACCATGATGGGGGTTACTCCACAGGCTGCAGCTCGTGAAATGGCATCTTGGAACATTTTTGCATTTGGTGCCAATTGTGGCAATGGGATCGATGAGATTGAAATGGTCGTTGACCTAATGCATCAAGAGATTCCAGATGCGGTGATTATCGCCAAGTCGAATGCAGGCATGCCTCAATGGATTAACAACGAATTGAAATATGATGGAACGCCCGAAGCGATGGCTGAGTATGCTCAGCGTGTTCGTGCTTTAGGGGCTTCAATCATCGGTGGCTGTTGTGGTAGTGCGCCTGAGCATGTATCCGCCATGAGAAACGCGCTCGATGTAGAACCTAGTGAGTTGGTGACAGATATCAACGCACGCGGTTTCAGAATTGACGAGGCTGCGGTTGCAGCTGCGGCCGACAGCGGCCGACGTCGACGCAGACGAGCTAGATAGTTGGATTAGTAACTAGTTACGAGTGGCTAGTGGTTAGAAATATCCACTGGCAACTATTCGCTAATAACCATTCACTAACCACTAACAACTAAATATTATGAGTATTGGAAGTTGGTTACGCGACCACCCACGAATGCTTGAGCGAGCCTATGGCTCAACAAAGTCGTTATTCCAAAAACTTGACCCTGTTATCAAACGCATCGGTTACGAACGTGTAAACCGCTGGATTGCTGGGCCTGAGGACTGGAGTAAACGACTCGCTTTTGATTGTAAAATGTGCGGACAATGTGTTCTGCACTCTACAGGCATGACCTGTTCGATGTCTTGCCCTAAAAATTTGCGCAACGGTGCTTGCGGTGGTGTTCGTGAAAACGGCCACTGTGAAGTAAAACCGGAAATGCGCTGTGTTTGGGTTGAAGCGTTTGAACGATCTGAAAAGATGGGTGAGTGGGGACAAGAAATCTCCCACATTCAGCCACCCGTCAATCGTCAGCTTGAAGGCACCTCGGCATGGGTCAACATGTTGACCGGGGTCGATAAAGAAGTCCCTAAAGGATGGGTTGGTATCAATACGATTCCAGTCTTAGAAAAATCTGGGGGGCAATCATGATTGGTGAAATGAAAGCGGGTACCAATTTTGAGCGAGTCTTGCGTGCGGGTCATTTTGCGGTTACGGCCGAGCTTGGCCCACCTGATAGCAGCAATCCGGCCGACGTTTTACATGAAATTGAAGTGATGGGCGGTGCGGTAGATGCATATAATGCAACCGATGCTTCTGGAGCCCATTGCCATATGTCTTCTGTGGCGGTTAGTGCGCTAACGGCCCAACAGGGACTCGATCCGATTTTACAAATTTCTTGCCGTGATAAAAATCGCATCGCCATTCAAGGGGATGTGTTGGGCGCGGCTGCATTGGGCGTAGGCAATGTTTTATGCTTAACCGGTGACGATGTTACGGCTGGCGACCAACCCCAAGCGAAGCGTGTATTTGACTTTGATTGCATGCATTTGCTGCGTACGCTGCGCATTATGCGCGATAAGAGCATGTTTTTAAGCGGCCGCCCTTTAACCACGGCCCCGAAACTGTTCTTAGGTGCAGCATCTAACCCATTTGCGATGCCATTTGATTTTCGACCCATTCGTTTGGCGAAAAAGATCGAAGCGGGCGCAGATTTTATCCAAACCCAATATTGCTTCGATATTCCACGTTTGAAGGAATACATGAAGCGGGTTGTTGATATGGGGCTGCATGAAAAAGCTTTTATTATGGTTGGCGTTGGCCCGATGAAGGGTGGACGCTCAGCTGAATTCATTCGTAAAAATGTGCCTGGCGTGCGTATTCCAGATGCGGTTGTTGACCGTTTGAATGCCGCACCTAAAGGGAAAAAAGCTGAAGAAGGTAAAAAAATCTGTGTCGAAATGATTCAGCAGGCGATGGAGATTGAAGGGATTTCAGGTGCTCATATTATGGCGTACAAGCTCGAGCATCAGGTTCCTGACATCGTAAAAGAAGCGGGGCTTTGGCCCCGGCCGGTAGTTGAACCGGTTGAAGTCGCTGAACAACTACCTGTTGCGTCGAACGGACAGGGATAAAGACCAAGAATATACAAGGAACTATTATGAGTTTTGAAACGATCATTGAGTCCAAAACGAAAATCGTAAAAATTGGACCCGATCACCCGTTTTGCGTGATTGGTGAAAGAATTAACCCGACCGGGCGCAAGCTGCTGGCTCGTGAAATGGCTGCTGGTGACTATAGTCGTGTAGAGCGCGATGCATTGATGCAGGTTGCAAAAGGGGCTACCGTTTTAGACGTGAATGCTGGCATCCCGCTGGCGGATGAACCCCAAATTTTGGCAGATACCATTAAACTGGTACAGTCACTTGTCGATGTGCCGATCTGCATCGATTCATCTATCGTCGAGGCATTAGAGAAAGGGCTAGAGGCTTGCGAAGGTCGACCTATCCTTAACTCTGTAACCGGAGAAGACGAGCAGATGGAACGGGTATTGCCTCTTGTTAAGAAATATGATTGCGCCGTAATCGGAATTTCAAATGATGAGACTGGTATTTCAGAGGATCCAGACGTGCGTTATGCGGTTGCAAAGAAAATCGTTGAGCGTGCGGCCGATTATGGGATTCCAAAAGAAAGCATTTTAATCGACCCGTTGGTGATGCCGATCGGAGCGATGCGATATGCCGGCCGTCAAGTATTTAGTTTGGTTCGCCGTTTAACAGAAGAACTAAAGGTCAACACCAGCTGTGGGGCTTCAAATATTTCATTTGGCTTGCCTCAACGGAACCCGTTGAACGCCCATGCATTAACCATGTTCATGGCTTCTGGTATGACCTCCGCCATTACAAACCCTAATCACCATGAAATCATGGATGGTATTTTGGCCGGTAACGTGATGACGGGTAACGATGAGAACTGTCTGACTTGGATTAAGGAGATGGCACCCCGCGATGCGGCGATTAAAGCTGCGAAAGCGGCCGCCCGTGCAGAAGCACGAGGAGAGGCACCCCCCGAAGCAGCACCTGCTGCCCGTGAGCGCAAACGTCGTCGTCGCAAGTCGTAAACAAACAGTTTAG
>JAHDEB010000029.1:0-13584 GCA_020629055.1 Chloroflexota bacterium
AAGAAGATCGGATGGAGCGAGGCAGAATTGGCAAGTTTTTTGAACGGTTTCTGTAGCGGCTATCTCATTCGCATGAAACCGGTTGCGTCATGTACAGTCTTACTGCGAATGAGTCGCCCGTAAACGGCAAGCGTGTGCCATGCACAGCAAGTTTTGCAGTTTAAACAAGTCGATTTCATGCCACGGGGCGAGTCATTCGCCGTCAACATTTTGTAATTGATAGACCCACCATGCGAATGACCTAGCCCCTACGATTTTAAACGCCAATCCAATGCCGTGTGGCGCTGCGACTGCTTGTTATTTTTAATCGCCATGCTCAACGCCCGGCGGGTGCCAGCCAAAATCACCACCCGCTTCGCCCGCGTCACCGCCGTGTATAGCAAATTCCGCTGCAACATCATGTAATGCTGCGTTACCACCGGAATCAACACCACCGGGTACTCGCTCCCCTGCGATTTATGCACACTCACCGCATAGGCATGCACCAGTTCATCCGCCTCTAGAAAGTCATAGACCACCGGATTGCCATCCATGTTCACCGTCATCAGCTGCTGCACCGTGTCGACCCCTGTCACCCGGCCGATATCGCCGTTAAATACGTTTTTATCGTAATTATTAACGATCTGCATCACCTTATCCCCCTGCCGAAAGGTGCGGCCTCCCAGCACCTTTTCGCCCTTCCCACGGCCGGGCGGATTTAGCCCCTGCTGCATCAATTTATTTAAATTGGTGACCCCAACTGCGCCGTTATACATGGGGCATAAAATTTGCATATCCGCAAACGGATCGATATTAAATTTAGCCGGAATGCGTCGTTTAGATAGATCAACGATTAAATCGGCCAGCTCCTCCGGCTCCTCTTTCACAAACATGAAAAAGTCTTGCGCCTCGGGCGGGGTCAGCGGCATTTTCCCCTGATTAATCAAATGGGCATTTTGGATAATCAGCGAATCTTGTGCCTGTCGAAAAATCTGGGTTAGTCGAATAATCGCGGGCACTTCAGACCGGATCAGATCGCGCAAGACGTCTCCAGCCCCCACAGATGGTAGCTGATCCACGTCCCCCACAAACAGCACATGGCTATTGATGTCGATCGCTTTTAACAGCGTGTTCGCCAACACCACGTCCAACATCGACGCCTCGTCAATAATCACCATGTCCGCATCGATCGGGTTCTCTTCGTTCCGCTTGAATCCTTCACCCGGCTTAAATTCGAGCAGCCGATGGATCGTCTTTGCCTCACGGCCGGTCGCCTCTGCCAACCGTTTCGCCGCCCGGCCGGTTGGGGATGCCAACGCACAGGTTTTCTTGCGTGCATCCAACCCATCGAGCACCGCCCGCAACGTCGTCGTTTTCCCCGTACCAGGGCCGCCAGTCAGCACCGACACTTTATTTTCTAGGGCGATGGCGACCGCCCGCTGCTGCTCTTGGCTCAAAATAGAACCAGGCGTATTGACCGATGGGACACTTACACCGCGCCCCGCCCGCACACGCGATGTCGGGTGTTCGACCAATGTCCGAATCCGGTTGGTCACCCCCACCTCTGAATAGTAAAGCGGGGTCAAATAGACGGCCGTTTCCGGCTCCGCCACCTCTAGCCCCACCTTGCCTAGCTTGTTTTTATCGTCGGTCAGCGTCTCCCGCTTAATTAGGTCATCCCCTTCCAGCGTTTCGATAATGTAGCTGACTTTGTCTTCCGCGATGCCTAAAATCTCACTCGCTTTCGGTTCCAACTCTGACTGCGGCACATACACGTGACCCTGCTGCGACATGTTGTTCAACGTATAGGCGATCCCCGCTTCAATCCGGCCGGGGTCATCTACTTTTAGCCCCAACGCTTGGGCGATTTTGTCGGCCGATTTAAAACCGATCCCATGAATGTCAGCCACCATTTTGTACGGCGTTTGCTGCACCACCTGCAACGCATCGTCCCCGTACTTTTTGTAGATTTTGGTCGCCAGGCCGGTCGTCACCCCGTGGGACTGCAAAAAGATCATCACTTCTTTGATCGACCGCTGCTCGTCCCAAGCCTTTTGGATGCCAACCACACGCTTTTTCCCAATGCCGATCACGCTGGCTAATTTTTCAGGATGCTGTTCGATCACGTCCAGCGTCTCTTCGCCAAACATATCGACGATGCGGCCGGCCATCACTTTGCCCACCCCACGTATCATTCCAGACCCCAAATACCGTTTGATCCCCTCGACATTGGCCGGCATTGTCTGCTGGCACTTCTCAGCGGTAAACTGGCGGCCGTGTTTGGGATGATTTAGCCATTTACCCGACAGCTTTAGCCATTCCCCTGGCTGCAGTTCGGGCAAGTTGCCCACAACGGTAATCAGCGCATCCCGGCCGGAAGCATATTTAAACGGCAACATCCCCTTTTTATCCGGGTTCAACCGCAGCACCGTATACCCATTTTCACTGTTGTAATAGGTAATGCGCTCAACAGAGCCGCTTAATTGGTCCGGGCCAGATGCTTGTGCCATTCGATAGTATTTAAGGCGAGTAGGGCCTTAGCTTTAATGATTTCCATTGTCCAGCCACGTCATTCTCAGGATCATCTACGATATATGCTTCTAACTGCAAAACCTCTCCGTATGCATTTTCATTACCTTCCAAAGGAAAGTCCCAGGTCATCATTAATTGCCCGTCGAAATAAAAATAAAGGGTACCGCCTATGTTTTCAACCTTCATCACTTTAAATTCATCCAGCAAGCTCTCCGAAGCCGGAAACCAAAATACTCTGGGTGACGGGGATCCAGTTGTATAAATTGCTACAAAAATCTGTGATTTACTATATCCGAATGTAACGTAATAGTCTTCGTCAAAGCTTTCTGTATTCCCATCTGTATCCCAACCCGATCCAAAATAAATCACATCCCACACTGTTCCAGACTTCACAAGTCGAGTACGGATCTCGGCGGCAGAAAAAGACTCTACACCATTATCAGCCGAAAAGCCGATATACCGAGAAACACCATCAGATGGTGTTTTGTAATTAATTCCAACAGTGGTTTCCCCTTGAGAGATATCAAACACCTCTGAATCTCCAAAATGGTTCCATCCAGTAAACTCGACTACCGCTCCAAAATCCGGTGCAGGTGTAGGCGTAGGAGCAGGTTCATCATTAAGTTTGGTTACCAAAATGTCATCAATTTCTCCGCTAATATACCCCCCAGGGTTGGTGCCCACTCCAAACACAAAATAATCTGGATACGACGTACAGGATATTTCAAAGTCTCCCATTAAATTTGATCCGTCTAATGAGGCAAATTTAACCTTGGTCCCTGTCCATGACATCTGGATCGTCCGTTCGATTGGAAATTTAAGCCCATCGAAAGATTCCACTGTGGTTAAATTTGGGTTAACTTTAACACTGCTGGCAATAACCCCAATGGGGCTAAGTGCAAGGTTCGTCCATTCATCGCCGCAACTAGAAAATATACCGATAAATCCGGAACTATAATCTATCGATGTATCTCCATCCTCAATCTTCACCTTAAGCTCAATATTCGATACGGCTGGCCTTTGAGAAATAGGGAGAATGTTACAAGCTTCCCAATCTCCAGAACTGTTGGCGTCGAGCTTAAATCTAAGTGCCCCATTTGCAAAATTTATGTTTTCATCGCTAGGGCACTGATTGATTCCCCATACGGCTGTATTTAATTCATTCCCATCGAACCGTTCATGAATAAGGGTGTCAGTGGGGTCACAATTTAACGCAGCCGCTGGAGCTTGGACACGCGACTGGCTTTGCCGATTGCCTGCAAACTGATACGACAATCGGTAAGCTTGATCGCTGTTGTAATTGCTAAGCGTCACGATGTCTATAAGGTACACACCACCTCTATCTAGGTTAAAACTAAAGGTACCACTTCCGCTTTCTGGCAAATTCTCAAATCCTAATCGTTGAGTGCTTGAATTATAAATAACAAGGGTAACCCCGCTCCCCGTATGTCCGTCAACTGAAATTGTTAATCTTCCACCTGAAGACACATGCAGTTTAAAGGCATCGTGTAAATCATTCGGCATAGCGGTATAGGTTACGTTTGGTTGCAAAAACCCATTTGCAGTACTTGAAGAATTATTCGGCTCCACTTCCACTGGAGGAGATAAAGGAGGGTAAGGGTTTACAACCTGATTCGATACCATTGGTAAATAGACCGAACAAGCAACCGCTGAATCTGTTGTTTGATA
Organism: Chloroflexota bacterium; assembly: GCA_020629055.1. Taxonomy (GTDB): domain Bacteria; phylum Chloroflexota; class Anaerolineae; order Promineifilales; family Promineifilaceae; genus WTJY01. Next base: position 4,201 of record JAHDEB010000029.1, read on the forward strand.
CTCCACAAGTTCAGGGCCACCCGCCCGTAAAGAATTTGCAAAAACAAAAAGAAATGATGCGATTAAAAAAGCAAAAAATAAGGGTTTAAAATTGACCTTTCGCATAAATTTTCAAATCTCCAATTTATAACTTCAAATTGATTGTTGGACTCGGTTTGGCTCAAATTAAACGTATACCGACGACCGATTATAAAGGGGAAAGTCCAAAGCTTAAAATAGTTCACATGACTTCATAAAATTGCTTTGTATTTCAGGCTTAGATCAGGCTCAGTCGAGCAAAATAGCGTCAATTAAATCGGTTGGAGACATTCTCTACCAGTAGCTTAATACTTGACACAGCTGCATCGATCTGATAACTTATGCGCGGCTTCGGCCGAAAAATTCTAAACAGGAGGTCCAAAAATATGATTTCTCAAACCCAACCAAATTGTTATTTTGATGCCCCTGTGGTTCGAATCGTCTAAATCGATTCAACTCCCCAACTTTGTGATTCAAGCCACAGGTGCACACCCGCCCTGTGGCTTTTTTGTTGGACTTTTTTAGGCCCAGCGGCACCCCTACGAATAGCAAAGTCCTAAGCGATTAACTTTTGAAAGAAAAAAATAGACGAACACAGAAAGACGGTACCTATCGCTTGTTCTGATTCGTTCATTCATATTTTCAAATACCTAGTCGTTTCACCCCTAATCAAAAAAAATTAAATATCTAAAAGCCTTGTATGGGTTCACGCCGTGGCAACACCGCATACCGATCCACAAGCTTTCAATAGAACATGTCAATAACTACACGCAGATTTACAGGCAGCGATGCTGATTTTGCATTAAAAACAACCCTTTGGAACAAAGCATGGCCTGAGTATTATCGCACTGAAAAAATTCATCGGCATGATGAAGAGACCCGCAACAAAGAATATTACTTTATCGAGCTAATCATAGAACAAGATGGAACCCCGATCGGCATGGGTGAGTACATGGACGATTGGGACACAGACATCGACGATGATTATTTCTTCATGCTGTATATCGATCCAGATGCTGACTTTCAAGCGGCCGCCAATGCGTTTATGAACGCAATGAACGCCGATGTTGCCAGCAGAGGTGGAAAAACATCGGGCACCATCATGCTCGAAAATCATGAAGATCGCTGTCAGCTCCTGAAAGATCATGGCTACACCCCTGCGATGCGCGAACCACGCTCGGAACTTGATGTGACGAGTTTTGATTTCAGTCGCTACGACTGGGTTGATGCAAAAATGGCAGATGAAAAAATCGAGATCGTCGGCCTAGCCGAAGTTAAAAGCCGTTTCGCTGATTGGCAGCAACGTTCTTACGACCTCGACTGGCCCATTGTCAGCGACATTCCCACAACCGTAGAGCTAAAACGTCAGCCGTTTGAAGAGTTCATCAAACACTTTTCGCACCCCAATCACTTGGTCGATGGTGGCTACTATGCGATCGACGGCGATCAGCTGGTAGGGCTATCTGTCGTCAAAGCGGTCGACGGAAACCCCGAACAGCTTTCTGTCGGTATCACCGGCGTCCTCCCATCACATCGTCGCCGCGGCATTGCGACCGCCTTAAAGCTCGAAACAATCAAGTTTGCTCGTCGATACGGAGCAAAAATAATTAAGACCGACAATGAGGAAAATAACCCCATGTATGACTTAAACGTTCAATTAGGATTTAAACCAAAACCGGCCCTATTGATTTTTGAAAAAAACCTACAACCACAGACCACCTCAGAGGAAGCATAGCTATGGAAACACAAGATAACACCTCATCAGCATTTGAAGATGAATATGATCTAGATGATCGGTATGAGCAATTGGCCAATGATGCATACCATCGTAATCACGGCCGCATGGTGAACCAAGTCAATCGGACCAGAGGCAGTCAGCCCAGTCGCAAAGAGATTTTGCAGAACTTGGTCGAAGACAACGATCTGATAGAGGATTTTGTCCCGACCTACGCTGCGAAACTGGATCCAAAGCATTTTGAACGTCGCTGGGTGATCGGTTCACTCAGCGGCTTCTGGCGCGACAAAATCATCAGCGATGTTTTGTATCAGGTCAAAGTAGGCAAAGAAGCAAATGTTTACGCCTGCGAAGCGACTGAATCAAGTGAGCACGACCTGATCGCCGCCAAGTTGTACCGGCCGCGTATGTTGCGCCACCTGCGAAACGATGCCGCGTATAAAATCGGCCGTCTATCCCATGACCGTGAAGGCAAAAAAATGAAGCAGAGTTCAAGAGCTCAACGGGCATTGAAGAAGAAAACCAAGTTTGGTCAAGACCTCGACTTCTCAAACTGGGTTGGCCATGAATACAGAATGCAAACAGAGCTTTGGGAAGCGGGGGCAGATGTCCCTCAACCGATAGCCCATTCAGGCACCACCATTCTGATGGCGTTCTGTGGGAATCGGTCAATCGCGGCCGCCACACTCAACGACGTCATCTTGGAGTCGGCCGAAGCCCAGCCCCTGTTTGATAAAGTGATTGACAACGTCCGGCTGATGCTTAGTCTCAACCAAGTCCATGGTGACCTGTCAGCCTACAACATTTTGTATTGGCAGGGTGAAGTCACGATCATCGATTTTCCCCAAATGGTTAACGCTGCGGGGAACCCCAATTCAGAACGCTTTTTAAGGCGTGACATTCAGAGGGTTGTCGACTACTTTTCTCAGTACGGCGTCAAAGCAGATGGAGGTGAAATAGCCCAAACGCTCTGGAAAGATTTCATGAACGCCCAATTATGAGGTACAAAGGTCCTGTCTGGGCCACACTTGTTAAGTAGATAGTTGTAGCGGCGGGAAGATTTTGGTAAAAATCACTCTCAAGTAGAAACGTTTTGATCATCCGCTATCAGGCGTCCCCATTTCGCACACAATATAACAAGCCCAGGTGAGCTTCAATGATTCAAGAAGCAAATACAGAAGATCAGCTAAAGGACCAACCTCCAGCCCCTCCCAAAGCACCGTCAACATTCTTGTTGGTAGATATTGGAGAGCGTCACACAACCGCTCTCCTTATTCAAAGGGTAGCGGGATTTTGCCGGCTCGTCAGTCGAGCAGCCGTTCCATCAACCCACAAGTCCCCCCACAGCAATGCGGGTGACGGTGTTCTAGAAGCGATTCAAACCTTAGAAGAGATTGGAAACCAAAAAATATTAACGTCTAACAACGACTTGGTTCTGCATACCGAGCAGCGGGGACGTGGTATAGACAAGTTTTTAATCTCAATTAGCATGGAGCGAATCATCCGCACCGTGGTTGTCGCCCCCTCAGTCGAAGATCCTGCGGTTGAAAGTGCGGTCCACCTGCTTCAACGATTCCCGAGCAAGTTAGAAAAGCTCTTCACCGGCGGCAACACCCATGACCTGATCGAAGATGTAACTTGGTTGGCCAACAATCGTCCCGATTTAGTTTTAATTGTAGGCAGTGATCCACGCGGCCGCGGATATGGGAAACAAATTGTGCGGGCCGCGACCCATGTCGGCATCGGAGTACGCCAATTTTCCAAAGCCTCTCGCCCCGAAGTAATTTACGCCGCCTCTGGCCACTGGGACGAAGATGTCAAACAAGCACTCGATTTAGGGGCTGAACTAAAAACAGCACCCAACCTACGCCCAGACGCCCGCCACGAGCGGGTCAAACCGGTGCGCAAACTCATCGAAGATGTAATCCGTCGCGATCATCTGTCTCAAATTCCCGGCCTAGTTGAAGTCATGCGTTGGAGCGGTGAAGTCCCCTATGCTCGCAACGAAGGGCTCGCTATTTTCGCCCGCTTTCAAGCTGCACTCGTAGACGGCCCCGTGCTGATTCTTGATCATGACGTCAATGGGTTAACCATGGTTTATGCCAAACCCAATTTTACAGACCTCATCATCCGTTCAGATTTAGGCTTGGGCAAAACATTAGGCCAAGCGGCCGGGGAGCTCGACCTGGCAGAGCTAAGTCAATGGGTAGGCACAACCTCTTCTGCGGCCGAAAATAGTGAGAATCTTCTGCATACACACATGATTAATCGATCGCTTTTCCCCAATGCGATCGCCCAATCTAAACAAGAGCTTTCATTAGATTTAGTCATGCTACAAGGGTTAATTCGAAAAGGGGTCCAAGAGGCGAGCAATGCATGGGGGCTTGATCCCGAGGTCCCTCTATCGATAAAGCGTTTATTTGTTCGCGGTAAAATTCTAGAATTAACCGGAGATGGTGAATCTTTGATTTTAACCTTGTTTAATGCGCTGCAGCTGCAAGGTGAATGTGAGACGTTCATCGATCCGCACAATGCGATGGCACTGCTGGGCCAACTGTTAGAGCAAGAGCCAACCGCGGCCGTAGATGTCATCGAAGCAGATGCATTTCTAAGCTTAGGATGGCTTGTAGGCATCCCCGGTCGGGGCCGCAAGGGGAAAAATGCCGTTTCAGTAGAGCTAAAAGAATCAAATTCAACAGAGCCGATTGTGCAAGAAAATATCGCTCGAGGCGATCTCGTTTCTATCGGGCTGCCAAATGGGGGAAATTACGAAGCGACCCTACGATACAAACGCATAGGATTGTCTAATATGAAGACGCTTGAAGAAATCGAAGGCTTTAAAGCCCGCATCTGGGTTGATGGGCGGGGAAGGCCAGCGGTTCTACCTGATGACCAAATTAGCATGTGGAACCATATTTCCCCAACTTAAAAGATAGCCTTTAAACATCATGTCTTTACACACAACCATCATCGAATCAAATAAAAAGTTTGTCATCCACCGTATGTTTGACACAGACTCGAATATACGGATACCGGTTAGCAGCGGCCAGACACTATCACCGGTGCAAATCGTTGCCCAAGCCCATCAGGAAACCGGTTATGAAATCGTAACCGCTGCAAAACAGCTAGGGATCGGGCCAAGCGACCTCAAATCCCATTTAAAGGCGCAAGTGGGTGACCAAGTTAAGTTAGGATCATTATTGGCTGAAAAACGCAGAGCGTTCGGCCGTTCGATTCATGTTTCTTCCGAAGTTGCCGGAACCATTGTCGATATCATCAATGGAAACATATTTATTGCACGAACACCGGAAGATGTAAATTTAAGAGCACTTGTCAGTGGGCAGGTCACCCAAGTTCTACAAAACAAAGGGGTGGCTATCGAAGTTGAAGGGGCACGCATTCAAGCAGTATGGTCCAATGACATTGAGGGCTCAGGCCAACTGATGATTCAAACAGAGTCACCAACGTCAAAAATTAACATGGCCGCCCTTGATGCAGATCTCTTCAATGCGATTGTTGTCGTGGGCCATATCGAATCGCCCAATACGCTACATCGTTTGGCTGAATCTGGGGCAAAAGGGGTCATCGCGGGTACGATTTCGGCCGAGCTTTTTCAATCTGCAGCCGGGTGGAATCTTCCCCTAGTTTTAACTGATGGTGCCGGATTTGGCGGCATGTATCCCCCTATGTTTCAGATGTTAAGTGAAAATTCCGGCAAAGAAACCGCCCTATTCAATGGTAAATATAGTCTATCTGGGCGCGCAGAAATTGTGATTGCACAAGATGCCCCGGCCGAAACAATAACCAGCTCCCCCCATAAAAACTTCAGCCGTACCGAGCTTGCTTTAGGGCAAACCGTTAGGCTAATTACTGGAGAGAATCGGGGAAAATCGGGCACAATTCAGAAAATTTATAACTGGCCTCAAATCACAATTAACGGGGTAAGATCAAAGGGAGCAGACGTTGAATTTGAAAATGGGGAGCAATTTTTCGTCCCAACGCCCAATCTTGACATAATTATGTAAAGTGAACATAATAATGGTTGGCGCATTCTTTCATGCTTTTTTATCCAAAATAGCCTTTGAAAGACCACGTGCTAAAAACATTTTTAGGTAGCTGTTTGTTGCGGTTTGCAAAGCGACATTTTTGGGAAGAGCCATTTTATAAAATGGTTACAGACAGTTACAAGTTTTAAACAAGGTAAATCAATGGCCGAAGAAGAATTCGACGATAGCTTTTTCTCAGAAGAACCATCTGAAATAGATGAAACTGAAAATATTTTTGATGACGATTTTGATGAACTAGATGAAATCGTCATCGAAGATACACCAGACAACGGTTCTAACCGGCCATTCCTCATGTCTCTTTTGGGACTTCTAGGTGTGGGTGTGGGTGCCTTTCTCTGTTTAGGCATTACCCAATTTTTAGGCTTCCCTGCCGAAGCGACCCCGTCTCCGATTCAACTCACTCAAACGGTTGAAGTTGCGAATATCGTGGCAACCAATGATGCGGTTGCGACTCAAAATTTCTACGTGACCCAAACCCTAGATGCTAGGGCTGCAACCGAAACAGCAGCAGCTTCAGTGCCTGAAGCCACAGAGACACCTGTCCCGACAAGCTCCCCTGTGCCATCCTCGGCCGGCGGATCAGGGTCTGATGCAGATAATTCGGCAAGCACTGAAGGTGCAGAAGCACCTAGTGATGGTAACAGCTCAGATTCAGGCGATAGCAGCAGCGACAATGCTTCGGACAACGCATCCGGCACCGGCTCAACCGATGGTGGTACAACCGATGGCTCCGCTGACAGCGGCTCTGCAGCAGGTGGTGGATCGGATGAAGACGGTACAAATGCAGATAGCGGATCGAGCAATAGTGATGGCACGGCCGCTGATAGCAATGGCACCGGCGCAGTAGATGACCAAGATCGTGCGACCTCTGGCAGCAGTGCCAACGCAGAGCCAAGCTCACCTACAGAATTGCCAAACACCGGATTCTCAATTGCGGGTACATTGGCTCTCGCCTTAGGCTTACTCGTTGTTCTCTTTGGCGCTAGGCGGCTCCGAACCGTGTAACCTAAACGTAAAAAATACCTGAAAAAGTCGATCTGAGTAAGATCGGCTTTTTTTTTACCCCAAATGAGTACTAGAGTACACCTTACAGCACTATGATATGATACCAAAAGAGTCTAAAATATAACCTTCATACTCTAACGAAAGAGCTACGCCGAGCGAATGTCCCAGAAAAGCCCAACTACACCCTTTTTAATCAAAACCAATTCAGGTGCGGGATTGGTATAAACGCAACGACTAAAAACAGATTATGGAATCCGCATTAACTGCAAAGGGAAGTAATATCATAGAAGGCTACTACACGATCCTCATTGTTGAAGATGATCCTTCTCTACGTGAGGGTATTCACGACCTCTTAGAATACGAAGATGGAACCATCATCCATAGTGCATCTGACGGTGTAGAGGCGATGGAGCAACTAGAGCACATTACTCCTGACCTGATTATTTCGGACATCATGATGCCGCAAATGAATGGGTTCCAGCTGCTGGAAAAGGTGCGGGCCATTCCTAAATTTGTGCGCATCCCTTTTATATTTTTAACGGCACGGGGATCTCGCGAGGAAGTATTTGAAGGGAAGAAAAGTGGCGCTGAAATGTATATCACCAAGCCTTTCAACCCCAATGAACTGGTTGAATTGGTGAAAACGCAGCTTCAGAGGGCATCTGAAAAGAAGCTGGCGAATCAAGAAGATATAAGCTCTCTAAAACGGACCGTCCTGCAAATTCTAAATCATGAATTCCGAACCCCGCTCACCTATGTAACCGCCTATTACGACATGCTAGCAGATTCGATCAACTCGCAAATGGACGGCCGGAATGTGGATGATTATCTGCACGGCATTTTATCCGGCTGCGAGCGATTGATTGACCTTATCGAAGATTTAATCATGGTCATGGATGTGCGTGGTGGCAATCTGTCTCAAGCATATTACCGCTCAGCAGAATCGTTTTCTGGCTTTAACGAGATTGTTCAAACTGCGATTGAGTCAAATTCGGCCGCCCTTCAAAAATATAATATCGAAGTTGACTTTAACCCGATCCAAGAGCAACATGCGGTTTGGGGCGTTCAAAATCAAATTGAAATTTTATTGGGCCACCTGATCGAAAATGCGATCAAGTTCACCACCTATACAGCCATCAGCGCAAAAAGCGGCAAGGTGACAATCACGATCGAACCAACGGTCGATGAACAGTGGTTAACCTTTACCATTGTTGACACAGGTATCGGATTTCCTCCAGAGGTTCAACAAAAAATATTTGAGCTTTTCTACCAACATAATCGACAACACTTTGAACAGCAGGGGTCAGGTGTTGGGCTAACGATTGCACAAGGCATAACCGATATCATCGGCGGCCAGCTAGACATTAGAAGCGGCGAGACCCAAGGTTGTACCGTTACTCTCAAGCTGCCCATTTACAATGGTGAAAGTGTGCCGTTCAACGCAAACCAACCCAAAACAAGAAAACGTGTGGCAAAACTCTTACTCGTCGAAGATGACAAAGTGTTATTGGCAAGCTTAGAAGAGCTGATGCTATTGCCCAATGACAAATACCAGATTCATTTAGAGAAAGCGTCAAACGGAAAAGAAGCGCTTGAGCTGCTTGAAAACTATGTACCAGATTTAATCATCTCTGATTTGGTTATGCCCGAAATAAATGGATTGGAGCTAATCAAGCAAACGCGGCAAAAAAATCATTTATTAAATGTGCCGTTTATTATCGTCAGTGCCAAAAATCGAACTGAAGACATTTTGGCAGGGCGTAAATCGGGTGCAGAAGAATATATTACGAAACCGTATGATGCCGATGAGTTTTTGATGTTGGTGCATGTCCAGCTGGATCGCTTTTTTGAACACCAAGAATCGATCGATCAGGATTTTGATAACTTCAAACAAAAGATCCTAAGCATGTTACAGCCAGATTTCCGAGCACCGCTTGAATCGGTAAGCGAAAAATCAACCGCACTATCTGGTGAGCAAGCCACGATTCACACATCTGATGATCTCCGTTCTACTTTGGCTGAAATTCATGAAGGCAGTGAGCGCATTAGCGAACTCGTTGAAGACTTTATCTCTTTAGCTGAAATTGAAACGGGAGAGGCGATTAAAGCTTTTGACAGTCGCTCAAGCAGCTGTTTTGATTTCAACTACCTCGTCGCAGACACATTTTCCTATCACAAAAAGGCCTTTGCACACAACAAAATCGAACCGATCAACATTCTAAATAACAATGGTTCCGGAGCGGTTATTGAACACGCCAGCATGTTAAAAGCCCTTAACCGACTAGTTGGCATTGTGACCGCTTTCTGCGTAGCGGCCGGAGGTGATCAATTAACCTTAGAAGTCGGCAAAGGGACTGCGAAAGACCTAACCATGTCCGTTTGGCACAATGGCGGGTTTTTATCTGAAGATGAGATTAGCAATATTCAAGAGGCCCTTCAAAATAATTCAGACGATCAGTTTAACCCGATGGACTTTAGTTCTCATTTCAAGATCGTAAACGGATTTGTAAACATCCATAAAGGCCGTTTTCATTTGATGAAGGACCCTGAACGTGAGGC
>JAHDEB010000029.1:13684-42129 GCA_020629055.1 Chloroflexota bacterium
TTGTAAACATCCATAAAGGCCGTTTTCATTTGATGAAGGACCCTGAACGTGAGGCGGATCGATTTGTCATCTCCCTACCGAGGCTTGACCCTCCATCTACTTTAAAAACCCCAATGTCCGGGTTTAAATTACAGTAGTTGCCCTACATATTATTTTTAGGACTCGCTGTTAGGCAGTCCACCTAAACAAGTTTCAAAAAAATTCGATTATAGAGATGCTAAATATCGTTTTTAACCCGTTTTAGTTAAAAACGAGCATGTAATCATCCATTTACTTTCCATAACATTTAAAATAGGCCCCATTCACCATTATCGTGCAAGACAATGATGAGAATCGATTGTGTAAAATGTTTTGCCATTTAAAATGCGGTCTGGTAACATTTTCGGCCGTTCGTCGAAATTTGATTAGGAGAATACCAGCTATGAAAGTGCTGTTAAAAAAAGATGTAGATACCCTTGGTTATGCTGGGGAAATATTTGATGTATCGGCCGGATTTGGCCGTAATTTTCTCATGCCTCAAGGTCTAGCGGTTCCTGCAACCCCAGGAACGCTAAAACAAGCAAAAGCATGGATGGAGCAAGCAGCTGCCCGCCGCGAACAACTACGCAACGAATATGCGGCTTTGGTTGAACGTCTAAACGGCAGTTCAATCAGCTTCACTGCACTTGCTGGCGAAAGCGGCCGTCTATACGGTTCTGTCACCACAGAGCAAATCGCAGAAAAAATCAACGAAGAGCTTGGCATTGAAGTGGCGCGCAAGAAAATCAGCGTACCCGGCAAAGCACTACGTACGTTGGGTGCACACAACGCATTGGTTCGCCTTGACGGTGAGTTCCAAGCGAATGTCCGCGTTAACGTCCTTCCTGAAGAAGTAGAAGGCGAAGAGCTAGCGGAAGTCGTGGAAGAAGTTGTTGAAAGCGACGATGAAGAATCAGCAGAAGAAGAAAGCGCCTTCGGCAACGGAGATGTTATCTTTGGCGATGATGATGAGGCTGAAGAAGTCGCATCTGAAGAGTAAACTTTAAATGAGATGAGCTTATACTCATCTCAAGGGCTGAACATTAGTTAATTGTCCCAAGTTTAATGTTCAGCTGGGTAGAAACGGAAATTAATTTGGGACAATATTAAATTTCCGTTCCTAAGGGCGAAAAACAAGTAAAAAAGACACATTATCTTTGATACTTTTTATAAGCTTTCCTAGACTGGAGATTGGTAACGGAGAAGTATCTGTTGTCAATCTCCAGTCTGCATGTATACTCTCAACGATTTTTAGAAACATCTGTTTGAGTTGATAAATGGTTTGAATCGGCGACCTAAAAAGCTGACTATAAACCATGAAAGACCAGAACAGGATTCGTTTTTGGACTACCATAAGCCACGATAAAAGGTAAACACCTTTAAATATAAAGGGAAGAGACCTAAGGCTTAAACTGGTAACGGGTGCATTTTGTGAATGACATAGGCGAAATCTTAAAGGACGCGCGTGAAGATCAAGATCTATCTTATGAAGATGTATTTGATGTTTTACGCATTCAGCCTAAATTCCTAAAAGCGATCGAAGAGGAGCGTTGGGAGGCGATGCCGTCTCCGGCCCATGTGCGCGGCTACATCCGCAAATACGCCCAACATCTCAACCTAGACCCAAATCCTATACTTTCCCGCCTCGCATCTGTTTCTGATCTGTACGCACGCACACAGCAGATGTCGGCCGTGCGCGAACCGGTCGCAAACTATCCGGTTATGCCACCACAGCCGGAAACCGGAACCTTCTTTAATCCGGTCAATGCCCAAGATGTTCATCCTGAAGATGGGCCAGATTGGATCGGCCGAATTGTGGCGGTCGCCCTGGTTGTCGCCATCGGATTGCTTGGTTGGCGCTTTGTGCCAGACTTGCTCAATATAAACGTGCCGAAATTACCCCTGGGCAGTATGGAAACCCTAACGGAAACGGTTGGGGGGCTAATCGGAGCAGATGAAGGTCCGACTAGCACAGAGCCAGAGCTCCCGTCGGTACAAGTTTCTGAACCGATCACCACGACAGAGCTCGTTATCCCCACCGGCCGAACCAACGGGGGCAGTGCCGGTATCGAACCGGCTCAGCAAGAAGAAAACCCAATTCCGATTATTGACCCGACACGTAACCCGCTACCAGCCACCCTCCCTGTTATCGATATGGAAATTGAAATTATCGAAAACAGGACTTGGATTCGGGTTGTGGTTGACGATATTACAATGTTTGAGGGGCAGGCCAGCCAGGGAGAAGTTCAAACCTACTCTGCGGATAAGGCGATTAATATTAGGACGGGGAATGGAGCCGGCGTTCTCGTTTCGATTAATGAGATTGACTTAGGTCGATTGGGTCAAAGAGGCGAAGTCATCGACGAGACGTGGGAAACGACTCAATAAACTCCTTGCCTGCAGACTCCCTACAAATTCTACTTTTTAGCAATTAAAGATTCTAAAGCCTTAATAACTTTACCGAACTCGGCTTGATCGTCTTTGGGTAAAGCTGTCAGCACCGCTTGTAAATGAGGCAGTGCGGCCGGAAGATCACGATCATCAAACGCATCGAGCACGCTTTCGAAATGATCATCAATTTTACGCTTACCGGTCCAACGATCCCCATCATCTAAGTCCCACAAAAACCGAGCCAATGGGAGCAACGTTGCCGCTTGTGCCGCCAACGGGCTATTAGCGGGGAAATTGCGCAAAGCTATCGCAGCTTCGAAGCCACGCCCTTTTTTGAGATGGCTCTTGCCCTGCCCAAAACGGCGGGCGGGGTCTTCGGCTAATTTTACACTCGGCGCAGGTGGCTCCGATTCGATAACTTTCGCCACAATGTTACGCACTTGATGTTCTAGGCGGCCGCCGATAAACCCTTCGACCATTTTTCCATTGCGAAATATACGGACCGTGGGTGTGCTACGGATACTGTTTTTAACAACGGTTTGGGGATTGGCACGGGTATTCACTTTGGCCAATATAATTCCACTGTTTTGCTCGCTGGCGATACGCTCCAACACGGGAGTCATTTGCTTGCAAGGGCCTCAGGAATCAGCCCAGAAATCAACCATGACCGGCTCTTTATGGGAGCGCTGTAAGACTTGCCGTTTAAAATTATCATCGCCAACTTCAATTATTTGTTGCCAATTACGCTTATTTCTAGATAAAAAATCAAATAATCCCATGATTGTCTCCAATGTTTTTGGTTCTTTTCTGATTGTGTGGCTGAGTGATTTCTTACTCGCAAATCGGGAAACTCAGACCCTCAAGACAAAGGTTCTTTCTGCTAGACCATCTAATGGATCGGCATCGATGGTCGTACCGCGTCATCCTTATTCTTCTTCCTAATCGGCCCCGGCTCAATCGTGTACCATGCGATCAGTCCGCTTAATACGGACAGTGCCGCGCAAACCTGCATGGTGATCCGGTTCATGTCAACAAAAGCGAGTTTGATTTTCATCTCAATTTCAGACTTTTGCGCACCATCTATTGAATCGGGGATTTGAGTTTCAGCCATTTGATTGGCATTCTTGATCAGTTCCGCTCGCTCATCGGCCGCCAACGGCATATCAGTTACATAATGCTCAAGATTTTGTTCAAACAAAACAATGGCCAGCCCACCCATCACAGCGATTGCCAACACCCCAGCGGTACGGGATACCGCGTTATTCACTCCGGAAGCGATCCCTGCATATTGATTGGGCAACGCTGTCATGACGCTTGCGGTAAGCGGAGCCACAGTCAAAGAGATGCCTACTCCAAAAATTAAGACGCCTGGAAAAAATGTGGTCCACATCTGAGAAATACCGGTTGTCACCCCCACCAAAGAGACCCAAATGATGCCAAAGGCGGCTAAAAACGGTCCGTAGGTTAATAAAGTTCGCGGACCATATTTGTCAGACATCCGGCCGGCCCACGGAGATAAAATCACCACCAGAATCGCGAAGGGCAAAAATGCCAATCCCGCTTCGCGGGCTTCATACCCTTGAATCTGAACGAGATTGAGCGAAAGGAAAAACGAGAAAACACTCATCGCCCCATAGAGCAGGAAAGTGATAATGTTTGTCGCAGAAAAAACACGAGAGCGAAATAGGTGCATCGGAACCATCGGATTATCAGTCCGCGTTTGCCAATAAACGAAATAGATCAGACTGCCAATACCGATACACAGAGGCAACCAAGCACGGGGATCTTGCAAACCGGCTTCTAGCTCAGGTAACGCCAAAAATCCATAAGTGACCCCAGCCAAACCGACCGTCGCCAAGAATGCCCCATAAAAATCGATCTGTTCGTTTGCGTTCTCGTCGCGGCTTTCGGGCACTTGGGTTAAAGCCCCCAAGGCGAGTAAACCTAAGGGGACATTGAGATAAAACAGATAGCGCCATAACCCTGCATCGGCCAATAAGCCGCCTAACAGCGGCCCAGCAACACTCACCAAGGCGGTTGCTGCCGACCATATGCCGATAGCCCGCCCCTGTGTGCTAGAGGGAAACAGCGCGATAATGAGAGACAAGCTACCCGGAACCATAATCGCCGCCCCAACCCCTTGAAAAGTGCGCATAAAAATTAACATGCGGGATGTAGACGCCACACCACACCCGATAGAGGCGATGCCAAAAACCACAATCCCAAAGACAAACACCCGTTTACGCCCCAGACGATCCCCCAATGCGCCGCTAACCAGCAGCAGTGAAGCTAACATCAGCGCATAGCTGTTTAAGATCCACAGCAGTTGTGCGGCCGTGGCATTTAAGTCTGATTGAATCGTAGGTAGAGCGACATGTAGGGCGGATACGTCGATAAATGCCATGGCGGCGGCGGATATCGATGCGGTCAAAACCCATTTGCCATAGGTTTCGCTGGGGGGTGTCTGTGACGTCTTCTCCATAAAATGATTGGCGTCCCGATTGGACCGGTATAGATTTTACCCTGTATATAGCAAGCCGAAAAAGGTTTTACGAATGCTTTGGTCCTAATTGATGCGAATACTTAGGAACAGGAAATTAATAGCCGTCCCAAAGTCATTTCCGTTCCTACCCAGCAGCCTTTAAAGCTTAAGGGAAAGTTGATAAATTTCCCGCTTCTTTTTGCCCGTCATTCCGGCAACATGGGCGGCCGCATCTTTCTTCGACAATCCAGCATCTAAAGCTTCGCGCAATGCGGCTAAAATCGCCCCTTCATCCCAAACCGTCTGATCCTTAGCGGCTCCGCCTATGATAAGGGTGACCTCGCCACGAACCGGTTCATTTGTAAAATGCTCGACCGCAGCACGGGCAGATCCACGCCAAAACTCCTCGTACATTTTGCTTATTTCTCGGCACACGACCACCGGCCGATCACCCATAATGGTATCGATATCTTTTAATTGATCCAGCAGCCGATGGGGTGATTCGTAAGTGACTAAGGTGCAGGTTAGATGGGCGACTTCTTGCAAGGCCGCTTGCCGCTTAGACAACTGCCGTGGAAGAAAACCGAGGAATATAAAGCGATCGGTTGGTAAACCGCTGCTGACCAATCCGGCCACAGCGGCCGCCGGCCCAGGAATAGGGCTAATCGGGATTTGAGCCTCGATAGCGGCCTTGACCAGCCGATAGCCTGGATCAGACAGCCCCGGTGTACCCGCGTCAGATATCAGTGCCACATCTTCGCTGTGCATGCGGTCGACTAACTGTTGAATTTTGCTGTCATCACTATGGTCGTGATAGCTAACCATCGGGGTGGTAATTTCAAAATGCTTGAGTAATTTACCAGAATGGCGCGTATCTTCGGCCGCAATCAGCCCCACCTCTTTTAAGATACGCACAGCACGATATGACATATCTTCTAAATTACCGATAGGGGTCGCAACGAGGTAGAGCATAGGGTTAACGGTTTTGCAAAAAGATAAAGTAGAGCAAGTTGCGGTTACAGTCGTTGGCCGTTTGCACCCGATACACTTCTGAAACCGGGGTTTGATTCACCGTTTCTAGCTGTAAGTTATAAAAACGCTCAACCGGCCGATCAAGAATAAACTGCTCCCACCCTGATGGACCATAATCTCGTTTAGACGAGGTATCAATCCGAACATCAACCCCACCATCCCAAATATGAATGCGGTACAGACCGGTCGCAACCGGGTTGCCGCTGACGTCTAAGACCTCTCCGGCGATTCCGGCCCAATCACATCCGGCCGAGTTGGCATAGTTGCGCAAATAAATCGGGCTATCGGTTGTGCGGGTAAATGGAAAAGCGGAAGGGGTATTGGTCGGCGTGGCGGTTGGTCCGCGCGGTGTCGGGGTCCACGTCGGTGTGTGTGTTGGGGTCGGGGTTAGCGTTGGGGGAACCAGTTCAACCCCTTCCAACTCTGGAGCAGGGGTTGGGGTATTGGTGGCCTGCTTCGTCGGGGATGCGGTTGGTGCAACAAAAGTTTCGGTTGGTGATGGTGTGTTCGTTGCCAGCACGGCCGGAATCGGCGTATTGGTCAATGTGGGTATTTGCACAGCAGAAGCCAAAGTTGGCAAATCAATCACCGCCAGCTCTGGCTGAGCCGATTGTGGGGATGTGTTTAGTTCGGGGAAAAGTTCAGGGGCAGCCAAAAAGGTAGCAAAGATAACACCGGCCACACAGGCAACCATTAACAGGGCGGTGGTTAGGATATTGGCGATTCGTTGCAAAAAGGTTGGGGAGCGGTCTTTCATGAATTAAAGAGGGAAAAGATAAAGGGGCATTGTGATCGAACGACCAATTGAATTGATCATTGCCGCCCGTTATTCGAAGGTTTGAATATCGGCCGAGGCCAAGCGTGCGCCCAGCCATTCTTCAATGGTACGTCGGGTTAAAGCGTCTCGTTGTGCACTGTTTAACGGCCGCGCCGGATCTCTTTCAACCACTTGTACAAGGTAGTACGACGTCTGTCCATTTCCAATATCAACCGGTATAACCTCGCTAATTTGATCCGGCTGCAAGGCAAAAATAACATCTTCAACTTGGGGGCGGAAAAGCCAGCCACGAATAATAAAATCAAGATCGCCTCCATTGGGTGCAGTCGTTTGATCCAAAGAGTTGGCACTTGCCAACTCCGCAAAATTGGCCCCGCCCCGTGCTTGATCCAATAAAGATTGGGCCAAAGTCGGGTCATCTACCACAATATAGCGTGCTCGAACCTGTTCGGCGGTGGGTGGAACCGACCGGACGACTTCTTCGATAACAGCACTCGCTAAAAGTTGATTTTTTAAGATGGTGGCAAATTCATCGGCCGTGTATTGATTGGCTAAAAGCCACGCATCGTACCCGCCGTTAACCTCTGCTTGGGCTTGAATTTCACCTAATGCAGTTGAAAACGCCTCATCCGAAACCGTTATCCCCCATTCTTCAGCCGCTTCACGCATAATGGCCGACTCGATTAAGCCTTGTAAGCGGGTCGATTGATAATTCTCTGGCAATGTTTGCCCCAATGCACTCATCTCTTGGGTAAATTGCTCTAAATCAGCCTCATATTCCGCCTTGGTAATCATCTGCCCATTCACCAGTGCCGCCAAGGGTGGTGTGGGGCTGGGGGGAGGCAAGGTGGGCGTTGGCGTTCCGGTTGGTGGTAACGGGGTAGGAATATCGGTCGCTTGCTCGATAAGCACTTCGGCCGCATCCGCTGCGGTCGTCACCCCTGTTAAATCAACAGAGGGCTCATCACCACGACACGCGGTGCCCAAAATAGCAAGAACAAAAACAAATAGGCTAAATTTAAATAGGGGTTTGTTGGCTAAATGATCTATAGGATTAGTCATCATATGACTGACGATTATATAAAATTTGAAATTGAATCGTCAGTTTAAGAGGAACGGGTTATACAACTTCGTTATCTGATCTAATTTCCGTTCCATAGGGTTTAAATTATAGCCTCCGCAAAGTCCCAAGCAATAATCTTTAACGCAGAGGCTAATAGTTGGGTAAGCGGGGGTTGTCGGAAACACCAATCTAATCGAAGATTACGGCTATGAATTTAGGCGTAACAGGTATTTTGATCAATGGCTTTAATCAAATCTTATTGATTAAGCGAAACGACACCCACACATGGGCAGCCCCGGCCGGGGCGATGGAGCTAGGCGAACTGCCACCCGATGCTGTGATCAGAGAAGTAAAAGAAGAAACGGGATTAAAAGTGATGCCCGTTCGTCTCGTCTCGATGAACTATACGCGTTTCCCACGTGGCAACAGCTATTTGCAATTTACTTATCGCTGCTTAGAGGCGGGGGGCGAAATCGCAACATCAGAAGAATCCCTCGAGGTCGGTTTTGTCAAAACCTCAGAATTGCCTAGAAACATGCTAAGTCTGAATACCGATCAAATACAACAAGCGGTGGGCCATACCGGCCCGGTTATCCTAAATGATCGAGGGATACCTTGGAATTTAATGCCACGCTGGCTATGGTTAAAGTTTGTCGTTTACCCTCGTTTTGATCGGCAACGCCGTGCAAAAGGGGAACCGGTTTATGTGCCATCGCCCGGCTTCAGCGTATCAGCCGCAGTTGCGGTGCGTGACTCGCACAATAATCTAATCTGGATAAATGAATCAGGCTCCACCGGTAAATCACAGTTACCCACAGGTCCTTGCCCCGAAGGTCGTGCCCCTTGGCTAACTGCGGCCGATATCGCCACCGGTGCTTTGGGGCAAGCGGTTACGATTAAGCGGCCGGTTGCCATTTATATCAGCAAAGAAGGGGCCGAAGCGCTTATCTTATGGGAAGGAGAAACTACAGGAAGTCAAAAAGGCTCTGCCGATATTCCGGCCGATGCAGACGATCAGTCGGCCCGTTTTGCAAAGATGGCGCTGCAAAATAACAGCTTGGTTCAATCTGAGTGGCTTTAGCCAAAGCGTAAAATTCGATCTGCTCGATGTTGTGATTGGGCCACGAGCCGACCGTTGGGCAAATCTGTGGATGCGACCTTCTCTTCAGCCGCTTGTTGGCTTTTGCCCCCAGCCATATGCCGTGCAACCAAACGGGGGATCAATACATCCTCCGGCACATCGATGTACCAAATTTCATCGCACAGAGCCTGCACCTTGTTCCACGGCGCATCATCTAGCAATAAATAGTTCCCTTCCACCAAAACCAATTGGTGCTGCGGGCCGATCTCTATCCCGTTCTGAATTGAGCGCTCTTGCCCCCGATTGAATATCGGTGCCAGCACAGATTCAGCTTCGGCCGTTAACCCAGCTTCTCGAATAGATTGCAACAACAGCACAAAGCCGGCCGCGTCAAACGATGCGGGTATCCCTTTAAGAGGCAACAGCCCCATTTGATCCAGCGTCTCATTGTCTAAGTGAAAACCATCCATCGGAACAACCACACTAATACCCGGCCGTTCCGCTTCAATTTGATCAAACAATTTTGCAGCCAAGGTGCTTTTCCCTGACCCAGGCGGTCCAGCGATCCCCAATACAAACCGTTTTCCAGCCCCGCATCTTTCGATCAGTTGTGGGATAAGCGTTGGAACAGTCTTCATAAAGTCACTCGATAGGCTAACTTAAATAAACCGATGGAACACTTGGTTGCTGATAAATCGCCCTTTTTCAGTTAGGTGCAGTGTTCTGTCACCATTTAAATCATGCCAAGTCAGCAGCTCTAAATTAACCAATTCTTGAATCGTTTCTCCGTGCACCTGATCTAAGGTTTGGTCAAAACGGTGAGCAAAACGATTTGCGCTCAACCCCTCTTTTAACAAACGGAGCCCCATGATAATCGTGTCTGCCATTTCATCGGCTAAGTCAATGTCTTCACTTCCGGCCACGGCTGGGGTCAGCGGGTAATCTAATCTATTTTCGCTAACTTCTGTCATTCGGCGAATATAGGTACGGGGCCGACGAACCACATGGTATCGTTTACCACCCGCATGCCCATGCGCACCAGCACCCAATCCCAAATACTCAACGTTGTACCAGTAGGCTAAATTATGTTGGCTTTCTAAACCCGGTTTTGCCCAGTTCGAAATCTCATATTGTTCCAGATCTGTTTTCGCCAAACGCGCGCTGACGACATCATATTGGTCGGCCGCAATGTCAGGGTCCGGGTGAGCAATTCGCCCAGAATTGACATCTCGATGTAACGGAGTGCCCGGTTCAACCGTCAAACAGTATAAGCTGTGATGTGGCAGGTCTAATGGCAAGACCAAATCTAATGTTTGGTTGATCGAATCGACCGTTTGGCCAGGCACCCCATAGATCAGATCGATGCTCAAATTATCAATGCCGCTTTGACGCGCCATCTCGACCCCATCGATAACAGTCTGAAAGGTATGCTCTCGCCCCAATACGGCCAAATCCTGTGCCAGTGCGCTTTGTGCTCCGAAGCTAATACGATTGATGCCCAATGATTTCAACCCGGAAACATAGTTTAAATCGATCGTTTCTGGATTCGCTTCTAAAGTGATTTCCGCGTCAGGGTTAATCTTAAATTGTGAATCGATCGTTGTTAGAATCTTTTCTAGGTCCGGCAGACTCATCACCGATGGGGTGCCGCCACCAAAAAATATCGTGTTGACTTCCCTTTTAACGTTTGATGAGAGGCCGACGTGTTGAATCTCGGCCGAAAGCGCGGCCGCATATTCGCTCTGAATATCACCCAGGGTCGTGTAGGTATTAAAATCGCAGTAAGAACAGCGATAGGTGCAAAAAGGGATATGCAAATAAAAACTGACTGGCTCTAAATGGGTCATTTGTCAATTCTAGCCGATCATTGTGATTGGTGAATCAGTAAATATGAAATGTAATTTATACCCTTATAGTCAACTCAGACTAAACTTCCGTAACGATTTGGGACGTTAGTTTTCAATTGAACTCGGCAAAGCTTTTATTTTTTCACTTTGAATTGATCAAGCTGTTGCCTATAATCTAACTGGGAAGTGGGTGTAATATGTCAATTGTATCAACCGGGATGCTAATGAACGATATAAATGTAACGAACGTCTCCGCCGAAAAGCTGATTCGAATTATTGAAGTCAGCCAACAATTAAATACCACGACTGACATTGATATCTTACTCAATCAGATCATTCAAACCGCTGCAGACCTGCTTGGGTCTGAAGCATCTTCGCTATTATTGTATGATCCAAAAATGGGGAACCTCAAATTCAGAGCGGCGGCCGGGGACCGTTCGGCCGATCTGATTAATATGAGCGTGCCGCTGAAAGGGAGTATTGCAGGAACCATCTTTCACAAGAACGAACCGATGATCGTAGACGATGTTGCCAACTCTGAAGAGTGGAAATCGTCATACGACGATGAGGTTGAGTTCCATACCCAAACGATTTTGGGGGTCCCATTGCACGATGGGTCGGGCAAAGTCGTCGGAGTGCTCGAAGCGATCAATAATAAAACCGGGGCATTTGATGAAACCGATGTGGCCGTGCTTTCAATCTTTGCAGATTTTGCCGGCGTTGCGATTAGTCGTGCTCAGCTGTTCGAAGAACTACAACAAGCCTATGATCGAGTCAACGAATTAGACCGACTTAAATCTGACTTTATCGCCCTCGCCTCACACGAGCTGCGCACACCGCTTTCCGTTATTTTGGGATACATGTCGTTCTTGCGTTCTGACGTACGCGGCACCCAAGCGACCCAAGTGGATAGCATCATGCGCGCGGCGATCCGTCTACGCAACCTGATCCAAGATATGCTCAACCTACAATATGTTGACTCTTCTGATCGCATCGAAGGACGCGAAGAAGTCAACATTACCCGTTTGATCCGTAAAATCGCCAGCGAACGAAAAGATATGGCCCAGGCGCGTAAATTAATCTTCCGCCTGCATTTGCCAAAAGATGAGCTATGCACTTTAGCTGAACCGAAAATGATGGAGGTTGTATTTAACAACCTAATCGACAACGCCTTCAAATTTACAACCGCGGGCGGCCGGATCGACATCGGAGCCGCATCCCGCAACGATGAAATTTGGGTGTACGTGCGTGATACCGGCATCGGCATTCCAGAAGATCAGCTCAATCGCATTTTTGACCGTTTCTACCAAGTCGAACGCCATATCCATCGCCGGTTCGAAGGGATGGGCATCGGCCTCTCTATCGTCAAAGAATTGGTTGAATTACATGAAGGGCGTGTCTGGGCACAAAGCACGGAAGGCAAAGGGAGCGAGTTCTTTGTGGTGCTTAAGAAGGTAGATTGTGCAGCAGGCTAAACGCTGGTGGTGGTCTGCACTCTTCGTTTTATTTTTTATCGGCCTAGTGCCTGCTTATGCCAACGACAAAGAAATTATCGTATTAAACATCGAGGGGCCTGTTAATCAGTTAATGGGCAGCTACTTTGAGCGCGGGGTACGGCTGGCCGAGACTGAAGACGCGGCCGCTGTCATTATTGAACTCGATACCCCAGGGGGCAGCTTAGACACCACGCTAGACATCATTCAGCTGATTCAGAATTCGAATATACCCGTCATTATCTATATCACCCCAACCGGGGCACAAGCCGCCTCGGCCGGTAGTTTAATCACCCTGGCTGGGCATGCGTCCGCTATGGCCCCCGATACCATCGTCGGGGCAGCCTCACCCGTTTCAGGGGATGGGTCAGATATCGGTGAAACGCTGTTCCGCAAAGTAGTAGAAGATACCCAAGCGGTTGTACGCAATTTAGCCAGTCGTCGTGGCGAAGCGGTCGTTACCCTCGCAGAAGCGATGATCGCAGACGCAGAAGCGGTCACAGCAGCTGAAGCCTTAGACATCGGCTTTATCGATGCGGTTGCGGCCGATCGTGCTGAACTAATCAAACAGCTAGAGGGGCAAATCGTCATTGTTCAACAACAGCCTCAAGAATTGCAGCTAGCCGATGCAGTAGTTCGCGAACTGCCTATGTCATCGATCGAACAGTTTTTATACTACCTAGCAACCATTCTCATGAATCCGGTCTTTATCAGTGCGTTAATCGGGTTAGGTGTTCAAGCGGTCATTTTCGAATTTTCGAATCCAGGCGGATGGGTTGCAGGGTTTATCGGCTTTTTATGCATCGGTATGGCGCTATTCGGGCTAGGGCAGCTGCCGGCAAATTATTTGGGATTGGCTCTCGTTGTTGTTGCTTTTATCCTGTTACTCATGGAGCTCTTCACCCCGACCTACGGTGCGCTCACAGCAACCGGCACAGTGACCCTCATCGCGGGCTTCTTGGTCTTATTCAACTCACCCGGCACCCCCGCTTTTGCACGCATCTCGATCCCGAGTGCGGTCCTCGTCGCACTGCTTACTGCTGGGTTGTCTTTTAGTTTTATTTGGTTAGGCTTAAAGGCACAACAGCAGCAGGTAATGACCGGCACAGAAGGTATCATCGGAAAAATCGGCCGGGTGCGCGAACCGCTTCAAGCGGATGGATCCGTATTTACCGGCACCGTTTTTGTATACGGCTCACTTTGGAAGGCACAATCAAACCAAATTATTCCAAAAGATAGCCGAGTCAAAGTTGAAAAAGTCGATGGGTTAACCATCTACGTAACCCCCGAATAAAAATAATCCCTATGATCAATCAGAACCGTCTTCAAAATGTCCAGCAACAGCTTCAGCAAAATAACGTCGCTGCCATGGCTTTGGTGCCTGGCCCTAACATGCTGTACATCAGTGGCATGCATACGCATCTAAGCGAACGCCCCATCGTGATGCTCATCCCGGCCGAAGGGGAACCGGGCATTGTGATTCCAACGCTTGAAGCGCCAAAAGCGCAAGCCGCTGGGATTCCGGCCGACCTTATTTTTAACTGGGGTGATGATGAGGGTTATATGGGAGCGTTTCAAGCCGCTTGCCAAACTTTTGGGCTGGCAGGAAAAACGATTGCGGTCGAAAAGCTGTACATGCGCATGCTTGAATGGGACATGATGGAAGAATTTGCGGCCGGTTTAAAGCGGGAATATGCAGACCCGATCTTAAACAGCCTTCGCTTGGTCAAAGATGAAGATGAAGTCAAACATTTGAAAAAGGCGATTGAAATCGCTGAACAAGCGATGCATCAACTATTGCCTCAAATTAAAATAGGGATGACTGAAAAACAAATCGCAGGGATGTTGAGCCAACTGATGATCGAAGGCGGTTCTGAGGGGAATCCATTTGGTCCCATTGTTTCATCAGGCCCCAACGCCGCTTCCCCCCATGCGGTCCCAACAGATCGGCCGATCCAAGCTGGCGAGCTCATGATCATCGACTGGGGGGCCATCGTCCACGATTACCCATCAGACATTACCCGAACATTTGCAATTGGCGAAATTTCAGATGAGCTCAAAAACATCTACGATGTCGTCTCTGCTGCAAATTCAGCCGGCATCAACGTCGTTTCCCCTCAAAATAGCTGTAGTGACGTCGATGAAGCCGCGCGTCACACCATTACAGCCGCCGGGTATGGGGAATATTTTATTCATAGAACCGGGCACGGGCTGGGGCTAGAGGTTCATGAAGAACCATCGATGATCACAGGCAACCAAACCATGCTAAAAGAAGGGATGACCTTTACGATTGAGCCCGGCATCTATATTCCCGGTGTCGCTGGTGTACGCATTGAAGATGACATCCTAGTTCAGTCGAATGGTCATCTAGTACTAACAGCCTTCCCAAAACGTTTAATCACGATACAATCATAGCGATAGTTGAATTGACAGATCTATCTTGCAAAATTGAATTATCCCACCTTGTTTCTCTCTGGTAACTTGAATTTCTTTGAAGGTTAACTTAAGATTAACTGTTAGAAAATCAAACTATGGTTACATAGAAAAACAAATTGTGTACATCACAAAAGATTCGATCACAATCAACCATCCATCTGTGTTTCAACAGTAGCACCACATTCGAATCAAATTTAGTAGATTAGGGATCCCAACAAATCTCCTTGCTCACTGTTGCCGCAACCGCGATTGTCCTAAATCGCTGGTTATATTTTAAAAGTAATTAACACTGTCGTCTATGGACATAGATTGACTTTGAAGATCGTGCTTATCACTCTTCTTTCTTTATAATTAATAATCGATAGTTTGTTATTTAACTATTGCTATCACCGGAGGCAAACATGAGTCCAGACTCTCCCTCGAATCCAAAAACCCCCGAAAACGAATTGTATGAACCGCCTGAAATAATTTACGAAAGTGTTATTTCAACCCGGGCCGGGTCCCCTATTATCGGCGGCGACACCCTTCAGCCACCAGCAGAACAAAATGCGATAGAGTTGTTCCCAAGTGATTAAGACAAAGCAACGTTTTAACCGCTGAGGACAACTCTTTTGTCATTGATATGGCAATAGCCCCTTCGCGCAAAACGTTTTTTTAGTTTCACATCATCATTATCAATTTTAAAAAATATTTTGTTATAGACGGACGATTTATGACCCTCAGTAATAGATCATCGCCTAGCAAGGAATGGGAAGAATAAAAGATAACAGTTGTCTATCCCCGTTCCAGAGTAACCTCTCACCTTTATTTTAAATCTACATTAGACTTTTAATTTCCAACAAATGATTCCATGCAGGTCAGGGTCGTATTTTTAGTTGTAAGTCAAAGGAGTGAACAATGAGAAAAAACATCAGCGATAGAAAAGCATCAAGACATAACTTAAGAATTCTTGGTGTCTCCTCAATTCTGGTAGCTGTTGCCATCTTCATGGCAATGAATTTTTCCGTGATGGTTGCGCCAAGTAGCGCCGACACATCAGCCGCTTGTGCTACCGGCGGATCAATCTCTGGTACCGTATTTAACGATTACAATAACAATGGTACGCAAGAAGCGAATGAACCAGGGATTCCTGGCGTTACGGTTTCTGGATATTTAAGTAGTACATCAGGTACCGCTTCCGCAGGCACAGCTTGTGAAACAGTTGCAACGGTTGGCTCGGAAGGAGATTTCTCATTCGAACCGGCCGCCTATCCAGTGCGGCTAGAGTTTACATTACCAGCATCACTACAAACTTATATGAAAGCAGGTCCGGCCGGAGGAACTTCGGTTCAATTTATATCAGCCGCCTCAACCGGCGTTGATGTAGGATTCCATGACCCTGCAGACTATTGCGATGCAACCTTTGACTTCAGCACGACCTGTTTTGCCTTTGGAGTTCGTGACAATATCACAACTCCTCAAGATGCTGTCGTATCGCTAGACTACGCAACACCGGGTGTTGTGATCACTGCGACCGGATATGGGGATCACGTCCGCGTCCCTGCAGCCCCACATGATATAGAGGCTACAACTGCAGATGTAGGTTCAGTTCTTGGTTTAGCCTATAACGGCCGCGCCGAAAGACTTTACGCTTCTGCATGGGTAAAAAGACATGTTGAACTTGGACCTGATGGTGCTGGTGCAATCTATGTCATCGACCCAGCTACTAATGCAACATCACTCTACTACGACTTAAACTCATTGCCAGGACAACCTGCCGGTGTTGTTAACAATCGTCCCGATGCTGCCCCCACTTCTGGTTGGGGAGGCACCCTTCCAGGGAAACATCTATTCTTTGACGTAGATGCTTATACAAAAGTGGGAACAACCGGTATCGGTGACATCGACATCTCTCCAGATGACAACACGCTGTTCGCCGTCAACATGGGCGACAAACGCCTTTACAGAATGCCAGCAGGCACTACCCCTGTAGGCGCTTCAGATGTTGAGTCAGTCGCGATCCCGCATACCTGTACCGAAGCTGACGATGCTCGACCAATGGCCATTGGCTATAACAACGGCAAGATGTACGTCGGTTCGGTTTGTAGTGCGCAATCGATTGTTGACAATTTAACGACAACCAACGACATTACATTTACCTACTCAGCTGAATTCGACACCTTGTTCGGAAACACCTTCTATGCAGAAGTGTTTGAGTATGACTTGGCTACAAATACATTTAACAACACACCCGTTTTAAGAGTAGACCTGACCTATGCAAGGGGTTGTATCTTCCGCGAAGGGCTCCAAACAGGTCCTTCTGACCCAACACTTTGTGCCGACCACTTGGCAACCTCAAACTGGCGCCCGTGGCAATCAGATTGGATGCAAGTTTTCCCGAATGAATTTAGCAGCGGTAACTCAAGCAAATCTGCTGCAGGCAACCCAATAGAATATCCTCAACCGATCTTAGCCGACATCGAGTTTGACGGTGAAGATATGATCCTAGGTTTCCGTGACATCAATGGAGACCGTACTGGCCATGCGGCCGGTGCACCAAGCACATCGATCCCTGTTCCTGGTTTCCCACCGACTCAAACCTTCCGTGGAGCAGGGCAAGGTGATGTTTTACGGGCTTGTACAACCGGTTCTGGCTTTGCCTTAGAGACCAATGGATCGTGCGGTATTTACACAACTATCGGCGCTGCCAACAAAGAAGGCCCTGGCGGTGGTGAATACTATTGGAATGATCAATCTCCTGGTGGCCCAAACAACACATCGGCTCACTACTATCCAATTGCTGGTGATGCAGGTCATGAAGAAAGCGCATTGGGTATGCTTTTACAAGTTGCCGGTCAAGATCACGTTGTTGTACCAGCGGTAGACGTTACAGAATTTTACGACTCTGGGTTTACCTACTTTGGTAACCAGACAGGAACAGCTGATAAAAAAGTGAAGCTGTTTGACTCAGTTATCGACTTTGATTTGCAACTTGACAAAACGCCTTCTGATTCCGGACTGCTAGCCGGTAAAGGCAACGGTATCGGTGACTTAGAGGCGATCTGTTCCGCCGCCCCAATCCAAGTTGGTAATGTTATCTGGATCGACGAAAACCAAAACGGTGTTCAAGACCCAGGTGAACCGGGCGCTGCAGGCGTGACAGTTAACCTGTACAAAGATCCAGATTTAACAACCCCAATTGCAACGGTAGTTACAGATGCCAACGGTAACTACTACTTTGGATCTGGCCCGGGAACCAGCAGCGATGGCTCAGCAGCTTACAATGTAGGCGAGTTATTACCGGGTATGGATTACCACATTGTGGTTGAACAAAATCAAACCGGTACAGACATCGATGGTTTCTATCCAACCACTCCAAATGCTTCAACCGGTGTAAACAGCGATATTCGTGACAGCGATGGTATCAGCACCACCCGTGATAGTACGTTAATCGTTGAAGTTCCATTCACAACAGGTGTCATCGGTGAAAACGATCACTCATTTGACTTAGGTTTCACAAGTGAACCAGTTGCGCCAATCTATCGTGACTGGGGAGACTTACCTGACACATTTACCACTTCTACCAATGTCAATGGTCCTAACCATATCCTAGTTGATGACCTTCGCTTAGGTGCTTGTTCTGACGGTGAAACAGATGGTGCACCATCTGCTCAAGCAAATGGTGATGATGAAAATCAATCTCCAACCACAATTGGTGGTTCTGGAACATGTGTAGATCCAGGTGATGACGAAGATGGTATTTTGTTCCGAACATTCACCCCAAATAACAGCGCAGTTGCGATCTGTACAAGCATCGACATGCTGGTTCAGGCAACTGTTCCAGCCTCTGTAGGTAGCGATGGTGTGCTCAATGCATGGGCAGACCTCAACGGTGACGGCACATTTAGCTCTGGCGAGCAATTTGTGACGGACAATATGCCAAATGCAACGATTGTAGACACCACTACCCCGTTGGTTTTCCCTGCTCCCGCTGCTGGTGGTGACCCGCTCAGTTCGGTTCAAGCCGTTGTCGGGCTTCAAATTCCATGTGATGCTAGCTTAGTTGGGCAAAACATCGGATTCCGGTTCCGCTTTACTGGTGGTGCTGGCATCGGAGGGGACGCGCCATTTGGACAAGCCAACAATGGTGAAATCGAAGACTACCTATTGCCAGTTTATGGATGGGACTTTGGAGACAGCCCAGAGTGTACCGATGCTAGTAATCCAAATTGCTATGAAACAACAGTACCTCCAACACTTGATGGTAACTATAAAGACACGACCGATAGCTCAACCACTGCTGGTGGTGCCCGCCATATCATCGTTCCAGGCTCTGTCCGTTTAGGATCATCTGTTGATCCGGAATTAAACGGCCAAGTATCTGGTGGAGATGGTGATACCAACACCGGTGGTGACGGTAGCGAAGAAGATGGCTGGGGTGGCACTGGTGCTGACATTCTTACCTCTCGCTGGGACAATGGCCAAGATGGGTTTATACGGGTGAACGTATCCCAAGTTGATCCAACCCTTGGCGCATGTATTTATGGATTTATCGACTGGGAAGGTGATGGATACGCCAATGGTGTAACCAGTACCGGCGTTACACATGTCACAGAGAATGGATTAGCAACAATCACATTCCCTGCAACGGTTGAACGTGACGATTTCTTTGATGGTACCGGCGGTGACCGCGGCGTATATGTTCGAGTGCGCGTTATCGATGGAACTGGAAACCCACTTGACTGTGCGGCGCAAGATGACGATGGAAACTTAGTCCTCTTGCCAGGCAACGCTTCTGGGTATGCATGTTCGGGTGAGGTAGAAGATTATTTCATCAACTACACACCAACCTCGATTACCATGCAAGAGTTCAATGTGACCCAAGCGTCTACAAACCGAGCGGTCTTTATCATTGTTCTAAGTGCACTCTTAGCAGCAACGGCCGTTGCGCTAGTTGGTTATCGTCGCTCACGCGAATTCTAATCACCACATGTGATCATTTCACAGGCGGGTCGTTCTTTTTGAACGACCCGCCTGTTCTGTTTTAGGCACCTGTTATTAAACCGATATGGCGATTTGTGGCATAAACGCTCAACTGCTAACTGCAGAAGATAGTTACCGAAAAGCGGGAATACACGTTTATATATCCGAAACCATTCGTCATTTGCCTACACACCCCAACCTACAGTACAAGCAACTCTCAACCGTCCCACCCCCCGATCAAACTGTGTCTGACATTTCATGGCTACCCACCCATGCAGCCACAGTGCATCCTATCGGCCGCATCTTGTGGGAACAGCTGGTTTGGCCCATACGCAATCGGCGCGCAGATTGTGACATTATTCATGGGACCGCATTTTCTCTACCGTTTTTAAATCGCAAGCCGTCAATTGTTACAATTTTCGACCTTAGCTTTATCTACTACCCGGAACTATTTCCAGCATTAAGGCGCTTTTACCTGACGACGATGACCCGGATAGCCTGTAGCCTAGCAACAAAAATAATCACCATTTCAGAGTCATCAAAAGCGGACCTCATTCGTTTGTTTCATGTAGATGAAGAAAAAGTCTCAGTCATTTACCCCGGTCTTTCAGATCGTTTTAACCGAGTTTCAGATGAAGAGATTGAAGCTTTTCGAGCCAAGAAGGGGCTGCCCAAAAAATTTATTTTACATGTCGGCACCTTACAGCCGCGTAAAAACTTGCCGTTATTAATCGATGCGTTTCATCAGGCCAATTTATCGGATACCGAGCTCGTCTTTGCTGGTGGTAAAGGGTGGTTCTATGAAGAGATTTTTAGCACGGTTAAAGAATTAGGTCTTGAAAGTAAAATTCACTTTCCTGGGTACGTATCAGATGAGGAGTTGCCCCTATGGTATGCGGCCGCAGATCTGCTTGTTTTCCCATCGAAATATGAAGGGTTCGGCATGCCGATTGTAGAGGCTATGGGGTGTGGAACCCCGGTTATTGCCTCGAACGCCTCTGCCATGCCTGAAGCGATCGGAGATGCTGGTCTGCTGTTTGATCCGCAGAATTCGGCCGAGCTCGCCAAAAGTATCTCTAGTTTATTGGAAAACGATGTACAAATGGCTAAAATGCGTGAAGCGGGCTTTTTACAGGCTAAAAAATTTTCATGGGAAGTTGCAGGAGAACAAACGGCCGCCGTTTACGTAGACCTCATTAAGGGTTTACGTAAAAAAGTTTAAATAATCTAGGTAATAGTCGATAATTTAATCGATCACTACCATTTAGGATCGATTCCAACTGAGATTAATTTTATGGGCAGAGTCACTCGACCGGTACGAATAGTCACATTCATCACAGATATTAGCCTCATCCTAATTGCAACTTATTTAGGTTGGTATTTACGGTACGAGCTCGCTTGGATTAGACCGGTAGATGCGGTTCATTCATTCCAAGATTACTTTCCACAGTTTGGTGTTTATCTTGTTTTACTGGTGCTTGCATTCTGGCAAAATTTAGTGTGGATACGGCAGCGGGGTGAGTTGTTTGCAGATGAAATGGTCAGGGTGCTAAACGCGGTCAGTATGGCAACTGCGGTCATGATTATTTTCATTTTCGTGCGGCTGCCAGATCCATTCTCTAGGTTAGTTTGGGCCTTTATACCACTCATCATTTTAGTGCTGATTTTTTCAGCCCGCATTTTACGCAAAATCATACTACTAACCCTCTACTCCTCGGGCAGAGCGGCCGATAAAGTATTGCTCATTGGCAAAGGGGAAACCGGCCGTAGTGTGCTTAGAACTCTTATCGCGCGCAAAGATTTAGGCTTTAAGCTGATCGGCTATATGCACGACGGAAAAGATAACGATTTAGGCGACATCGGCTCTCGGTATCCAGATATCGGTGCATTTGATAATCTTGCTAAGGTGCTACAAGAACATCCCGATCTGCATTCTGTTTTTATCGCATTACCGGGCAGCATGTATGAAGACATCATGCGCTTAATTCGCATTTGTCGCAATAGCGGCGTGCCGGTTCAAGTCGCACCAGATCTCTTTCAACTCAGCCTCAGCCGTGTTGAAACAAACAGCATGGGTGGCATTCCGATGCTCAGCATGCGAGAAATTCGCATCTCATTCTTCCAACAGTTTTTTAAGCGAATTTTAGACTTGGTCGTCACACTGATCTTGGCAATACCGGTTCTAATTATCTGTTTGTTCATTGCGCTTGCGATTCGACTCGACTCAACCGGTCCGGTCATTTATCGCGCCAAGCGAGTCGGCAAAGGTGGCAATGACTTTATCATGTTCAAATTCCGGTCGATGGTTGTAGACGCCGACGATAAACGTGAAGCATTGGAAGAAATGAATGAACGTGAAGGGCCGATTTTCAAAATTCGTGAAGATCCACGCTTAACACGGGTCGGCCGGATTATACGACGCTGGAGTTTAGACGAGCTGCCTCAGCTATATAATGTTTTTACTGGTGATATGAGTCTAGTTGGCCCACGCCCACCGATCCGCCAAGAAGTAGAGCAATATCAGGCATGGCACAAACAACGTCTGCGTGTTCGTGGGGGTATTACAGGATTATGGCAGGTTAGCGGTCGATCAGACCTAACTTTTGATGAACAGGCGCTATTGGACGTTTATTACATCGAAAATTGGTCGCTAGGCTTAGACTTACGGATTCTTGTGCAAACTATCCCCTACACACTTTTCGGCCGGGGAGCCTACTAAATCAAAGGCTGACTACTGGATCGTTATAGGCAGAAAAAGAAAAAGGGAAGAGACTAAAAACCTTCTTCCCCATCAGGTGCTGCGGGTGCATTAATGTCTACAATTTCACCGTGTAGATTAATCGTTATTCTTAATCCCATCATAGCCAACATATGCCGCGCTTGCTCAGGCATCCCTTGAGCTAAAATCTGCTCGGCCGAAACATTTTCAATAGACGAGTCTAGGGCCGCTTTTGTAAACAAATCATCCTTGCCCAAAAAATTCATCGCCTGATCAACCGCCAAGTTTTGATTCCCTTGAATCTGATCGATAAAAACGGATAAAACCTGCTTATCAACAGTTTCAGCATCGATATGACGCATAAACCCATCATCATCGACAATATACTGGGCCTCGCTTCCGACAAAGCCGGTACCCACTAAATTTTCATTCTCATCATAGATCATCCCTTCAAAAAAAGCTTTATTTGCCATACTCTTCACCTATCTCAAATTATAAAACCAATGCTTACTTACAACACCGCTCTACGCAATCTTTTTTCTATTGTTTCCTAAATTTATCAAAATTTCTATTAACAATAGGATAACAGTGAAAATAAAGTAGCCTATTATCGTATCATTAATAGGGTTTAGGTTTAGCAATTTCTGTTTTCCCAGAATAATTACTAAATATTAAAGCGCAAATTCTATAAGCTGGTAAACTGAAAAGTATGATCGGAAACATACTTATTACTGTCTTCGTCCTCATCACTCTTGCACTTGCAATATTAAGATTATTTGTCATTCGAGGCGGTCGCGGCATTGAGTTCGTCGACCCTAAGTCATTTATTCAGCAACCGGAAAAGTCTACCGTAACCGCTGAAAAACTTGAAAACGACCATGTTCAAGTTTCATGGAGCAAGGAACATGCAGCGGAGCTACAGCTGATCACACTCCCTCAGGCATCAAGTGAGCTGCTTTCAAATTCTCTAAAAAACGAGTCAAGCTACCTACACACAACCGCTTGCCGCACAGACCGGCAAATCTATAAAGTGACATTTGAAAATGGGGACGCCTACGAAGGTGCCCTTCGTTTTTGGCGCCTAGATGGGATTATCAACTTACGTGATTTGGGCGGATACAAAACAAACGACGGTCGTGAAACAGCATGGGGGAAGATTTACAGGACCGGTCATTTGGGGCGAGCTACACCGGAAAGCTTGCAGATCTTAAGCGACTATGGAATCGCAACTGTCTGCGACCTGCGAAGCAAAAGGGAAAGAAATGAAAACCCGGACCGGGTTCCCGAAGGGGCAAGCTACCTAGAGTTATCGATTTATGAAGATGACCAGCTTTCAGCCATCTTCCCAAAACTGCTTTTTGATCGGTCGTCGTTGGCAGATCAGCTGGGAGCCGGTTATATCAAGATGTTGGATGAACGGCCGGAACGCTTTGGGAAGATCATCCACCAGATTTCTCATAACATACCAGCCATGTACCACTGCACGGCCGGCAAAGATCGGGTCGGATTGACTTCGGCGATGATTTTAAGCTTATTGGGCGTACCGCGTGAAACGATTATTGGCGATTTTACGCTGAGCAATCTAGCATCAGAAGCGCTGTTTACTGACTTTATGAGCAGCAGTGCTGCTACGATCAAGAAATTTGGTATCCCCCCCAATCAGCTGCGGCCTCTTTTCGCAGCCGAACCGCAATGGATGGTCAATGCACTGGCTCATTTAGACAACCAATTTGGTGGCGTACGGCGGTATCTAATTGATGCGGGCAAGTTGTCTCAAGAATCGATCGACCTACTGCGCGAACGAATGCTCGTCTAAATAAACGATTGCGATTAATCGATAAACATAAAACGCCCCAGCCGAAAATTTCGACTGGGGCGTTTTGATTTCTAGTAAGAAGAAGAAATTGTTCGGTATGGGAACAAACCCTAACGCATAAAGAGCATTTCTTGATAGGTTGGCAATGGCCATAGGTCATCGGCCACATATCCTTCTAAGAAGTCAGCTGCTTCACGGACGGCCAACATGGCTGGCAGAACCGCATCCCGATTATGGAATGACTCGGCCGCAGCATCTTCGGCTTCTTCGCTATGTGCAGCTTGTAATGCAATCAAAGCTGCTTTCAGATCAGCAATTTTACCGGTCAGCATTTGCAGCAACTCAGTATCTGGTTCGATTCCGGCCGCCTTTAAGTTCGCGGCTGCGGAAGCTAGTTCGCTTTGGTAACGTACAGCTGCTGGGTAGATCATGGTTTTACCCATTTCAAGCACCAAGTTCGCTTCAACGTTAACCGTCATGTTGTATTGTTCGAGCGCGACGTCATATACCGCATGTAGCTCAGTTTTGTTCAATACCCCATATTTTTCAAATAGCTCTTCAACCGAACTGTCTAAATAAGCGGGCAAAGCATCGGCCGTTGTGCGCAGATTTGGCAACCCACGTTCTTCTGCTTCTTTGTGCCATTCTTCCGAGTAACCATCACCATTAAAGATAATTTGGTGCGAATCTTCCATCGTTGCCGCTAAGATCGAGTTAATTGCCTTTTTAACATCTTTGGCCCCTTCAAGCTGGGTAGCAAAGTAGTCAAGAGACTCAGCCAAAATCGTGTTAATAATCGTAATCGGACCAGAAACAGATTGGCTAGAACCAACAGCACGGAATTCAAACTTATTACCTGTGAAAGCAAATGGGCTGGTCCGGTTGCGGTCACCGGCATGAATCAACATGCTTGGCAAAATATCAGCGCCCAAGTTCATTTCACCAATTGGGGTTGATGAACTTGCAGAGCCGCTATCTAAGATCTGTTGGAAGACGTCGTTGATTTGATCGCCCAAGAAAACAGAGATAATCGCAGGTGGTGCTTCATTTGCACCCAAGCGGTGGTCATTACTAGCAGAGGCGATACCTGCGCGCAACAGAGGCGCATATTTGTGAACGGCCCGAATAAATGCGGCACAGAACACCAAGAACTGTGGGTTTTCATGCGGTTTATCGCCAGGTTCTAGCAAATTACCTTGGGTTGAATTACCTAAGGCAACGTTTACGTGTTTACCTGAACCATTAATACCGGCAAATGGTTTTTCATGGATAAGGCATGCAAAGTCATATTTTTGAGCGACACGTTGAATGATCGTCATGACCAACTGTTGGTGGTCAGCGGCGGTGTTTGAGTTTTCGTAGACAGGGGCGACTTCGTATTGGCCTGGTGCTACTTCGTTATGACGGGTTTTTACGGGAACGCCTAACTTATAAAGTTCACGTTCAAAGTCATACATGAAGGCAGATACACGCCCATTGATTGCGCCAAAATAGTGGTCATCAAATTCTTGCCCTTTGGGTGCAGCTGCGCCAAACAAGGTACGGCCGGCGTTCAAAAGGTCAGGTCGTGATAAATAGAAGTTGCGATCAACTAAGAAATATTCTTGCTCACAGCCAGCTGTGGCGGTGACATAACCCACTTCTTTGTTGCCCAATGCCTTAAGCACACGTTGTGCTTGCGTGTTCAAAGCTTTCATAGAACGGAGCAACGGTGTTTTCTTGTCTGTTGCCATTCCTGACCATGAAACAAAGGCAGATGGGATGGTTAAAGTTAATCCATTTTGATTTTCGACCAAATACGCAGGGCTGGTTACATCCCATTGGGTATAGCCGCGCGCTTCATGTGTTTGACGGATGCCACCTGATGGAAACGAAGAACCATCTGGCTCTTGCTGCATCAACGATGCGCCGGTGAATTCAGAGATGATGCCACCCATTCCGTCTGGGTCAAAGAATGCGTCATTTTTCTCAGCCGTATATCCGGTTAGTGGATAGAAAATATGGCCGAAGTGAGTTGCCCCTCTCTCCATTGCCCAAGTTTTCATAGCTGACGCTACAGCATCTGCCGCGGTTGGATCAAGCGGTTCCCCATTTTGAACCGTTTTCATCAATGCCTTGTAAGCTGCCTTGGGCAACGTTTCCTTCATTTTATCGAAGGTGAATGCATTGATAGCAAATAACTCCCCGCTGTGTTTTTCTTCATAACCGATTGGCTCCGGTAATTCATAGCCCACCACGTTTGCGATGGCGCTTAAGCGTGCTGCGTTTCCACTCATAGTTTAACCACTCCTAAATTTAAATTTCTCAAAAAAAAGAAGCCCCACCCACCGACGCTAAACGCTCAGTAGTTGGGGCTTCTTGGCCTTTGCATATTCTTTTTATTGGTGTGAAAAACGTTTTTTTCACTCCGCGCGCAATTATAGCTCGGAGAAACCAAAAAGTTCAATAGGGATTGTTCACGTCTTTGCACAAACAATCTAAAAAATGTTTTGTATAAAAATACCAAGTGATGGGATAAATCAGGCCCAACGGGATGGTTTGGCTCTTTAAAGGTCAAAAGATCGAGTTGGGACAAATGGAAAAACAATATAGGATGAATAGTTCTATCTGACTACCTGACACTAAAAGTTTTTTTATGAAAAACCGCCGACCAGATAAATCGAGCGGCTAGATACAACGCCCTAGCGGGTTCTGGGGAACAAAATTCTTACTAAAGTCGTTGGCCAGCCCAATATTGGCTAAGTTTTTGACAATGTAAAGCATTGTTCTACAATATCGACCTTGCCGAATGACACCCGGCCCAACAAATTAGAGTCACGATTTCTGATCAATTGCAATAAGCGAATGGAGAAAACTATCGATGACTCAACCCCCAAACAGACAAACTCAATTAAATAAACCGCTATCTGCCGAATTTTTGAACCGCCTCACAAATATTGTTGGGGAAGAAAACATGATAATCAGCGGCAGCCGACTAAAGCGCAATTCGCAAGACGCTTATTGGTATTCGCCCGTACTAAAAAAGCAACTGGCGGATAAGTCGGCCGATGTTATCGTCGAGCCCCAGACGCAACAGCAGCTTATTGACGTGATTTCGGTTACCGTGGATGAGCGGTTTCCCATCGTGCCAAGAGGAGCTGGAACCGGCAACTACGGGCAGTCAATTCCGATTTATGGTGGGGTGCTGATCAGTACCAAAAAGTTAAATCAGATAGTAGAGCTGACACCAGACTGTGCCAAAGTTGAGGCTGGCGTCATTCTGCTCGACATCGAAACAGAGGCCCGCAAAATCGGCGCAGAACTCCGCTTTTTCCCCAGCACGTTACCCACATCAACCGCGGCCGGATTTTTGGCTGGTGGGTCCGCTGGCCCGGGGTCAATGAACTGGGGGAATGTGTGGACACCGGGCAATATTTTAGAGGTCAAAATCGTCACCATCGAAGCGGACCCCCAAACGATCATACTGACAGACCCCACCGACATGCAGACGGTGATTCACAACTGCGGGTTGACCGCCATGATCACCGAAGTGACCTATGCGCTGGCCCCACACCAGCCGTGGCAACAGTATGTGCTGGCATTTGATTCATTTGAATCGGCGTTAGATGCTGGGGAAAGGTTTGCTAAAGATGGGCAGCTTCCGACCCGTCTTGTTTCAATCTTTGATTGGCCGTTGCCGTTGTTTTTCAAGCAGCTGGTTAAAGCGGGTGCTTGCCCCGATGGGAAACCGCTTGTGTTTTTGCTAACGACGGCTAAGGTTGAAGAAATTCAGAAATTAGCTGCGGCCGAAGGTGGCGAAGTCACTTGGCATAACCGGATTGCAAACGTGCACAAGTCAAATCTCGAGTTGACTGATTTTGCTTGGAACCATACAACGCTTTGGGCGATGAAGGCTGACCCCGCTTGGACCTATCTGCAAGACACATTTGATCCGGAAAATTATCGAGCGCATCTGCGGTTACGAAAAGCAAAATATGGGGATGATGTCATCGACCATGTTGAGTTTACTGGTGCTGGCGGTGGGCCGTGTACGGCTTATCCGGCCGGATTAACCATTGTCCGCTATCGG
Source organism: Chloroflexota bacterium (assembly GCA_020629055.1). Classification (GTDB taxonomy): domain Bacteria; phylum Chloroflexota; class Anaerolineae; order Promineifilales; family Promineifilaceae; genus WTJY01. Next base: position 41,872 of record JAHDEB010000029.1, read on the forward strand.
TCTGACGAGCAATTGCAAGAAATGATCGACTATGGAGAGTCGATTGGCATCATGCAATATAGTCCACATACAACTGTTTTAGATGAACCAAACACCCGCTGGGAGTACAAACATCTGCTCGAAGCAAAGAAGGTTTGGGACCCGCACAACTTGCTCAACCCAGGCCATCTACAGAACAACGACTGAGGAAAAACAATGACCCGATCACGATATTTTGCACATATGACAACGGCCGACATCGCCGCCTTAAATAAAGAA
>JAHDEB010000253.1 GCA_020629055.1 Chloroflexota bacterium
GGCCCTGAGTTATTACAGCCCCATTAAGGGGGAGGCCTAGTTGGGAAAGCTTTGACTACTATAGTTGATCGAAGTAGGTGTTTACCGTATCTGATTTCGAATTTCGATTAACGAAATGCATCCGAGTGACCGGTCAAAGATTGAAGCGATTTAGATGAAACTAAACCGGTGATATTTGTTTGATAAGATCCAAGATGTATCTCAAAGGTAGTTCAATAAATGATAAATTTCAAACAACGAATTGTTCAAATCGGCATGCTGATGCTTGTGTTTTTAGTTGCATGTCAACTGCCACCCAGCCCACCTGCGGAAGTGGTTGAGGAAGTGGTAGAGCCAACGGCCGAAATGGAAGAAATGGCGGCCGAGGAAGAGATGGCGGCTGAAGACGACCACTCTGATTCTGAGGATGCTGACGGCGAAATGGCCGATGAAGCGGACGAATCAATGGAAGAAGAGGCGATGGTCGATGAAGCTGAAACAGAAATGGCTGCCGGCCCGATTTCTGATGAAGAAGCCGTTGAATTGATGTATGCTCTTTCAAATCGAGAAAGCTCGGTTCATGAACCGGCCCTTGCTCGGATATTAGAGCAAAAAGATCAGCGCTTCGCTTCTGTATTGATCGAAACGATGCGTGGCAGCCAAGTTGGCCTGCTTCCTTACCGAGCTGACCTTTCAGCTTTAGCCCTGCAAGAGCTAACGGGCCAAAACTTGGGTAATGATTGGGGCGCTTGGGTTTCTTGGTATGGGGGAACAGATTTAACTCCGCCAGATCAATTTACAACTTGGAAAGGGGAGCTCTTAAGCGGGATCGATCCCGGTTTTGGCCTCTTCTTGAACAGTGACTTCCCCTCAACGGTTAGGGCTGAAGAGATCCAATGGGGCGGAGTGCGGGTCGATGGTATTCCAGCGTTAGACGAGTCACCCATGATCCCAGCTGCTGACGCTGATTACTTGGAGCCGGGTGACGCCGTATTTGGCTTATCGATTAATGGTGACAATCGTGCGTACCCGTTGCGCATTGTTGACTGGCATGAAATGGCCAACGATGTGGTCGGTGGTGTGCCTGTCTCCCTAGCATATTGCACCCTGTGTGGGGCCGCTGTTGCTTACGACGGCCGGGCGTCTGATGGCAATGTGTACGATTTTGGCTCATCGGGCTTTTTGTTCCGCAGCAACAAACTCATGTATGACCGCCAAACCCGAACTTTGTGGAATCAATTAACGGGTGAACCGGTGATGGGTCGATTAGTAGGGACCGATGTCAAATTGGATCTGTTGCCCGTCGTGCTAACCTCATGGGAAGATTGGCTCGAAACCCATCCAGATACACAGGTGTTGGATGTAGATACCGGCTGGAACCGGCCGTATGACACCGGTGCTGCCTATGGTGATTATTTCTCGAGTGAAGGAACGATGTTCCCGGTGTGGCAACGCAGCGACTTACTTGAGACAAAAGATCAAGTTTATGCGCTGAACTTTGATGGTCAGCCTAAAGCGTATCCGATTAAGATCTTGATCGAAGAACGGGTCGTCAACGATGAGCACGTTGATCGGCCGGTTGTGCTTGTTTCTGCCAGCGAGAAGGTTGTTATCGAGGGTTTTAACCGGCGTGCAGGCCAAGTCAACTATTCGCCTGGTGCTGAAGTTCGTGTTTACGCCCGCGCAGACTATGAGTTTGCACCTAGTGAAACAGATGACCAAGTCATTGATCAAAACGGCCAAACTTGGCGTGTGACAGAAGATGCGTTGGTCGCTGATGATGGTGAAACGTTAGAGCGTCAACCGGGCCACTTAGCATTTTGGTTCGGATGGTTTGCCTTTTTCCCCAATACTGAAGTTTACGGGGTTGAGGGATAACCTCTTTATAAACTTGAAAAGCGGCCAAGTTAGCTTGGTCGCTTTTTTTGGTTTTTGCCAAATTAGTGCTAATTTGTCACAAATTTTTGAATTGAGTGCTAGAATTGCTTCATGCTCAACTTGTTGAAACGAAATTTCTCCACACTTTGCTTGTTTTGCCTGCTCGTGTTGCCCCAGTTGGCGCTGGCTCAAAGCTTCTCCATTGATGTGAACGACGGGGAAATCGATTCAAGTTGGAACAATAACGTGCCTGCGATGGTCCAAAACCAATATGGGTACGGGGATTACATCGGTGAAAGGGGTGAGGCGTACGATATCGTCAACGCTTGGGTCGTTTTTGATTCACCCGATCCCGACAAAATATATTTTAGGGTAGATGGTTACTATATCGTAGATATTGTCGCGATTAATTTTGATTGTGATGGGGATCTTGCCTTTACAAGCAAAGATGATCGTGCCATCGTGTTTAACATGGTGGATGGTGACGAGGACAGCGGCGGCAGCATAGAAGGTGTCATTGAGTACACGTCTGATTATGAGTACATTTCAGATGATGAAGATGAGCTGATCACAAAGACGACGGCCGTGGGTGAATTTGTAGGCGAAGAAGACTCCGGAAGTACGTTTCAGAGGATTGAAGCGGTTTTGGACATTTCTGCGCAAGAGAAAATTAACGGTGATATGTCAACCTGTTTCTCTCGGCGCGGCGATGGAAACTGGGCGCTAAGCTACCAGTACAGTACCGACGATGACCAAACGCTGATCACTTCTCAACAGGTTCGAACCGCTGTCACGTTAAGCCAACAGGCCGCATTCCGGCCGATTTCAAGCCAAGCAAGCAATCTTTGGATTGCGTTTGGGTTTGCGGTTTTAGGGACCATGACATTTTCATTACTCTACCTTCGTAGAAAATCTGACTAAATTGGTTATACTATAAGCCTTGATTTGCAACTGGGAAACCTTGTTTGCGTATGGCCTAATCAAACCACTACACTTGACAAAGAATTAAAAAATTGACCGAAATTTTCGGCCGACATAAAAATTACCGAGGGGTTTCTGGATAAATATCATTCAGAAACCCCTTTCGTGTTGTCTGGAATATGACCACACAGAGCAAATAAATCATGTTAGAACTCAGAAACGAACTCAGAAATATCGCCATTATCGCCCATGTTGACCATGGTAAAACGACTTTACTCGATGGGATGTTGGCCCAAGCGCGGGTTTTCCGTGAGAATCAACAAGTGCAAGAGCGAGTAATGGACTCGAACGATTTGGAGCGGGAACGTGGCATTACGATTTTATCGAAAAACACGGCCGTTAAAATTGTTGACCCTGAGTCTGGCGAAGAAGTTAAAGTCAATATCGTTGATACGCCCGGCCATGCCGACTTCGGTGGTGAAGTTGAGCGTGTTTTAAACATGGTAGACGGAGTTCTGTTGTTGGTTGATGCAGCTGAAGGGCCAAAACCGCAAACACGTTTCGTGCTTAAAAAAGCCCTCGAGCTTGGTCATCGCGTGATCGTTGTGATCAATAAAATCGACCGACGCGATGCAGACCCTGATCGTGTTCTAGATGAAACGTTTGACCTCTTCATCGAATTGGGTGCTACAGACGAACAAGCTGATTTCCCTGTGGTTTATGCGATCGGTTTAACGGCTAAAGCGGGTATGACAACAGATCTAGAAGATTCACTCCAGCCGCTTTTCGATACGATTCTCAAAGAAATTCCGGCACCAAATGTTGATGTAGAAGCTCCTCTACAAATGTTGGTGACCTCATTGTTCTATGATCAATTCAAAGGATTAACCGGAATCGGCCGTATTTTTGCCGGCAGCATTAAAAATGAAATGCCACTGACCCGGATCCAGCGTGACGGCACCATGACGAACGAAAAAACACGCTATCTAAGCATGTTCGACGGCTTGGCTCGGGTAGAAGTTGAAAGCGCTTCGGCCGGTGACATTATTGCGATTGCCGGTTTAGAAGGGATCTCAATCGGAGATACCTTGGCAGACAAGACGAATCCTGTCGCCTTGCCCACCATCGATGTTGAAGAACCAACTGTAAGAATGACATTTGGCATCAACACATCACCATTTGCTGGTCTAGAAGGCAAGTTTGTTACTTCACGCCAGTTACGCACCCGCTTATTCAATGAATTGCGCTCAAATGTCGCCCTACGCGTTGAAGAAACCGATAGTCCAGACACTTTTGCCGTTAGCGGCCGTGGTGAATTGCATCTTGGCATCTTAATCGAAACCATGCGACGAGAAGGATTTGAGCTCGAAGTATCTCGTCCTGAAGTAATTTTGAAAGAAGTAGACGGCAAAATGATGGAGCCTTATGAAGAGGTGTTCATCGAAGTACCGGCCGATGTTGTAGGTGCGGTTGTTGAAATGTTGGGCAAACGGAAAGCTGAAATGCAGGCGATGGAAGAACAGGCGGATGGAAACACCCGAATTACCTATATTATTCCAACTCGTGGATTGCTGGGCTTCCGCCATAACTTTATGACCGCTACCCGGGGTAACGGCATTATCAACAGTGTGTTTTCACATTATGGTCCTCGTGCTGGTGTGATTTCATCACGTAACAAAGACTCCTTGGTTTCTTATGAGACCGGAACAACCACGCCGTTCAGCCTTAAGAGCGCTGAAACACGTGGCATCCTGTTTGTCGGCCCTGCGATCGAAGTTTATGCCGGTATGGTTATTGGTGAGCACCAACGACCTGGAGACTTGGAAGTCAATGTAACCAAGAAGAAACATCTTGATAACATGCGTACCTCGTTTAAATCAATCGACAACCGCTTGACACCGCCCCGTCTGCTAAGCTTAGACGAATGCATTGAGTATTTGGCCGATGACGAGTTGTTGGAAGTAACACCAGATAATTTGCGTATTCGCAAACGGATGCTTTCAAAAACCGACCGAGCTAAAGCCTTGAAGGCTCAGAAAAAACTAGCGGCGGCTTAAAACAGACAGGGCAGGGGCCTAAAGGAAAGAATTAAAAAGCGTGGTGTGACCAATAAGGTTGCGCCACGCTTTTTTGATTTATTAACCCCGGTCTCGGATTAATATTTAAGCGGACCAAATCCCTTGACCGGGATTTCAATCGAAATCAACTTGTTTGAGCATGAGATCTCAGTCATGCTGACGCTGACAGGGAACGAACTGCTTCACCGAAACTTAGGTTGATTTAAGCAAATTGAAGTTAAGCCGACCGATGGTTTGAAAGAACCCTGTTAGGATCGCTGAGAAGCTACCGAAAGGGACATGCATGGGGTACCATTTGCAAATGCCGTTAATTGATACACATTTAGAACACAGTTGGCACCCCGACCATCAAGAACTAGTTATTTCAGATATGGAAGGGACTTTGTCAAATGGGGTAACTTGGAAAGGATTGCGAGATTGGCTAAAGCAAAACGGCCGGTCGTGGGACTTCTATCGCTTTTATCTGCCTCGGCTGCCATTGGGGCTTGCATATAACTTTGGATGGGTGTCTGACCCGCAGGCGTTTCGCGAACGTTGGATTGTCGGCATCTATCGCCTGTTTTCCGGATTTTCGCTGGTTGAATTCGACGCTGTGGCGGAATGGGTGGTTGAAAACGAACTGTGGCCTAAGCGAAATCAGACGGTTATCGATGAACTGTTGGCTCATTTAGAAGCAGAGCGTCGTGTGATTCTTGTGTCTGGCCTAGCAGAACCGATCCTATCAAAGTTTGCTGCTAAAATCGGGGCTGAATCGATCGGAACTCAGCAAGAAAAATTTGACGGCCGCTTTACCGGCAAAATGATCTTGCCGTTTACGACCGTTACCGAAAAGGTGAATCAGGTCCGGTTTTTAGTGGATGAAGGGGAAATCTTTGGGGCGTACGGGGATTCTGGCGCCGATATCCACCTGTTGAAAATCGCTAAAAATCCTGTTGCCGTTTCGCCAGATGCAGAGCTTGAAAAGCAGGCGCAGGCGGCCGGTTGGCGGACGATTCCTTAATCGCGGAATCGCAGCTTGTTTGGGGTAAATGTCTGGGCGATGATTTTTGTTAACCAAGAAATAATTAGAAAGCTAATCCATGTAGAAAAGGCGTACCAAATAAAAACCGGGATCGCATCTAGGCGCAGCCACCAAATGTAGCCGATGCTAATGAGCGTTGCGGTTCGAGCTGCAAGCACTGCGTTGTCAGCAGAGCTGCTTTTCGGCCAAAACAATCTCAATAAAAGCGGAGATAGCAGGCTGATGGCTAAGATAAACCCCAAGTGCATTAAGGGCAATCGCCAATTAAAGTTGATCAATCCAAAGCGTAGTTGGATAATCGGCTGTACAAGTTGAAGCGGGTCATTGATGTAGCGATAAAGCGTAAGCGGCCGTATCAAATTGGCCCCAACCGTCATCAAGACCCCCAAAAGTGCACCGGCCCAAACCGGCCGACTGCTAGCGTAATACCTGATATGCGTCGAGAAGTTTGATTCCATACCCAATTAGACCGTAGTTTCGACCTGAATCTTACAAGTAGAGGAAAAAATGTCCAATCCATTTGAAACAAACCTTGATCAAAATAAGGCCAATTACACCCCACTTTCCCCGTTGTCCTATTTGGCCCGAGCTGCGGCCGTTTATCCGGCAAAACCTTCAGTCGTGCATGGCGACCGCCGCTACACATGGGCGCAGACTTACGCTCGGTGCCGCCAGTTGGCTTCTGCGTTAACCAAGCAGGGGCTAGGTTTGGGTGATACCGTTTCAGTGATGGGGTTTAACACGCCAGAAACCTACGAGGCCCATTTTGGTGTACCGATGATGGGCGGGGTGCTCCACGCGATTAATACTCGTTTAGATGCGAAAAATATCGCATTTATGCTTGGCCATGCAGAGACGAAGGTTCTGATCACCGACAGGGCTGCCTCGGCCGTTATCGGTGAAGCATTGCACCTGGTAGAGCACAAGCCGATTGTGATCGATATTGACGATCAAACGGTATCAGGCGGCGATTTGCTAGGCTTCATGGACTATGAGGCGTTTTTAGCGACCGGAGATCCTGAGTTCGAATGGAGCTTGCCGGCCGACGAGTGGCAGGCGATCTCTCTTAACTACACCTCTGGAACAACAGGAAACCCGAAAGGGGTGGTCTACCATCATCGCGGGGCATATTTAAATGCAACCAGCAATATTGTGGGATGGGAGTTGCCGAAGCATCCGGTTTACTTATGGACATTGCCGATGTTTCACTGTAACGGCTGGTGTTTTCCTTGGACGATGGCGGCTGTTGGGGGAACCAATATTTGCCTGCGTGATGTTCGCGTCGAGACGATCTACGAGCTAATCGGCCGTGAAGGGGTCACCCATTACTGCGGCGCACCGATTGTGCATCAAATGATCGCTATGGCATCTGACGAGCTAAAGGCGCACAAAACCGATTTAATTAAAGGGATGGTGGCTGGGGCACCACCACCGGCCCCAGTTTTAGCAGCGATGGCTGAGAGTGGATTTGATATAACCCATGTGTATGGTTTAACTGAAACCTATGGCCCAGCAGTGATTTGTGATTGGGACCCTGATTGGAACCGGAAAAGTGTGGAAGAGCAGGCGGAGATTAATGCGCGGCAAGGGGTTAAATACCACATGCTAGAGGATTTGATTGTGGCTGATCCGATAACGCTGAAGCCGGTCCCGGCCGATGGGACAACGATGGGAGAAGTGTTGTTCAGAGGGAACGTTGTGATGAAAGGGTACCTGAAGAACCCAACCGCCTCACAACAAGCGTTTGATGGAGGTTGGTTCCGCAGTGGCGACTTGGCCGTGCTGCATCCAGACGGCTATCTCGAATTGCGTGACCGTTCCAAGGACATCATTATTTCAGGCGGGGAAAACATTTCGACGATTGAGGTTGAAGGGGCGATTTTCAAGCACCCTGCGGTGATGGATGCGGCCGTGGTTGCGATGCCGCACGAGAAATGGGGGGAAACCCCATGTGCGTTTGTTTCACTCAAGGACGGGGCTTCAGCGACAGAGGCTGAAATTATTGAATTTGTACAAGGGGAACTGGCCCGGTTTAAAGCTCCTCAAAAAGTAATCTTTGGCCCTTTGCCCAAAACATCGACCGGCAAAACGCAAAAATTTGCCTTACGAGATGTCGCTAAGCAGTT
>JAHDEB010000030.1:0-10981 GCA_020629055.1 Chloroflexota bacterium
AATACGGGGCGCGGGTCATGCTTTCAACCCCGCCAGCCACAAACACATCACCCTCTCCAGCGAGTATCGCTCGGGCCGCTTGGTTGACCGCGTTTAGGCCGCTGGCACACAACCGATTCACGGTAACACCCGCCACAGATTGAGGCAATCCGGCCAACAGCGCCGCCATGCGGGCCACGTTCCGGTTGTCTTCCCCCGCCTGATTGGCACAGCCTAGATAGACTTCTTCGATCAGCTCTGGGTCGACGCCAGCCCGTGCAACAGCTTCTTTGATTGAAACAGCGGCCAAGTCGTCCGGCCGAACTTGAGAAAGCGTCCCACGAATTTTTCCAATGGCGGTACGTACCGCACTAACAATTACAACTTCAGTCATTTATCCTTCCCAATATCCGGTAATTTAACATGCTAATATTTAAAAAATCGGCAGGTCGGTTTCTGGGTAAACTAACCCGTCGGCCTGCTCAAAAAAGATTCAACAGGAGTATACAAGCATCCAGTTTTATTTCTAGTGTCGTCTAGACTTTTACTCAAACGTTTGCCACCAGCCGTTGCTTAAAACACGATCCCCTTTAACAACAAAAAATAGAAAATCATGTTCGGCACGCCAGTAATAAATCAAGAATTCAGACCGCTCATCTACAGGCACCTCTAAATCTGGCAACATCCGAATCATTAGGTGCCATTCATCATCTGACTGTGCGATTAGGTCTGGCTCCCCCATCAGTCTGATCAAATCGGCCTTATCAACGATGTGCTCATTTGCGTAGTCGCCCAATGCCAGCATCGCTTGATGCTTGGTGCCACCAAAACGATCCGCTTCCTCGTGCCACTCCCCGCCCGCAAACTGCCCCTTAATCGAGCGCAGCTTTTGGTAATCATCGGCCGACTGCTGGATCTCGGCCGACAATTGGGGCAAGGGTGCAACGGTTGGCTCAGCCGCTTCTGGCTGAACCGTACACCCCCATCCCAAAAGAGCCATGCACAGGACTGTGACTACGAGAAAGCTATGCGATCTAACCTGATTCACGCTTTTAACTTAAAAAATCTTAAGCGCTTGATCCAGATCGCTAATCAGATCTTCGACATTCTCGATGCCGGTCGAATAGCGGATAAGGCTTTCAGGAATCCCCATCGCCGCCCGCTCTTCGGCCGTACATTCAACATGGCTGGTCGTAGCCGGCGGCCCGATAATCGTTTCGACAGAGCCCAAGTTGGCCGCAGCATGGGCATATTGAACCCTTGGCACAAATTTTCGCACCGCATCAAAGCTATTTTCTTTTAGCATAAAACTTAACATGCCGCCGAACCCGCGCATCTGCTCGCTGGCGATCTCATGCCCTTCGTGTGAGGCCAAGCCTGGATAGTGGACCCGCTCTACCGCTGGGTGTTTTTCTAAAAATGTCGCGACTTTCAACGCACTGCTATTTTGCTGACGAATACGCAGCTCGAGCGTTTTCATACCGCGCAGCAGCAAGTACGCCGCCATCGGGTGTAGCGTCGCCCCATTGATTTCACGATAGTGATAAACCTGCTGGATCAAATCTTTCCGGCCGCATATCACCCCGCCCAACGCGTCAGCATGGCCGCCCAAAAACTTGGTCGCACTGTGCAGGACCAGATCAGCCCCCAAAGCGATCGGGTTTTGATTGATCGGCGTTGCAAACGTGTTGTCAACGATGACCGTCGCCCCAACTTTTTTACCAGCGGCCGCTAACTTAGCGATATTCACCACTTTAGTCGTTGGGTTTGTCGGGCTTTCTAGATAGACCACGTCGCACCCTTTGGCGATCTCCGCTTCAATTTGGGCATGGTCGGTCGTATCGCACAAGGTGACATTGATATTAAATTTTGGCAAAAACTCTTGAAAGATAACGTTTGTTCCGCCATAGGTGTCTTTGACAGAAACCACCCGCTGCCCCGGAGCCATAAGAGCAAATAGCGTGCTGCTAATGATGCCCATCCCGGTCGATGCGCTAGTCGCAGCTTCTGCACCTTCCAGCAGTCTGATTTTTTCCTCAAACGCATCGACTGTCGGATTCGTATTTCGACCATAAATGTGACCCGGCTTGTTCCCAAGGGCGACATCCATCCATTCGTCCATGTCATCGTAGCCAAACGAAACGCTGTGCACGACCGGCACCTGGGTCGCCCCTTGCAGCAAATAGCTCTCTTCTCCAGCCCAGACAGATTGAGTCCCCAACAACGGCTTCTTGTCGTTTTTCATAATTTATTCTCCGGTGGTTAATTTTGGCCCGATGCGCTTTTCATCAGCCAAATTGAATTGTCTATCGTTTTGTTTAGTTAACAACCTTGGTGATTTTTCATTGCAAAAAATTTTCAGGGGTTGACATTGTGTATTTTTGACACTAAACTAGCCGCATCGACACTAAGTGTAAAATAAACACTATCTAAACAAAGGAGATAGGCTATGTGGAAATCAATTCTTATTGGAATCGTTTTGGGGATAGGGATGCTTGCTGGATTGGTCCTTAATCAATGGATACTTGTTGCGGGCACAATCACCCTTTTGCTATTGGGTTTGGCCGTTTACATCGCCCAACAAGGCCGCTTAACATTGGGCGAGCTCGAGTCTGCGCTAGTCGTAAACAAACAAACCGGCAACTTCGTTCGCTTCCTTTCACCCGGTCAACATTGGATCGATCCGTTTAGTGAAACGGTAAAGACAAAGCTGCCGCTTAATGGCCAATCAACTAAATTCACCAGTGATGGTATCCAAACGTGTGGCGGCATACCGATTAAAATTAGCTGGCAGGTTGGTTATTCTATTCGGCCGGACATGATCGGCCGGAGCCACTTGGCTAAAATGGCCCGCGCATTGTCCAATCCGTTAGACGGCATGCTGCAAAAGCGAATTACGGCTGCACTGCAACACATCGTAGGAGACATGACCCCACAAGAACTAACGGCCCAAGGCTCTATTAAACAGCTTGAACGCAGAATCAAACAGATCTGCCGGGCAAAGTTAGAAGACAAAGGGATCAAAGTCAGTGAAGTGCTCATCCAAAATATCCAGCTACCCCGCCATGTGCGGGAATCGCTTGAGTCAGTTCATGAGCGGGAACTGTTAGCGGACCAAGAAGCTCGGGTTTTAGAGCGGCTGCACAAAGTCATCAGCAGTTTTTCAGACGAAGAGATGCACAGGCTAATCGAGTTAGAACGCATTCAAATGCTCGGCCGGAACGGCGTCACCATGATGTACCCGGCCATGGCTCCGCAAACAATCAACCAGCCACATTAATCAACCAAGGACTACACGCTAAAGGCATGAAAAGAACGTATGATGTTTAGATTACTAACGGCTTTTCGTGCCTTTAGCCTGTCAGATAAACACTAAACTTATTTCAATTCTTTTTAAGCATTCTAATCTACCTTTTGAAGCGGATGGCCCTCGTTTTCGCTGATTTTGAATCGTATTTCCGGGTAAATCGGTGTAATCCGTTGAATTACCGCTTATAAAAACGCAGGCTAACTTACTTTTGGGCTTCGCCCGTCAAAGCAGGAAACACAAAATAACGCAAAGCGGGCCATGATCGCTCCATCTGCCCATTTGAATCGCTAGCGGCAACGACCACAATCGCATTTAAATGGGGAATGACATAGACATAGTTCCCGCCTAACCCAGAGGCGAAGTAGACGTCTTTGACTTCAAGGGCTTCAATCAACTCACTATCCTCTGGAGCCAGCCACCAATGGTATCCATAATCCAAATATCCAGGCACTTCAGTCTTGTAGCTGATTGAATCAGCTACCCAACTCGGGTCAACCAACTGCTTTCCGTTCCACTCGCCATTATTTAAGTACAGCTTGCCGATTTTCAGCATATCATTGGCTGACAAATGCAAGCCGCCTCCCGATTGCACCACATCATTTGGCCCATACTCCCATTTCCATTGGGTAATTCCTAACTCTTGAAAAAGAGCCTCCTCAACAAATTGCTCGAAAGGCTGCCCAACTTGCCCCCCAATCACTTCACCTAAAAGGATCGAGTTTGCCGTGTTGTAGGTAAACGATTCACCTGGCTTGCTATCCATTTCTCTGTCTGCCATATAAGCGACCCAATCGGCCGAGGCCGCAAATTGATGGTAATCATTTGGGAAAGAGTTTAATTCATTCCACACAAAGCCACTGCGCATCGTAAACAGATCTTCAATCGATATCTGCGCACGGCGTGGGTCCGCCTTAAACTGATCAGTATACTGGGGCAAATGTTCAGCGATGGGGCTGTCGAGCGGTGCAGCACGCCCCTGTTGAACAGCGGCACCATATGCAGCAGAAAGAACGCTTTTGCTGACCGACCAAACCCGAACCATCGTGTCCGACGTCGTATTAGGGGCGTTATATTCATAACGCTTTTCCCCATCCTGCCAAACAATAAAAGATACCACTTTGCCAAAATCCCCATCGGAAAAATGTTCATTTAGCTGGGCGATCGTTTGATCATCTAATTGATTGGGAATAACTTCAGGCTCTAGGTCTAACCGGCTAAGATACCAGCGATCATAATAGGGTCGCAGACGAGAGCCCACAAGGACAAGAAAGTAAAGCAATAAAACAAGCGTTACGCAGGCTGCAATGATTTTTAACAACAACATCAAAATTCGTCTCATTTATTTATTTTGATGTAACTGAACCGATGGTCGGGTTACATTTTGATGATTTAAAGTTTAGGCCACATAACATCGGCCCATTGGCAATCGCCCCGTGAACCGGCTAAATCAGATGAAACGCTTCCTGGCGACCATCCAGCCAGCTACAAACCCCATTGCGTAAAACCGCATCTTCTTCTAATGCGATACGCACATCTTGATTCCCCCATTCTGGCACGGCCGAAACCGCATTCAGCTCGATTGACCAGACGGTATTGTCACAAATCAGACAATCCCCATTTCCAGGCACACCACCTTGTTGATCCCACAAGCCGATGGTCGCCCCAGCCCCATGCCCATGATATCCCAAAGGATGGCTATAAACTTGCGGCCGAATATCCGCTTCTTGTGCCTGTTCACGGGTCTGACTTAAAACTTCGTTCCCCGTCTTGCCAACCGCCATATTCGCCATATGAAAGTCTTGAAGTTTGTTCCCCGCCAACAGTGCCGCCTTTAAACCGGCCGGGGCATCACTTTCCCCTTCGGCCAAAACATAAGCGTGTTGCTGCTGGTCGGTGGCAAGGCCCAAATAGTGAAAGCCGACATCACAGTGCAACAAATCCCCAGGCATGATTCGTGTACGCTTCGCCATCACCGCATAGCTTTGCCCTTTGGCCTGAATATCAACCGAAGGCTGAAACCACGCGCTTAAGCCACAATCCTGCATCGTCTGGCGCATCCACCAAACCACATCGGTTGTATCGGTCAGACCGGGCTGGATCACATTTCGTGAAAACGCTTCTCGGATCAAGTCGTGTCCCATCTCAACCAATTTCGGGTAAATCTCCATCTCTTCAGGCAAACGGGTCTCTAGCCAGCCAACCACAAGTCGTTCGCCGCTATGCACGTTTGACATTCTCGAAGGAGACAATGCGCCAAGAAGGGCTGAATACTCCGTATGTGACAATCCGTCACCAAAGGCAAACAAAGAGGAAAAATTAATCGCAATCGATTGCGGGTTGAGGTTTTCGATTAGCTTATTTAAAGCTAAATATTGATTCGGTTCTTGCTCAGGTTCCCACGCAGGCTTATAAAATCCAGAATACCCATACCGATCAAGCGCGTATCGATCAACAGAGCCATCTGACGTCCGATTGAAAACAAGAATCGTTCTTCTGCGGGCGGTCATTGCGGGTTCCGGCAGCAGGCTCATGATGACCGGATCTTCGTTGTACTCCCGACAAATCACCAACCACATGTCGATATTTTCCCTAGCCATCAACATAGGCAAAATGGTGTCGAACCGCTTGCGCAGCCAAATGTTTCGGATTTCGGCCTGCATTTGTAGAGGAAAAATATCTTCTTTAAATTTCATTGTGTCTTTTTGGAGGTTACTCTTGATCGATTATTTCGTTGATACGCTCGAGTAAAGCTCTCTGCCTAGTGGGTCCTAAACCTTGGCGCGTTGCAGCTTGTAGAATCGGCTCCCAATCTGGAACCGGCTGATCGTCAACGGGGATATTATACTCCGAAAACAATTTTCGTGTCTGCGGGTACTCCGTGGCAACCATACTGACCGCCATTTGCCCCGTGACAGGGGTGGAGATCTTTTCGGCCGCCCCCAACCCGCTACCAGGTACAGGCAAATCATCGGCCGTAAAGTCGCCTAACTGAAAAAGGCGAGCACAATTTAAGCCCATGATGTCAGCCATAACATTTTCATCGAGTTCCAGCTTGTCTATCGCATTCAAAAACGGCCGCATATCAGGCTCTTTCATTTTAGATGGGTAAATCAGCAGCGGATAATCTGATCCATAAAGAATTTTCGTGTGATTAATGCAGGTGAGCGCTGTCGGAAAGATTCGTTTGGTTGGGTACAACAGCGGAGATGCGGCCGTATCATACCAAACGCGCGAAAGCTGCTTGCGCACCCGAGGCATGATTTCATACATAAACAATCCCCCACCCCAATGTGCCAAAATCAGTTTTAAATCAGGGTAACGGCAGGCCAACGCATAATAATCCCGCAGTGGCGTAGTGCTTTTTCCTAAATAATATCCACCCACTTCTTCGCTCACGTGTAGGTTAAGCGGGACATCGGCTTCAACAATGGCATCGACCAGGCGTAAAAAGCGCTTATCAAGCAGGTCCACTCCTTGGGCATAAGGGTTAAGTTCACCCACTCCGTGCAAACCGTTGTCTAAACAGCGCTGTAATTCATCGATAGCAGGCTGCCCAGCCGCCGGCTGTAAGGTGGCTAATGCCAAAACCCGATCTGGATAGTTTTTAACCAGCTCTATCGCTTGGTTATTTCGGTCAACACATGCGTCATGTTGGCGAAAGTATTCCCCCACAATGACAACTTTATCTATCCCGGCGGCATCCATATCAGCGATCATCCGCTCGGGGTCCGCCCAACCTTGAATCGACTTGCCTTCAGGTGGGTTCAGCAACAATCCCCAGTATGGCTCCGCTTCAGACAGCTGCCCCAACCGCGCCTGAAGTTCAGGCGGCGTAAAATGAATATGGGCGTCAATTCTCATGATCTAATACCGGCTATTCGTAATCAGCAAAAGCCTCGATAATCACTTCTCGGAACTCTCTGGCGCGGCTAATTGTCTCAGACATCGTTTGCTCATCTGAAAGCCAAAGCTTCAAGAATATGCCTGGCACCCCATGCTCTAGAAACAAAGCGGCATCTTCTGGTGTTTCAGGGTCTTCAACAAAGCCGGGATAGAGGCTTAAAGGATTACGGCCGTTCAGTGCAATCACTTCCAGCAATTGATCGCCACGCTCAGCAAGCGTTTTCACCAATGTGTTTCCGTTTTCCGTTTTATTATCTACCACTACAATCATGATCGGGGATGCCAATATAGAGTCGGCAAGCGGGATCATATCCTGTAATGGGACGTCATCAGGCAACAGGCCAACCAAGCGGCTTTGGGCTTCATCTGTTTCTTTCATATGCAAATTCTAATCGCTTTAGGCTCTAAATGGGTATTGTATTTTCGAAGCTATTTTAATAGCCATTTACTTTCAAAGGCTCAAAATCACGGCCGGTGTTTAAAAATCCAAAGCCTTTTCTACTAGATAGGCGGCCGTTTCAACCTCGATCACTGAGGGCAGCTTGATTGAAAAACAAGATCCCGCCCCGACTTCACTTTGAACACTGATGTCTCCATTTAATAGTTCCGTCAACTTTTTAGAGATTGCTAACCCGAGGCCGGTACCGGAAAAAGAACGGGAAAGTGTGTTATCAACCTGATGGAATGGGTCGAAAATCAAAGGCAACTTTTCAGGCGGGATTCCGATCCCGTTGTCGATGACATCGATACTGAACTGGTCCATATGATCTGGATCGACTTGAACGAGAATTTTCACTTCCCCGTCTAAAGTGTATTTCGCACCATTTGTGACAAGATTAACCAAGATCTGTCTCAGCTTAATCCGGTCTGTTTCGATCATCGCATCTTCCCTTGCTAGGCGAATATCAGCCACAATGCCGTTATTGTTCTTAGAAGCCATCGGCCGAACCGTGTCTATCACGTCGACACATAGATCATGCAGCGAAAAGCGAGAAATCGAGAGTGTCATCTGATTCGCTTCGATTTTTGAGAGGTCCAAGATACCGTTGATCATGCGCAATAAATCTTGCCCCGCCTTATTGATGCGGCTCAGATCTTCCATATGCACTTCTTCGAAAAGGCCATCCTCATTGACTTCTTCAATGATCGCCTCGCTATACCCGATGACGGCGTTTAGCGGTGTGCGCAACTCATGGCTCATCGTCGCTAAAAAGTTCGATTTTGCATGGCTGGCTTCCTCTACAATCATCATCGCTTGCTCCAACTCTTTATTCGACTGAACAACACGTTGGTACATCATACGATGTAATGTCAGCGAGAAAAGCATAATCAACGCGATAATAATCGCTAACCCAAACGGGCTTAGGCTAGAAACCCGCCCATAATAAAATTGATTAACCTCTAGAAACGCCAATATAAAAAGCCATACCGACAAGAATAACCCTAAAAGCAACAACTGGCGTCTGGCGATAAAAATCGCTAAGGTGCTCAAAAGGGGCAAAAGCAAAATAATGCCGGGGTCTTTAAGACCAGAACCAAATGTGACGCTGACAATGACCCCAAATACAGCGAAGAGCGCAGGGGTGGAAACGGCAGCTCGTAAGCGGCCGGCTCGCAAAATAACCGCGCTATAAGCCCCAACAACGGTTATGACCGAAGACAAAAAGAAATTGCGCCATGAAAGGCTAACAAAATAGACCGCCATCAATGAAACACCCATCACAATACCAAAATACAGCGCGTACAAAACATACTTCAGGGCGGTATTGGTCGATTCACTATGATGATCGGGAAGCGTAAAAATTTCTTTTAAAATATTCTGCATGTGGGTTAATTAAACGCTGATCGGGGTGCGAACTGTTGATGTTCGATCAAGGAATAAATATCGCTGTTTAGCTTAGGATTTTAACTTTTGTAAACTGATCTCGTTCTATGATGGACAGCGATTTAGCTTTTTTGGTGATGTTTATTACCGAGTCGAGATTCTTTCGTCAATCGTTAACTGTCTATAGATAGAATGCATTTTATGGGGAAAGAGCCTAAAGGTCACCCTATATGGGTAAAAATATCCCTAAAAATTGTTGTCCTGAGAGAAAGTTCGCCCAAAACTCTCGATCATTGTTCAAAAGTGAAAGTTTGGACAATAAATTTATCAATAACAATCGAGTATTCGTTTTTAAAATCTAAAGATATATGGTAAATCTTGATTTTTGACTTATAAGAGCAAAATCGAAATAAATAGCTTAAGTTAAGCTGGTTTCCAAGATTGATGATGAGAGACGTTTTTGAATGATTCCGATCTAATCTTTGCTTGGCAAGCAGGCAGACAATTTGGGCTAAAAAGTAATTGAGACCGATTATTATGACTGAATATATTCCTGAAAGAGCGCTTTTTATCGCAGCGCACCCCGATGATCTTGAGTTTGGGGTAGCCGGAACGGTTGCCAAATGGGCCAAGCATGGATGCGAGGTAACCTTTTGCCTGATCACAGATGGCAATGCGGGGACCCATGAAGCAGATATGACGGCCGAAAAGTTGGCCAAAATTCGCCGAGATGAACAGCTAGCCGCAGCAAAGATTCTTGGGGTAAAAAATGTAGAGTTTTTAGGGTACGACGATTGCAAGCTAGAAAATTCTTTAGAATTGCGCGAAAAGTTAGTCCGCATGATTCGCAAATACCAACCCAATGTTCTGGCGTGCCAAGACCCAACCAACGTTTTTGTCCGGGACACCTACATCAATCACCCTGACCATCGCGCGGCCGGAAATGCGGCCATCGACGCAGCTTTTCCATCGAGCGAGATGCCTTTGCTCTACCCGAATATCGATGCAGAAGGTTTTCCCCCTCACAAGGCAAATTATGTCTATGTCTTCTTTACAACAGATGAAAAAGTAAATATGTATGTAGACATCAGCGAGACAATTGATGAAAAGATTGAATCTCTACGGGCACATGTTAGCCAAATGGGAGATTGGGATCCAAACGATCGAATTCGTGAATGGGCGGCCGGTGCTGGCAAACGTGTCGGCTTCGACTACGCTGAACGCTTTTTCCGTATAACGTTAAAAGAACCAGGCAAACCTGAGGTTGGCGCTGGAAAGAAAAAAACCAAGTAGTTAATGCAATACCGGCGGGTAATGATCACGGGTCAGAAGCCTGCCACGCAGCTATAAATACTTTCTATGTTTCCAAAACCAAAATTAAATTTACTTCTCGTTCGTCATGGTCAAACACAGGCCAACTTTGAAGGACGCTTCTACGGCCGATCCGATAATCCGATGACACCCACAGGGCATCAACAAGTCCAAGCGACCGCAGAACGGCTAAAAGACAATACAGTCAGCCACGTTTACTCAAGTCCCGCAATCAGAGCACAGCAGACGGCCGAGATTTTGAACAAAAACTGGCAGGCCCCCCTGTCGATAGATGAACGGCTGTGGGAAATGGACCACAATCGCTGGGAAATGTTGACAGCAGAAGAAATACAGACCAAATACCCCCAAGACTGGGCAGACTTTGTCAATGGTGACACCAGCAAGGCCCATCATGGCGGGGAAACGTACAGCCAAGTAGCCGAGCGTTCAATGAAATTTATTGAAGATGTTTGCGCCAATCATCCTTGCGAAGGGGAGACGATCGTCCTTGCAGCACATGGTGGATTGCTAAATATCATGCTTTGCGAAATGCTCGGCGCAGGCAATCGGGGATGGTGGCCCTTCCGATTTGCGAATGCCGGTGCCGCTAACGTTTTGTACTATGAATTTGGCGGGGTATTGTTAGGCTTTGA
>JAHDEB010000030.1:11081-27177 GCA_020629055.1 Chloroflexota bacterium
AAGGAAAAAATGTCTGATCGATCACAACCACTTTTACACGCCGCTTATGGCGGCCCCGGCTGGCGCCCCCGCGTCAACTCAATAACGGCCGAATTTGGTTCCATTTGGGGACAATGTGGGCAAAATAGTGAATACATGCCGCTAAAACAGGTGATCTTGCATCGCCCAGGTTCAGAAATCTTAACCGGTGATGACCCCAATGCGGCCCAGATGCTCGCTCCTTTAGATTTGGCCATTGCGCAGGCTCAGCATGACGCGATTGCTGAAGCGTACCAAAACAATGGCGTGACGGTGCATGATGCAAACCCGGCCGGCAAGCCAACCCCAAACCAGATGTTTATGGCAGATGTCATGTTTATGACCCATGAAGGGGTTGTGATCGCAAGGCCAGCATCCGAAGTACGTGCTGGGGAAGAACGGGTAGCGGCCCGACGTTTGGCCGAACTGGGTGTACCGGTTGCCCGCTCCATAGGCGGCCGAGGCACATTTGAAGGGGCAGATGCGATGTACATCTCTCCCGATCGGGTGATGATCGGCCGTGGATTACGCACAAATGGCCCTGGTGCTGCTCAATTATCACAAACTTTGGAACAAATGGGCGTATCGGCCGTAGAGGTTGACATGCCGGTGGGATCAATGCACCTGATGGGCATGATGCGCATCGTAGACAAAGATCTCGCTATCGGCTACCCGGTCCGCTTGGTTCACCGAGCAGTAGATGAATTAAAACAGGTCGGGTACAACGTTCACTTCTTACCAGATGTGGACGAAGCCCTTAAAGGGTACAGTTTTAATTTTGTTACACTAGGTCCTCGTAAAATTCTTATGGCGGCCAACAATCCCAACACACAAGCGTTTTACGAATCGCTGGGGATTGAATGTGTAACGGTCGACGTTTCAGAATTGGGCAAAGCGGCAGGCGCCGTTGGCTGTTTAACCGGGATCGTTGAAAGAGAAATGATTGTTTAAGGTGATTTCAATCCAAAACGATCAATCAGGTAGTAAATACAAATGACACAAGATACATTAAAAAATCTAGAAAGCGCTAACAAAGAAAGAACAGGAAGCTTTATGACCAACCCCCTGTCAAAAAGTGGGGTTCCTCGCTGGCTCGTGATGGTTCTTTCCGCATTAGGCTTTGTTTATATCCTAAACCCAACAATCGGAGTTTTCGAATTCATCCCAGACAATCTACCCATTGTCGGTAATTTGGATGAAGGCGGCGCTTACTTACTGATGTGGTATGGGCTAATGGAAATCGTCGAAAGACGTAGAAATTAGTTTAAAAGCTAAGTAATTAGCAAAATCCGGTTTATCCCAAACTAAAAATCGCTACAATTCCCTAAGGCCGTAAAAAACGACGGCCTTAGGGAATTTTTTATTTAACTATGCGATTTACCGACCACCTTTACGTGCACAATTTGGGAAAACTGAAAAAAATTAGGACACATGGAAAACGATTAGCGATTACCTCGTTAATACTTTTGGTTGCTTCCAGTTGCCTCTCGCTGCAACGTGAGGACGAGGTCGCGTCAAACATATCGCCCAATGTTGAGCCAACGAACACGTTAACCCCAAGCCTCACCCCAACACCAACAGAGACACCAACCCCCTCTCTGACGCCTACAGCAACACCCACATCGACGCCCACGCCTACCCCGACCCCCACGACCGAACCGATCTTATTTACAGGTGACCCAATCGGTGCAACACGACGGGAAGCGGAGCCATCTGGACGCACTCGCTGCGGAGAGGTTGATACCCTTGATTTCCCGATGGACCCGCCTGATGCGGCCCGATTTGCACGTGGCGGCCGGGATTTTGGCGTCTTCAGGTCACGATACGATAAATATCATGCAGGGGAAGATTGGTGGAAATCGGGCGGTGTATTGGGTGAACCGGTTTATAGCATCGGGAACGGGCGGATTACTTATGCTCAGCCTAACGGCTGGGGGCGTGATAAAGGGGTCATTATCATCGAGCATATTTTTAATGATGGGCGAAAAGTACTCTCTTTTTATGGCCATTTAGATGAAGAAAGCTTTGAAGTTTTTTATGGAGAATGTGTTGCCCGTGGGCAGCTCCTTGCCAAAGTAGGGAATCCACGAACACCGCCACACCTTCACTTTGAAATGCGCACCCATGCGCCAGACCAAACCTTGGGTGGGTATTGGGACATTGATCCAACAACGGCCGGTTGGATTTGGCCTTCAATGCGTATTTGGGAAGAGCGAGTTCGGGCTCAAAAAGGGGTTCGTTGGGTACGCCCATTTGAAAATACAGGGATCGAGCCAATTGGGCGTCTGCCCAGCGGCCGGTTTGCAATTTTAGAGGACAGCACCTTTATTTCAGTCGATCTAGAAACGGGGCGCGGGGTCGAATTTTTAACCTTCTTAGAAGAACCAACCAATGCGGCGATTTCAGACGGAAAACTCTTTGTCACTCAAGAGGACGATGTTGGTTTAATCTACAACTTCAAGGAAAACAATCTGCTTGATATCAACCCGATCGGCCAGTTCCCAACCCAACCCGCCCGCAATCAACTGATCCCTCGGCCGGGGGGCGGTGTCGTCATCGCCGCCCAAGATGGTCTCACGGGGATCGATGCAAACGGCAATCGATTGTGGCGAGTGGAGTTAAACAGCCAACTCCTTGATAC
The DNA here is from genome assembly GCA_020629055.1 of Chloroflexota bacterium. Classification (GTDB taxonomy): domain Bacteria; phylum Chloroflexota; class Anaerolineae; order Promineifilales; family Promineifilaceae; genus WTJY01. Next base: position 13,741 of record JAHDEB010000030.1, read on the forward strand.
AGTCACCCTGAATGAGACCATCTACATATCAACCATAGGGGACAATGAGGCGATTTGGCAGATTCCTTGGCGTGGCGCACCAGAAAGTGTCATTGACTTTACCGGAAAGCTACAGGCTTCTGGCCAACGGGTATGGGTTTATGGGGAAACTGGTTTGCACTACTTAAATTTAAACGATCAAACCCCAAACCTACAAACGGTGGCAACCTATGATGAGATCAATCTTGGCCGAAGCAGTCTAACAGCGCTTGGAAATGGGAATGTGCTGCTGGCCCACGTCGATGGCAACGACCAGCGACTGATCGTCTACGACACAGAAAATCGGAGAACCTGGGAACGCTCTCTTCGCGATTTAGGCAGATCAAACTTCACCTTAGCCAATTTGATGGGCTCTCCGTACCTCGTCTCAGAGTCGGCAGCTTCAGCGTCTAGCGATCTTTCTCTTTATGAATTGGACATTGAAACGGATCAACTCACAAAGATCCTAGAGGCTGGCACACGATTTGCTTATCCGATTGACAGTTGGCTATATCCCCTAGACACAGACAGTTTCCTGGTCAATACAGGCGGTGGACCGATGACTCTCTTTGACCCTAAATCAGCCGAATAGAATTTGCTAGAACTTGCGTAGCAAATAGATATCCGGGGTTGTTCTTGCCATTTTTAGGGGCACTTTTTGCATTTGGGTCCAGAAAGACTGTTTCTCTAAAGCGATGTAAAACTGCTTCTTGAGCTGTGTAATCACCACAAAGCTTCCCCCAGGCACCGCTACTCGGCCGGCTTCGGTTAGAACAGATTGATAAAGCGCCCCCATATCCTGCCCCTCACCGATCAATTGCCCCCAAGGCAAATCTGCCAAAATTAGATCGAAACGGCCGCTGGCATAAGGAAGCTGGGTTGCATCAGCCTGTTGAAGATAAGCGGAACGACCAACAGCCGTCAAATTATTCTTTGCCCCGCTTAGGGCTGAAAAATTAAGATCGCACCCGGCAGAAACGAGCCCATCCTCTTCTTCAAGCTCTGCCAAGAGTGTACCAGAACCACACATCAAATTCAGAATGTTATCTTTTGGCTGGTCAGCCACCATCTGCAGCATCGCGGCAGCGATTGGGCCAGCGATTGCGCCTGGATAGTTAAACGTTCTCCATGAACGGGTCGCCAACGGCCGGGCATGTAGCCTCACAAGCATCTCCCATCCATTCTTTTTCTCTTTATCTTTAGTCGGGGCCGGTTTGATACGAATCAGCAGGTCGGCCGCTTCAGCATCATGCGGCAGGTTCAACCTTTGGGACAATTGCGCCGTTAAACGTTGAAAAACTGCAGACTCTTTTCCGGCCGCCTCTAGTCTAAAACTACGCACGTTCTTCTTGCCAATCTCAGCGATATGCGTCGACAGGCTTTGTAAAATTCGATCTAAATGCTGCTGGCCTAAAAGCGCTTTTGGCCGGGGAACATCAAAAACGTGCACTCGGTACACGCTATTGACTAGCCGCAACCTACCCAGCCGCTGTTGACTTTTACCCAGCCGAAACCTGATGGATCCGGGAACATAGGGAGCCTCATGATCAAAACGAGCCCCGATCCCCTTTAGCTCACGACGCGCAAAGTCTTCTAGACCTTCAATAATTTCTGCTTCAAATATCGGCTTTTCCATAATCTTATCTCGACAATACCAAGGTCACAGCTATTAACCCGTCCTTCCTATTTCTGCATTCCGTTAAAAGTGTAAAATAACGCCAATTGTTTATGCAAAGAGCTATTTAGCTGGGGCGGAATAATATGCAAAATACCGATAATCGTGTGACAAACACGCTTTCCGAAAAAGACCAACTTGACTTACTCAAAGATTCAATCGACATTCGCTTTGCAAATGCTGAATCGAATGAATTTGCGCCAATCAGTCAGTTTGATCCGAAACAGTTAAAAATATATACACCTGATTCAATCTTTTCACCAGCGGCACGACTTGCTCTGGTTGAAGATTTAGAAGAATCAGCAATGACCCAAAAGAGCGTTCGACAATTATGTGGTATCACAATGCTTGTCTCGCTCTTCGCGTCTTACTTACTCGCAACCGAACCGCTCATCTCTTATTCTGGTATTAAATTGCTTTCTGCACTTTCAGCCATCGTCACCGGCATTCTACCGGCCGATCCAGGTGACATGTTGATGGTTGTGTTCCCCGCCATGCTTTCGGTGTATGGGGCCGTGCTGACCCTATGGCCAAACCGATACAACCATTATCAAAAATATTTAAGGATTGGCTGGCACGTGGTCGCCTGGAGTGGAATCCTGCATTTTTTCACGGCGATATTTTTCCACGGCCCGTCCGGTGCAGTTGCCGGATTTGGCTATTATTTAGGGATGACGGCCGTATTTGCCTATTATTATTTAGCCCAATTCAGTGGCAGCTTTGACCAAAAAGTAATTTACCCGCTTAGCTCAACGGCTAAGTTATGATGGGTAAGTTTGTTTCGTTCATCTAAGCTTAAAAGCCAACGGGCTAAATGGGCGGCCGCCAAATGCACTCCTTCAGTTGGTCTGGGGAAACCGATTTCGTGCAATCCGATAATGACCTCTTGATTCGGCCGCTGTTGAATGGTTAAGCCGACCCGCTGTGGCATCGGGTCTTCAGTGATATGGGTTTCTACAAGCAAAGCCTGCCGCTGCTCCTTCAATTCATCCATGACAACCGTGCGATACATTTGTAAATGACGTACCGGGGTATCTCCACTGTGGCTTAGCGAACGGTCATATTGATCGCTGATTTGATCGAGTGAGAGTGGGGTTTTAATAACGATATGTGGCATATCAATTTCCTTTGGATATTCAAAAATATTCTCAACCGCTGTATTGTTTCGCATCCAGTGAAAATAACGGCATGGGCGACCTATGGCGAGAGCCTTTAATTCATATTTTGTCCGAATTCGCTCTAAATCTTCAGTCTCGTAAGTTGGCCCTGTACGTGATTTAAAATAAGCGGTCGCTTCTAAAACTTCGGTGATATGTTCTTGGTAACCGGGATCATCGGTTGCAATTTCCAGAAGCCCCGCATCGGTCATACGGCTTGCAAGCAATTGCAAAAAACGGCCGTTGATCAACTTTCGATGATGATGAGCCGCCTTATGCCAAGGGTCTGGAAAATTAATATAAACGCGCTCAAGCGCCTTGAGAGGCATGCCGCCCCACAGGGCCAAACGGGCATCCCCATGAATCAACTTTAAATTACTTAACCCATTGCGTGTCCCTTTCCGTTCCGCCTTCTTGATCGAGGGAAGTGAAATTTCTACCCCGATCACATTGGCATCAGGGTTTTGCAAAGCGAGATCAATTAAAAATTGCGCGTTGCCGAAGCCGATTTCTAAATATAGTGGTGCCGACCGGCCGAAAGTTGCGTCCCAATCCATCGGCCAGCTTAAACGTGTGGCGTCAAATGCCTGCATACATAAAAAAAGACCTGACAGGCGAAAAAACCCCGTCAGGTCTTACAAAATAGTCTAACTGTTAATCAGCCAATGTTGAAAGGTCGCCTACATCTTGACCCATTGTCTGTGCCCGCAAAACGCGTCGCATAATTTTACCCGAACGGGTTTTGGGCAAGCTGTCTACCAGCTCGATCATACTTGGTTTAGCGATTGGCCCCATTTCGGTGCCGACATGGGCTTTGAGTTCTTCCGCAAGTGATTCACTGGCGGTTGCCCCTGCATTCAAAATGCAGTAAGCCTTGATGATATTTCCTCGAACCTCATCAGGTACACCGATCACGGCCGATTCTGCAACAGCTGGATGGCTGACCAATGCGGATTCGATTTCGGCGGTTCCAAGACGGTAGCCAGAAACTTTGATCACATCATCGATACGGCCGATGACCCAAATGTAGCCATCTTCATCTTTTTTGGCGCTGTCACCAGGAAGATACCAACCTTGTTCACTAAAGCGTGACCAATAGACATCGACATAGCGATCAGGATCTTGATAAAGCGTCCGCATCATCGCTGGCCAAGGTGACTTGATCACCAAGAAACCTTCTTCATTGGCCGCAACCGGATCCCCTTCTTCATCGACAACATCAATTTGAACACCAGGGAATCCACGGGTGGCTGAACCTGGTTTTAGAGGCACACTGGGCAACGGGGTAATCATAAAGTTCCCTGTTTCAGTTTGCCACCAAGTATCCATAATCGGACATTTTTCAGCACCAATGACGCGGTGATACCATTTCCAAGCTTCGGGATTAATCGGCTCACCGACAGAGCCAAGCAAGCGCAAGCTCGAAAGGTCGTAGCGGTTAGGCCATGATTCGCCGAAACGCATCAACCCGCGAATTGCGGTTGGGGCTGTATACAAAATCGTAATCTTGTATTTTTCAACCATTTTCCACCAGCGGTCTGGATATGGAAATGTCGGGGCACCTTCATACATGAAGCTGGTAGCGCCATTGACCAAAGGTGAATAGACGATGTAGCTATGGCCGGTGATCCAACCCGGATCGGCCGCACACCACCAGACGTCTTCTGGTTTGATGTCAAACACCCATTTTAATGTCGTTGCAGACCCCACCATATAACCACCATGAGTGTGCAAAATCGCTTTTGGCCGGCCAGTTGTACCGGATGTATACAGAATGAATAGTGGATCTTCTGCATCCATTACTTCAGTTTCTGCATCTGCGGAAGCGATCGGCAATGCCATGAGGTCGTGATACCAATGATCCCGGCCGGGAACCATTTCAACTTCATGACCGGTCCGTTTAACACAGATCACATTTTGGATCGTACCTGCACGATCAACCGCCCCATTGGCGATATCTTTTAACTTGATGATTTTCCCGCGCAACCAAGCGCCATCACAAGTGATTAATAATTTTGAATCGCTGTCATCGATCCGGCTTAATAAAGCTTCAGTTGAAAAACCGCCGTAAACAACAGAATGCATCGCCCCTACTTTGGCACAAGCAAGCATAGCGATCATTAATTCAGGAATCCGCCCCATGTAAATGGTGACTCGGTCACCTTTGCTAACCCCCATTGAACGAATGACGCTTGCAAATTTACAAACCTCATGATTCAGCTGTTGATATGTGTAGGTCCGCGTATCCCCTTTTTCACCTTCAAAGATCAGGGCTGCCTTATTGCGTGTGGCAGTGCGCATATGTCTATCGAGTGCGTTGTGAACGATGTTCACTTTTGCATCGACAAACCATTTATAAAATGGGGCATTTGAATCATCCAAGACCTTTCGCCAGGGCTTATACCATTCAAAGTCAGCAGATGCGATTTTGCCCCAAAAACCAGGCAAGTCGGCCGTAGCCTCTGCATGTACTGCATCAAAATCTGGGATATGCGCACTTTGGACAATTTCTGGAGATGGATAATAAACATCGCCGGTCATTTTTTGGTCAGACACGAAATTTCTCCTTTAACGACACGTGTGTGTTCAATTACTTGTAATCATAAACTTCATCCCGGCATCTATCGTCTAAATCTGCCACCTTAAACCAGCTGGGATGCGTTGTGGGCACCTATTATAGTGAATGACGGCTATGAAAACAGGTGCAATATTTTGCACCATGGCAACCAGAGGTAAGCCGTCCCGTTATAAAGGTTTTACGGTGATTTTTGTTGTTAGGGTATGAGATTCGCCAGGTTGCAATGTTCGGGCATCATCGGCCGCATTACAGGTCTCAACACATACCATCTCTAAGTATTCGTCATCACCAAAATCCGCCATCCGCTTTGACTTATCAATCCATGGGTTCCAGACCACAGTCGACATACTTCCCTCTTTGGCCACTGAGATGATGCGGCCCATCAGTGGATCATGAATCTCTACAACATCGTCTGAGTTCAGATAAATTCGATCGACTTCTTTATCAATTTTGATCGCACCTGTTTGCAGCTTCCGTTGGTTCCCATCCAACTGGTCAACATACGTGCGCCCTTCTAACCCGGTCAATTTAATCTGAGTGACATCCCCGACCGCAAAATAAGTGTGCAGGGCTGCGGTCATCTGAAACGGGGATTCACCTGCATTTCTTGTAATCAATGAGACGGTCAGACCTTCATCTAATTTGACATCCACGGTTGCTTCAAATTCCCCATCGACCTGTGGATGGGTCAGTGTACCGACCGGCAATAGTCGGAACCTAGCGGCTGAGTTGCTGGCAACCACACGCTGCCAAGCCATTTTTCGAGCAACACCATGAGACCCTTTTTCAGGGTCAGTTGGATGGGCACCAAACCACGGCCAAATAATCGGTATTCCACCACGGATCGCTTTACCATCTTGGTACGTGGCTAGCTTACTGGACCAAAGCACCGGTTCGGCATTGAGTGGACTAAACTTAGTTACGTGGGCACCGTGTGGCAGCAATTCGGCCGTAGCGCCGTTATTGGATAGCAAAATGGGTGAGAACGGGTCGATCAAGGTCATAATCTTTACGAGGTTACGCTAATTTCATCGTTATTCAACAAGTTGATTTTTGCCAGTGAATGAATCGGACCATCAAAAACTTCTTGGATCGCCTGACGGCCGGTTTCGAATGTTTTTTCCACCACACATCCAACACCGACAAGCTCAGCACCTGATTGACGCACAATGTCTATGATTGCAACAGCGGTTAAACCGGTTGCCAAGAAGTCATCTATCAAAAGGACGCGCCCATCACTGGGCAAATAGTCTGGGGAAACGATTAGTGGGGTCACGCCTCCCTTTGTCCGACTTGGCGCTTCAGCATAGTAAACTTTCTTCGACATGGTCAGCGGCTCTTTTTTCCGTGCATATACAACCGGCAACCCTAGCACTGCACCGGTCATGAGTGCAGGGGGAATCCCAGAAGACTCCGCAGTTAGAATAACTGTCGGCCGTTGGTCTCGAAAATAATCGGCAAAAGCTTGCCCGATGCCGGCCATCAAAGCTGAATCAATCTGATGATTTAAAAATGAATCAACTTTAATAATTCCACCACCTACGTATGTGCCAGCGGTCTTGATTTTTTGAACGAGCGCATCCATATATTTTGTCTCTCTCCGTATTTGTAATCTCTCTGAATGATGCAGTTAGAAAGTAGCACGGGTACTTTACACCTGTGCGGTTCAAACCGCCAAAAATTCTATCAATCATATGGAGAGGGGGGGGAATATTTGGCAAATTTAGCTAGATTGTGGACAATCCCGTGGCTATCGTTACAGTGCCGTCGACAAACGGTGAAACATTACGTAACAAAGAGTCACATGAATCTCAATGTACTCTGCGGCCAACTTACCAATTTAGCAGTCTCGAAATATGACACATTCGACAAAAGAAATTGGTATCTATTCAGAAAACATGGTTGATTCAGTCAAGATGGACCATTGTCATGAGTAATTAGCGATCTCTCTAAAAAACGAGTCTCCCTAACTGTCGGTATTAAACAAACACAGAGGCAGTTTCTAAATGGTAGACTTGTTGAATATGTCATGTAAAAGACACATCTAAACAAAAAATCTGGAGGATTTAGAAGATGAAATTAACAAGATCACTTATTTTTGTGATAGGGGCCAGCTTGATGCTGATCCTGGCAGCCTGTGGTGGCGCACAAAGTGGCCCAGCAGATTGTGGCGGAGAAACGGGAGCATCTGACGAAGGTGGATTGTCAGTCCCCGAAGCGATCGAGGGCTGTTATAACGTAGGCTTCGTATACATCGGACCTCATGATGATGGTGGTTGGACACAAGCCCACGACTTGGGTCGTCAATATGTTCAAGAAAACGTAGAAGGTGTACACACCGCATATGTTGAACTCGTACCAGAAGGAGCAGACGCAGAACAAGTTATCCGCTCTTTGGCACGCAAAAACTTCGATGTCATCTTTACCACATCATTTGGTTATATGGATGCATCAGAAGCTGTTGCAAATGAATTCCCGGATGTAGACATCATCCACATCTCTGGGTTCAAATCTAACGAAGAAAACTTTGGCAACCTATTTGGCGCAATGGAGACGATGAAATATCTAAACGGTATGATCGCAGGCTCTCGCGCAATGGTTGACGGCAATCCGAAACTTGGATACATGCCGACCTTCCCGATTCCTGAAGAACTACGTTTAGGCAACGCATTCGCGTTGGGTGCAGCGGTCACATGCCCAGATTGTACGATCGATATTCGTTGGATCGGCAGCTGGCATGATCCAATCCTTGAGCAAGAAGCAGCTAAATCACTATTCGATGGTGGCGCTCAAGTGGTCATGAACGGTGCAGATACACCTGCGGCCGCTCAAGCAGCTCCTGATGGAAAATGGGGAATTACCTATAACTACATCAACAGCTGCACAAGCGAAAAATGTTTAACCGCCGGTTACTGGAACTGGGGCATCATTTACGCAGACATCGTTGAAAAATCAAAAGCTGGCGAATGGAAAGGTGGCTGGGAATATTTCGATGCAGACACCGGCGCGATGGGTCTATATGGCTTCATGGAAGGGCAAGAATTAACGCCTGGTATGGCTGACCTTCCAGCAGAAGATTTGGCTCTTATTCAGGAAGTCTTTGACCAAGCGATGGCGGGTGAATTTGACCGCTTTGACGTATTCAAAGGGCCGATTACCGACAACCAAGGAAATGAGATTTTAGCTGCAGGTGAAAGCCTAGAGCAGATCGACCTTGATGGCTTCGCTCAATTTGGTAGCCCTTGTGGCACTTGCATGTATTGGTGGAATGAAAACTTCAACGCAGAATTACCTGACCTATAGTTTTTTAGCCAGCAAATACACCGCATTAATTTAGCAGTAGAGGCTGGCGGTTTCGCATGATTCCGCCAGCCTTTTTGTTTGCACAGTTTCTAAGAACAGGACACCCGACCTAAAAAACTGCCAAACCTGGGAAAACCATGCGAATTGATTCAGTCTTACTCAATGATTGGCACCCAGTTGCCGAAACCAAAGATTTAAAAAAACAAAACCCATTGCCTGTGCGACTTTTGGGGGAAGACCTTGTTATATGGGAACAAGATGGCACATTCATGGTTTGGGCAGATCTATGCATACACCGTGGCACCAAATTATCATTAGGATGGCTTGAAGAAGGATGTTTGGTGTGCCCGTACCATGGGTGGCACTACGATGATTCGGGGCAATGTGTAAAAATCCCAGCCCACCCAGAACAAAAACCACCTGAAAAAGCAAAAGCGAAAGTCTATAAAACCCAAATCAAGTATGGTCTGATCTGGGTAACCCAGGGGGAACCGGAGCAAGATGTTCCATTGTTTGAAGAATGGGAAGACGAGAGCTATCGTAATATCCCATCAGGTCCCTATTATTTTAATGCTGCTGCTCCACGTATGATCGAAAATTTTCTCGACGTGGCTCATTTCCCGTTTGTGCATGAAGGATCTTTGGGCGATCGGGGACATCCGGAAATCGGAAACTATGAGGCGGTCATTTCAGACGATGGGGTCGTCGCCGATGGGATCGAAATTTGGCAACCGAATCCCGATGGCACCGGCGTTGGATCAAAAGTAACCTACACCTATAAAGTATTTCGGCCGTTTACCGCCTATTTTGTAAAAACAAAAGGGCCAAGCTTTGCCGCGATGTATGCGGTTTGTCCAATCGACGAGCAGCACTCAAAAGGATGGGTGCTTATGTCGATGAACTACGGTGCCGAAACCCCCGAGAAAGAAATTATCGATTTCCAAGATAAAGTCACGGGAGAAGACATCCCGATGGTTGAATCTCAGCGGCCGGAGCTGTTGCCCCTCGACTTGCAAGACGAATTGCATCTACGTAGCGATCGCACCGCCATCGCCTACCGCAAATATTTACGACGCATGGGTGTCACATTTGGTACCGCCTAGCGGCAAAAAAGGATGAAGATGGAAAAAAAAGAAACGTTAGCCATTGACATGCGCAATATCACCATTCGTTTCCCGGGTGTTTTAGCGAATGATAATGTCAATCTGACCTTAAAAAAAGGGGAAATCCATGCGCTGCTAGGAGAAAATGGGGCGGGCAAAAGCACCCTCATGAACTGCCTCGCAGGCATCAATCGTCCAAATAGTGGTGAGATTTGGGTAGAGGGGAAGCAGTACAATTTCTCGTCACCCAAAGATTCGATCAAGGCCGGTATCGGGATGGTGCATCAGCACTTTATGCTGGTACCCACCCAAACGGTCGCTGAAAACATTTTGCTGGGGCTCGATGGGGTCGGCTTTTTCATGAATATGAAAAAGTTCGAACAAGAGATTCGGGAGTTGGCTGATCAATACAGCCTGCACGTTGACCCTGAAGCCTACATTTGGCAATTGTCCGTAGGTGAGCAGCAACGGGTCGAAATTCTCAAAATGCTGTACCGAGGGGCCAACATTTTAATCATGGATGAACCGACGGCCGTCCTTGCTCCGCAGGAAATCGAAGGATTGATGGAAACGCTGCGCGCGATGACCAAAAGGGGCAAATCGATCATTTTTATCAGCCACAAACTGAATGAGGTCAAGTCGATTGCAGACCGCGTCACCGTCTTGCGAAAAGGCAAAATGTCGGCCGAAGGGCTGCCAATGGACGACATGGACCGCAAAAAGCTGGCACAGCTTATGGTCGGCCGGAACGTCATCTTTATGATTTCAAAGGATGAAAAGGAACCAGGGGAAATTGTGCTGCAAGTGGACGGTGTATCAGCCACCAACAAACGGGGTGTACCTGCGTTACGAAATATTTCTCTCAATGTCCGTGCCGGTGAAATTTTGGGAATCGCCGGGGTGAGCGGCAACGGACAAAGCGAACTGGCTGAAGTGATTACCGGGCTGCGCGATTGCACCGGTTCAATACAGGTGAATGGGGTTGAAGTCGCCAATCAGCCCCCACTAACCGCCATCCAGCAAGGGGTTTCCCACGTCCCAGAGGACCGCAACAAAGTTGGTAGCTCCCCAAACCTTTCTATCACTGAAAATACCATCCTAAAAGATTATCGGGATGATCCAATTGGTGACGGTTGGAAAATCAACTTCGAAAAAGCGACGACTCGTGCCGAAAAACTAAAGGAGTCCTACGACATTTTGGCACCTAACGTTGAAACCATGGCGCGTAAATTGAGCGGCGGAAATCTACAAAAGGTGATCTTGGCCCGTGAAATCACCAATCAACCAAAATTAATGATCGCGGTTCAACCGACTCGTGGGCTCGACATCGGCGCCATTGAATCGATCCAGAGGCTGTTGCTTGAGCAACGGCAAAACGGAACCGCCATTTTGCTTATATCTGAGGAGCTCGATGAGCTAATGTCCCTAAGTGACCGCTTATCGGTGATTCACGATGGGAAAATTATGGGCACGATTGAAGATACGGAAAATGCTAGCATTGAAGAGATCGGCCTGATGATGACGGGGGAAATTTCGAAATGAGAATAGAAATCGAAAAAAGAGTAGAGGATTTACCGAAGTGGGCTCCAGCGATGTTATCGGTTGCGGCCGTTGTGCTCGCCTTTTTAGTTGGGGGTATCATCCTCAAACTGATCGGTGGTCAACCGCTAAGAATATTTAGCTTTTTTATCCGCAACACTTTTGGCAGCTGGCCCGCCTTCTCAGACACTCTGGTTAAGGCGACCCCACTGATTTTTACCGGCCTAGCCTGTACCGTGGCATTTAAGATGAAAATGTGGAACATCGGCGCGGAAGGGCAGCTGTTCATGGGGGCTTGGTTTTCTAGCTTCGTGGTCCTTTGGCCCATCGTCGGGCCAGAAACCCCCCGCTGGATCGTGATCAGCCTGATGATCATCTTCGGTATTGTCGGGGGTGCATTCTACGGATTTATCCCTGGCCTGCTAAAAGCCCGGTACAATGTCAATGAAATTATCACCACCCTAATGCTGAATTATGTCGCGTTTGAGTGGGTTAATTATTGGATTTTTGACCAATGGAGTGATGCTGGATTCCAATTATCACCCACGTTTGAGAAAAACGCTTGGCTGCCTAGGCTAACCGACTATGCTCGTCAGTTCCGCGCATTCTCCGGCATTACGCTCCATCTTGGCGTCGTTATCGCCCTGATAGCGGTCGTCATAATTTGGTGGATTTTGACCAAAAGCAAATGGGGCTTTGAAGTCAAACTGATTGGAGACAATCCAGATGCCGCCAAATATGCTGGAATCAACATTCAGCGAAATATCATTTTAGTGCTTATGTTGTCTGGTGCTTTAGCCGGATTAGCGGGCACGATCGAAATTACAGGTGTGGTCCATCGTTTGCAACAGCAGATCTCACCCGGATACGGCTTTACCGGCATCATTGTGGCCTGGTTGGCCAAGTTAAATCCGACGGCCGTCATTCTAGTTTCAATTCTGTTTGGCGCGTTAATCATCGCCAGCCGGGAAATTCAGCCGGCCGGCATTTCATCGATGTTGCAAGGACTTATCCTCTTCTTCATCATCAGCAGTGAAGTATTGACCCGATATAAAGTCAAACTTGTCCGCACAAACGCTGCGGCGATAGGGGCAGATTAATTATGGATCCGATTGTTATTTTACACGCCGGAATCGCTACCGGAACCGTTTTACTCTTTGCCAGCATCGGAGCGATATTTAATGAGCGCGCCGGAATTTTAAACTTAGGCATCGAAGGGCTCATGCTCATCGGGGCTATGGCAGGCTATTCAATTTCACTTTCAACCGGCAATGCGTGGCTCGGATTGATCTGTGGGTTCATCGCTGGAGGCATTCTTAGCATTGCACATGCGGTCGTAACCATCCATTTTCAAGCGGATCAGGTTGTGAGCGGTCTCTCGCTCACCTTTTTGGGCACCGGTTTATCAACCATTTTGGGGGAAGGGCTATCTTCCCAAATCGCACCGACACTGCCTGATATCACGATTCCGCTTTTGGGGCAGATTCCGTTTATCGGCCCGGTATTTTTCGCAGACCATAGTCCCCTCGTCTTCGTCGGCTACTTGCTCATCCCGGCAACATGGTTTTATATTTTCCGCACTCGGCCGGGCATGACGCTGCGGGCCATCGGTGAAAAGCCTGAAGCGGCCGACGTATTGGGCATTAGCGTCTATCGTCAACGATACCTGTATGTCATCTTTGGTGGCTGCATGGCTGGCTTAGCTGGGGCGATTATCAGTCTTTCGGTTTCCCCCGGTTGGTACAGCGTGCAAACAACATCAGGGCAAGGCTGGATCGCGGTCGGCTTGGTCATTTTCGCACAGTGGAACCCCGTCCGGGCCGCAGTCGGCAGCTACCTATTTGGAGCTTTGCGTCGCGGTATTTTAGATTTGCAGGGGCCAGCCACACTTTTCGGTTACGATAATCCGCTTTACGTCAATGCAAACTTGGGATTCTTCCTAAAGATGCTCCCGTTCATTCTAATCATCTTAGCTTTGGTGATCGGATCAAATCAAGCGAGGCGCAAAAGGCTTGGGGCTCCGGCCGCACTGGGTGTGCCTTATATCCGGGGTGAACGCGGGCT
>JAHDEB010000030.1:27277-41667 GCA_020629055.1 Chloroflexota bacterium
GTTCTTGTGTACTCAAATGAATCGATGAGTCTAAATTCTTCAAAAACCGTCTTGTTTAAAGACTCTATCAGATCCGTGCTGCCCGGCTGCTCGATATACCAAATGCGCTCATATCCGCCTACGTTCTCATCCGTCAAAATTACTTCTAGGTCATTAAGATTTAAATTTAAATATCGGACATCCTCATCGCTATAAAAACTAGAAGGATGGACCAAATATCTAGGGTTTAAGACGATGGCGTCCCCAGGTAGATATCGATCCCCGATCAATTCATGCATTTCGCCCCATTCTGTTTTCGGCACGAAGTAGATATTGTAGAACGAGCCAATGAGTGAGACAGATGCAAAAACAACAAGTAATCTAAAATTGCTCTGTTTAAACGGCCACAACAGGCCAATCGGGATTAGGAAAAATGGGATAAAGACAACCAAGTGTCGTTTGACTGAAAACCCACGAGGGATAATAAATATTAACAGGACGAGCAAAAAAGCGGTTGCTACCAGCCAGCGAAACCAACCTTGATTCGCTATATGAGCAAGCCACTTTTGGAATCTCTGATTTCGGCAAATGAAGTAGGCCAAAATTGGTGCAAAAATAAACAGACCGATGATAAAAGGAGCACCGGCCGTAATTAGGTCTAAGATCGAGCTGCCTGATGGCAAAATCGGCCGGTACAAAATCGGGAAAAAGGCAACCCGCTGCCCTTCAAGTAGACGATTGTAAAATGCTGAGCCAACTCTAGAGTTAACCCATGGCAGGTAAAGAAGCACGCCTAAGGCGATTCCCGATATCCAGTAGGCCAAACTGGACAAGCTTATCTTCTGAAAGCCGATCAGTACAAACAAGAAAACCAGCTGGAAATAAACAAAAAATATAGCCCCATAATGAGTATAAGCCAGCCCCGCCGAAGAAAGTGTAAAAATGCCAAACCAAATCAGTTTACGAGCCCAATTCTGATTTTCGACCGCATAAACTAACGCCGATGTAGATAAGGCAGCAAAAAAAAGAAGAAGCGAATAATTGCGCAATTCTTGTGCATACCAAACCATCAGCGGGTTAAACGCAAATAGGAGTAAGACGGTTATAGCGGCCGATTGATCAAATAGCCCCCGAAATAGACGATAAATTAAATATAAAGAAAGAAGAGAGAGGATGACTGATGAGGATCGTAGAACAAATTCAGAGTCCCCCAACTCGCTCCAATAGCCTAGAAGCAAAAAGAATAAAGGGGGATGAACCGGTTCTATTCCCCGATTCCAAAATGCGTCGAAGCCGGCTTGAGCCACGTTATACCCATGTGCTTCATCAAACCAAAGGCTCTTCCCTCCTAGATTTAGAAAGCGAACAATTGCGCCACCAATGAAGATTGCAATCAACCAAAAGGTGTCATGTGCACTCTCTGTTGCACGATCATTGGGCAGATCTTGAATCATCTAATTCCGTGATTATTCAGCAGTTTGGTCCAGTTTGACAAAAGGATCTGTGTTCTGCGGAAAGATAAATTAAAAACTGGGCCAATGCCCCGCCCCAGCTTGTTTCACTTGTTAGGCCTAATCGTATTGAAAAAAGCCTGCTCCGCTTTTACGCCCTAATTTTCCTGCAGCCACTAAATGCTTTAACAAGGGTGAAGGGCGGAACCGATCAACTTGCCATTCAGAATAGATGCCGCGCATGATGCCCAGTGCAGCATCTAGGCCGATATAGTCGGCCCATGACAGCGGGCCAAGGGGGAGGTTATTTCCGACTTTAAACATCGCGTCGATATCTTCGGCCGATGCGGTCCCTTCCATAACAAGAGTCGCAGCTTCGTTCATCATGCAGCCGATAAGCCGTCCACGGACCAAGCCAGCCCCATCACGCACGCTCATCGTAACGAGCCCTAACGAACGCCAAAACCCAATGGCGGCTTCGTGATACCGTTTGTCAGTATTAAAACCGGCAGCAACTTCAACGATTGGGTGATTTTCCATCGGAGGCATAACCAGAAATCCAACCACACGCCCTTGAGCTGGCACCCAAGAAGCTGCCAAGGTTGTGCTGGTTGCCATAGCTGAAGTAAGCAGCATCGCATCTTTTGGAATTGATTTACCCATGCTCACAAGCAATTCTTGTTTGGCAGCGGCCGTTTCGTTATGGGCTTCAATGACCACATCTACGTCGGAAAACTGATCCATTAAATAGCCACTTTCAATCGAATCGTAGAAATCTTCGATCAAGAAAAGGGTCGTGTCATGCCCCGCGTCGTTACAATATTTACCAATTTCTGAAATAAACGGCTCTTCGCCAGCAACTAGAACTTTCATCAGTCAAACATCTCCTTTTTTGTCTCGGGTGGAAGTATAGGCTCCGAATATAGTGGGTGCAAACGTGTAAATTTATTTTGGTTTGGTGTTAAAAATATACCCCACACCATGAACGGTGCTTAAGACTTTCGGCTTATTAGGCACTTTCTCAATCGCTTGTCGAATCCATCGAATATGAACGTCTAAGGTTCGTGTGTCGCCTAGATAGGTCGTTTGCCAGACCTCTTCCATAATTCTTTGTCGACTAATGACTTCATCTGCATTCCGCATCAAAAGTTCAAGCAATGAGGTTACTTTGGGGGTCAACTGCTGCTCCCCTTTTGTTGGCACTAGAATCGCACCTTTCTCTAAAAAGAGTTTAAACTTTCCAACCTCAATGACACTGTTCTCTTCTTCACTAGCTGGCAAAAGCTGGAAAACACGATTATTTAACTTTCGAGCTGTAAATGGTTTTTGTAGGTAAATGTCGGCACCCAATGTCGAATCTTCATCAATACCCTTATTGCGAGAGTGGATAAAAGGAACCTTTGGAAATTCTTGCCGGATGCGTTTACACATGCGCACACCGGATGAACGCATGGTGGATGCATCAAAGACCACCAAATTAGGTGCTTTAAAACGGGCAGATGCAAGTGCGTCTGAGCCACTATGAACAGCGACGATGTCCGGCCATCTCTTTTTCAAAAAAATTGACAAAGATTCCGGGCCCGCCCGTTTGCCCTCCACAAGTAATATCCTGATTCCTTCTGATGACATTGGGCGGTATTATATGAGCAGCAAATGTTAAAGACAACTAATTTTTTAACATTTTACAGTTTAAGCTTCAAAGCCATATTTTGTCCTCATTTAGACTGGGTATTTTTCCAATTTAGTGGGAATAAATGATTAAAAACGGCCGAAATTCGAAACTAAAAAATGATTTGCAAATATGCGTATGCAATTCATAACAAATCACCCCTTTTTTTCGACTTCATTCTCTAACTTGAAGTATAATCACCGCTTGCAAATCTGAACCATAGGTTCGAAATTCGGAGTTTTTTATGACCCATCAAAATGTATTCCCTTTTACCGCCATTGTTGGTCAAGAGCGGATGAAACGTGCCCTGATCTTGAATGCGGTTAACCCTCAAATTGGTGGGGTATTAATCCGCGGAGAGCGTGGAACAGCGAAATCGACCGCTTCGCGTGCTCTTTCCCAACTATTACCGGAAGGAACTTCTTTCATTAACCTACCTGTTAGCGCCACAGAAGATCGTGTCGTGGGTACGTTAGATATTGAAAAAGCGATCCAATCAGGTGAAAAACATTTCGAACCTGGTGTTCTATACCACGCACATGACGGCATCTTATATGTTGACGAAGTGAATCTACTTGATGACCACGTTGTCGACCTTTTGCTAGATGCGGCCGCGATGGGTGTCAATATCGTTGAACGCGAAGGGATTAGCCACTCTCACCCAGCCAGATTCATCCTAGTGGGTACGATGAATCCAGAAGAAGGTGATTTGCGGCCGCAGTTGCTTGACCGCTTCGCTTTCTCGGTCACCATTGGTGGACTTGCTGAAATGCGTTCACGCATGGCGATTATGGAAAGACGGATCGCATTCGAAAACAACGCAGATGAGTTTATTGGTGGCTGGGTAGACAATGAACAAAAATTACGCGAACAAATTGTTAAAGCTCGCGGCTTGGTTTCCGGTGTTAAATACAGCCGCCGCGACTTAGCTTCTATCGCAAGTTTAACCGCTTCAATGAAAGTTGATGGTCACCGTGGCGACATCGTCATTCTACGTGGTGCCCAAGCGCATGCCGCATTTATGGGACGCGACAAGATTACCGATGAAGACATTATTCTTGCGGCCGAGCTTGCACTACCCCACCGGATGAAAACACGCCCGTTCGATGATACTGGTGATGTTACAGATTTAGCCGATCGTTTAGAAGATGCCCAAAAACAGCTTGGTGATGAAGACTTTGACGGTGACCCGGAAGAGACTGATGAGAATGCGCCAGCTGACGGGGAAAAAAAAACTCAGTAGAGAGTGATAATGAGGTGGATGAGGTCGATTCGGCCGATGAAACCGCCCAAACAGAGGCTGGACAGCAAACCGTCCCTCAAGCTCCCCAAGATGCACCTTGGTGGGAAGGGGGACGGCAAGTTGAAAGTCAAGAAGAATTCCAAGCTCGAAAACTTGATACCCAGTTAGATAAACTGTCCCGAGATCGGGCAGGACGTCGGAGCTATACGAAAACAGATCGGAAACGAGGGCGCTACATTCAATCCCGTTTACCGAAAAAAGACAAAGTAACTGACCTTGCATTTGATGCAACCCTGCGTGCTGCTGCCCCCTATCAAAAAGATCGCGAAGGTGAATCTGACATGGCGCTCAAGCTCAAACGCTCCGACCTACGCGAAAAAGTCAGGGTCAAACGGACGGCAAACTTGGTCCTCTTCGTCGTTGATGCAAGCTGGTCTATGGCGGTTTCTGAGCGGATGGAAGCGACAAAAGGAGCGATCATGTCTCTCTTAACCGACGCATACCAACGCCGAGATCGTGTGGGGCTCATCGTTTTTAACAAAAATAAGTCGAATCTGGTTTTGCCCCCGACCAATTCCGTTGAATTAGCACGTAAAGCGCTAGAAAATGTAGCCGTTGGTGGTAAAACTCCTCTTTCGGCCGGACTAATGATGGCGTTTGAAGTCTTTCAAAAAGAGAAATATACCCACCCTGACGTGCAGCCACTCATGATTTTGTTGACGGATGGGGCCGGAAACGTTAGTTTAGGCAACCGTCCGCCACAAGAAGAGGCTCACAACTTGGCAAATGCCATCAAAGAGTCCAACATTCGTTCTGTTGTTATCAATATGGAACATGCTGCCTTCGACCAAGGGCTGGCGTCTGCTTTAGCAGAAAAGCTAGATGCCCCTTGCCACTCGATGGCTGACATCAAAGCCGATAATTTATATCGAGCGGTTGTTCAATCGTTAGATTAACTCGATTGAAACTTACTATTTTGAATCCAGCGCAATCTCAAAATCTATTTCCATTCATATCGAAATCGAAAAGACGATTAAACCTATCAAGTGTCACCCGGTTCCTGCTAATTTTGGCGGGAATCGGCGTGATATTTTATATTACCGGCAATAAAGTTAATCAATACGGGGCCAGCGATCCATTACTCAGTCTACCTACATCTCAAGTTTTAGTTCAAACAGGGCATCCTCAACTAACCCATCTACAAAATCATCAAATCACCGTTGACGGCCGAATCCTGGAAGATGTTGTCGACAGGCACCAAGCGACCCGGATCAATGGAGAAATCATCGATTACTTCCCGGCCGGGCCTGCCATTATCACCCTCCCCCTCACATGGGTACTCACCGAAGCTGGATATGATTTAGTTGACCCAAACATCAATATGGCGGTTCAAAATCGCTTGGCGTTTATCACCGCCGCTACTGCGTTTCTGCTGATTTTTATGCTAGCCCGCTTCTGGTTCAAACCTTGGTCGGCACTGGGGCTAGCCGTTGTTTTCTTCTTCGGAAGCGTCATCTTTAGCACCTTAGGCAGCGCATTTTGGAGCCTTAACTATACGACAATATTTAACCTCGCAGTTGTCGTCATCTTAGTTTATAAAAGCCATTTTATTAAAGACGATTCCCATCAAGTTTCAATTGGTGTTTTGCTGGGGCTTCTGCTCTTCCTTAGTTTCTTCTGCAGGGTTTCATCAGTTGCCATCATCGTCACCACCCTGGCGTTTTTAGCACTGACAGACTTCAAACAAGCGGTAATCACCGGATTGACAGCGCTTTTTTGCCTTGGCTTATTTGTATGGTGGTCACTGGTTGAATACGGCTTAATTTTACCCCCCTACTATGGACTAAGCCGATTAGATGACGCGCCTGTCGCTATGTGGGTTGGAATTTTAGGCAACCTCTTTAGCCCATCCAGAGGGATTTATGTCTTTATGCCCTGGCTCATCTTGCCAACGGTTTTGGCGTTAACCCGACCCCAATTGTGGAAAAACAAGCTGTTTTTATATGGATTCGCTTGGTTCGTGATCCAACTAATCATTGTCGGCCGGGCGGTTATCTGGTGGGGCGGCGGCTCTTACGGCCCTCGTCTCCTAGTGGAAGCGATGCCTGCGATTTTGCTCATCGTCCTCATCACCCTAGATGAATCCCGTGATATAACGCCACAGCAATCAAAGTTGGTTTTTCTATTCTTTATTGCGGCCGGCACAATTTCAATCTGGTCCCACTCATGGCAGGCTTTTTTCAACCCATACACGGCGGGATATTGGCACGACGCCGCCCCCGCAGTGGTAGGTGAGCCGACACAAGATCTTGGCCCTTACTTCGAATGGTCAGCTGCCCAATGGCGGGCCGATGAGCACATGGTCTGCAACCTAGACCAAGTCAACTATCAGCAAAGAATCTTGCCGTTTGAAAATTCACTAGAACCGATTCAAGCGAATGAAGTTGTTCATTTTCGGGCAGACAAATACCAGCTTTTCCGTGAAAGAGCCCTTTACGAGGTTGTGCAGGGTGAGCGGCTTAGTCCGTTTGAACCGGACACGGGCAACCTCGCTCTATTTGAAGGGATGTACGTTTTCAAAGGAGGCGGCCGCTGGACATCTTGCCCCACATCATCAATCTACTTTATGGTAGATGATGACTCTCTAAACGATCAACTGATGCTGAATATAGACTTAGCAGCGTTAGATGAACAGCAGGTTGAGTTACGCCTAAACGATCAGCCGATCGCCTCGTTGTTGGTCACCGAATCACAACAAATTCATTCGGTCCAACTGAATAAATCAGATTTTCAAATAGAAGGGATCAATCGCCTAGAGCTCATTCCGTCTGTACGCCGCCAGCCGCAGGTTGAACAGGATGGGATTATTTTTGCAGGGCCATTAGGCGTAAAGTTCTCTCAGCTTCAACTCACCAACTAAAAGCCCCCTCGGCAAATGGGCAAAACGCACGACAAGGGTATGCCTACAACACCTACGCTTTATTTGTACAGGGTTATTCCAAAGTCGTTAATTCATCCTGCACCGAGGGTTGCAAACCCTCGGTTAAAATAAGAAACCTGATGAATCAGGTTAATTTGGTGCATTTAGCCCGATTGATCGGGCTTTTTATTGTAACTGTAGGATTTATCCTACTGGGTAAAGCTGACTTTGGAAAAACCCTGTTTATTTGTAGAGATTTATTGTGATTAACGGCTAATGTAGGGTAAAAACAGATGGCGGTTCAAGACAGGCTTACTAATCACCGGAACCGCTTCAAACCCCTTCTTTACGCCGTTTAGCTCAACAAGATCAGCAAAATAAACTTCCTCGTTTTGATCAACACTGAATCGGTTCAACAGACTGCCAACGGGTAGATTCAAGTCAACCAAATGTGTTCCGGGCTCCATATGGTAGACGCGTGTGCGACCGGCCTCTGCATTTGCTTCATCAACCATATTCACCGCAAAGCGAAGCGGCAAAACCACATTCCCCTCGATCAATACCAAGAATTGAGCCGTTTTTGCTTCAGCCAATGGCCCATCGAAGAGACCCTTTTGAACTTGGATCAAAGGAGGGGTGCCATCAGCAATTGTTATTTCTGCCGAATTCTGAGTAGGGTCAATTTGTGCGCCACCTGCGGCTTGAATGAAGAGCGTAAACGTTTCAGGTCGTTCTGGAAGCATGTCTTCAAGCACTTGAACGGTAAATGTAGCTAGGGTTTCACCAGCAGGAATAATGACCGACTGATTTTCAAGGCGCACATAGTCTTCCGGCGTTGTTGCAGTGCCATCGCTAGAACTGACGACGATATTAATATCGTTGGCGCTGGCATTGCTTAATTGAACTTGAACCTCGAGCTCGCTTGGCGTTTCGGGGTTGTTATCCATATCTTCATAGATTGAATAGTCAGCGAATTCAAAGAAGGCGAAAGGTAAAACCGAATCGTTGTCGATAATGATGACATTGGTAGAAGGTCGGCCGAGCAACGCATTCTGTGGATTTGATAATTCGAGCATGAAAGCTTCAGGCAATTCATTCGTCACATCATCATCAAGAATGGTGACGTTAACCGTTTGACGCGTTTCACCGGGTGCAAAAGCGACTTCTGTGGTCGGAAGTTCAACATAATCATCTGCTGGGGTAGCCAACAAACCTGCTGTCGAAACATCTACCGTGATTTCGGCCGTTGATGGGCGACTTAAGACAACTTCGATTTCAGCCTCGCCATCCCCCTCTAACACGCGAACCGATCCCCCATCAAATTTCCCTGCATAAATTAAGATCTCGTCATTATCAACGATCGTTACCGCTAGTTCAGGGTTTTTAATGAAGACTGTATCGGTCGCTGTCGTTGTTAGGCGGACCAAGAAGTATTCATTAAATTCATCAATCTCATCGTCGATGATATCCAGCTCAAAAGAGCCCAAAAGTTCACCGGCCGGAATCATAATTGTGCCGGTTTGAGCAACGTAATCGTCGCCAGCAGATGCGGAGCCGTTAAACGTTTCGAAATTGATGGCGACATCAACCGGTGCAATCTCTTTTAAGCTCATCGTCACCGTAGCGGTGTCGTCATCTTCGCTGACAATTACATCCTCGGCCGCCAGATCGGGGCGACTGCCTTGGTCGTTATCAGAAATCGTCACAACAGAAACCGGATCAGGGATCGAGACATTGCTACCATTTTTCTTTTCATAACGAATGGTAAACGACTCAGTTTCCTCAACAAGAGAATCATCGAGAATCTCGACCAAAATTTCGGCCGATGTTTCCCCAGCTGCGATCAAAACTTCGCCTGCCATTTCGACAAAATCAACACCGGCTTGTGCAGTACCTGATTCAAGAAGATAGATGATGACCACGTCAGTATCAATCGCTTCGCTTAAGCCAAGCGAAACAACCCCTTGGGCCATATTTTCAGCGACGACGATGTCTTCTACAATCAATTCAGGGGTCACTACAATTTCGTCACTTGGCAAAATGGTGACTTGCGCTCGGTCATCGTCAATCACAACCGGCATGTCACCCGGTGTTGAGAAATCGACGAAGAACTGTTCGGCCGCCTCGGTTATTTGATCATCTACGATGCTAACGGATACGGTGGTCGTCGTCATACCGGCAGAGAATTCGATCTCACCGCTTGTTTGCAAGAAGTCTTCACCTGAAATCGCACTGCCAGAAACAGTCGTAAAATCGATCGCTATCGCTTCTGATGCGGGGGCGTCAAGCAGTAAAGTGATCACCGCTTCTCCATCTTCTTCATTTATTTCGACGTCACCGCTTGGTGAAAATCGGGGCAGCCCCTCAACTAACGGTGTTACGGTTCGGCCGTCAACATCAGCGAACCCATCTTCAGGATCCGGGTCTACGGTCAAAACGTTTTCAGTTTCACCCACAATAGAAACAATCCCTTGAAGTGAAACACGGTCTAACCCTTCGGCCGCTTCATTGACGATAGCGCTTGTAAAAATCTTAACTTGTTTTCCAGTCGGCAATACGGGGATCAATACCGCATCATCTGCTAAGATTTGGGCAGCATCACCGTGATTAAACAGATTTTCAGGATTGAATTGACTGACAACCACAGGGTTACAATCTGCACCCACAAGAACAGAATCAGGCTGCGTCATCAGATCCGCACCGGCTAGCAACGATGGATTGCTCGCTTCGAGCGCATTCTCAGCACCATTGACCCCACCAGATCCATCCCAATTGGCGATTGCCATTTCCGATGATGCTCCGATTTTCATCCCCAACGAAGCCTGAGGTGAGCCTGTCCCATGGAGGTATCCAGCAACCGCATGGTTGCCGCTTGCATCCAAACATCCTTGAGCGTCAACGATATTAGACTCTATATAAATCGGGAACTGGGGTGCATGGGTAAACCCGCTGGGCAGATTGGGGGACGGTGCACCGCGAGACAAAAATTGATTGTCTGTAATTTTTGATTTAACAGGGCCGTTATTATTGGCATAAATCACAATCCCATCACTGTCTTTGCCAGCTTCACCAAACGTGTTATTTGAAACTGATAAATTCGATAGGACACGGCCCAAATGGTTCACCATAATCGCCCGGCCGTTGGTGTTTGGCTTTAAGACAGAATCGCTCACATTGGCCGTTACTACACCGGCCGTTGCAGACTGATTCCAGTAAACATAGTTTTCAATATAGATTCCCGCACTGTCAAAGTCGGTCAGATTTGCATCTTGAACATTGAGCTCAGCCTCGCCGTTATGGGTTGCGGTCATACGGACAACGGTGTTTTCGATGTTGCTTGCCGTCAAACCATACAAGTGCAGCTTTAGCAATTTATCACTTTGAGCATATGCTTGTACCGCTTCTTGTGCGCCCGAGGCTGAGTTTGTGATCGTTAAGTCGGTAAGATAACCGGCCAAGCCACAGCCAGCCGTTCCAAACGAGGCGAGGTCAACACCAAAATAACCATAGCCGTCGATCTTCACATCATCGGAGAGAACAATGGTGTGCATTTGGCTATCGTTACACGACATACTGAAGCCATCACTGCCATTTACACCGATATTGAAGCCCCAAAACTCATCGAAATTCTCGCCAGCAATCGCTTTTTGGGTTGCATTTGGATTGATTATATTAATCCCTGCAACGATATTGTTTGCCCCTAACTCGATACACCCTTGATTGGTCGTTGGGAAACTTTTAGATGGGTCAACCCCGTCTAAGTAATCGATCTCTTGACTACAGCGAATCATCGGCCGATTTTCGTCAGTCGCTTCAGGAACGCTTTCATCTATGTCTGGCACAATTTCACTGAAAGAGCGTGGACCATAATCTTGGCCGATTATTTTTTGACAGTCACCTAAAACGATGTTTGTCACGTCGTAAGGGGTTGGTGACGCGAACAGAAAGATCACATCGCAATCGCTGTTTGCGGCCGAAACCGCATCTGTTAAATTTTGAAAAGGTGTGGCAAGTGAGCCATTGCCAGGCTCCGCACCTTGATTGTCTACATAGATAATTCCCTGAGATTCAAATTTCAAAGTTAGCGTTGCACGATCAGTATGCCCCTCATCGTCTTGGATCATGTAGGTGAATTGATCAATCAAGTTGGTAGATGCGCTATTGCGTGTGTAGGTGAAGGCCCCATCTGACTCAAGCTGTAAGACTCCATCAGGCGAAACAAGTGTGATTGGCTTCACGGTGACGGCCGGTGTTGCATCAAAATCTTGATCGGCCGCGAGCGTCTCTTTGCTCAACCCTGATTTAGAAAATGCATCGGCCAAAACGCCATCGGCCGCAGAAACTTCAACTAGATTAGAATCCGCAAGGGTATAAATATCATCATAGGCGAGAGGAGTTGTTTCGAAATTATTGGAGAGGTCTAAACCGTCGCTTGGGTCAAACTGTAGTTCAATCCCTTTGATAGACCCAACGGAATCTCCATCAGGAACAGAAAGTTCGGCCGTGTAGTTGATCTCGCTTCCGATTTCGGCTCCGAATGCTCCATCGGAGAGCTCATCTTGCAGGGTTGCAATCAGCGGAGAAGCGAAATATGAGGTTGTCGAATGCTTCTGAGCTTCGGCCGATCCTGAATGAATAAACAGGCTTAGGCCGATCGAGAGAAAAAAGACCCAAAAACATGGAATTAGAAACGTTTTGTTCGTCATAGCAACTTCATAACTTTTCCTGTTAATAAGGTCCACAATATTTAAAGATTTTGCCCCCAAAATCTATGAGTTAAAGTTTACCATACTTTGGTACTATCCGTTAAAATTTCGTGAAATTTTATGCACAGGAGTCCTAGGCGAAAGGTCCCGAATTCTAACTAGAAAGTTAAAAAAACGCTGTATTTCAGTTTACAAGACGATAAAAAGCCGAAAATTAGTCGAGAAGGATGCAAAAAAGAGGCCATTCTGCTATAATTGTTGAGTTGGTACAACAGTGCCAAAAAAGGTTGTTCAGACATTACGACCAACCTTACAAACAGCGGTTTAGCATTATAAAAACACAACAATCAGAACGGGCAGACACGACACAAAAAATGTTAGCCCAAAAGTAGTTTATACTTAGAAAAAACAGTTAAGTTCTTGGCTAAAGGCCAACGTTTAAAACTGGCTGTGTCGATGACAATCAAAAGGTTTCTAAATGGCAGACAAAAAACAAAATAATTACGACGCAAGTAGTATTCAAGTTCTTAAGGGATTAGAGGCGGTCCGTAAACGGCCGGGTATGTACGTTGGTGGTACAGACGACCGAGCCCTTCACCATCTCGTTTATGAAATTGTTGACAACTCGATTGACGAAGCGCTGGCTGGCCGGTGTGACACAATTGACGTCGTGATCAACAAAGATAAGAGCATTAGCGTCCACGACAACGGTGTCGGGATTCCGGTTAAAGAGCATCCGACTGAAAAAGTATCTGCGTTAGAGCTAATCATGACCACCCTACACGCTGGTGGTAAGTTTGATAACGACGCGTACAAAGTTTCGGGCGGTCTGCACGGTGTAGGTGCAGCGGCTGTTAACGCGCTGTCTGACTGGCTTGAAGTCGAAGTTCTTCGTGACGGCCATGTATGGACCCAAAGGTACGAGCGCGGTATCGCCCAAACAAAAGTGAAAAAAGGGCGCAAAATGAAAAAGGGTGAGCCAACAGGCACCACCACAACCTTTTTGTTTGATGAAACGATTTTTACCGAATCGGAAGAAGGGTATCGGTTTGAGACCCTCATGAACCGCTTCCGCGAAATGGCCTTTGTTACCAGCGGTATCAGCATTTCGCTAACCGATAATCGGCCGGAAGTGCCTCGTGAAACCCGCTTCTTATTTGAAGGTGGTATGAAATCGTTTGTGAGCTATATCAACCGGAACCGGAAGGTGTTGCATGCTCCGATTCATGCACAGCGGATGGCCGACCATGAAGGTAAATATTCTGTTGATGTCGAAGTCGGTATTCAATACACAGACGGTATCGCTGTTTCTGAATACTCTTTCGCCAATACGATTCACACCCCAGACGGCGGTACCCATCTTTCAGGGTTAAAAACCGCTTTGACCCGCGCGATTAATAGCTATGCGCGTAAGCAAGGGCTGTTAAAAGAGAAAGACAAAAACTTTACGAGCGATGATGTCCGCGAAGGTGTGACAGCGGTCGTTTCGATCAAACATCCTGACCCTCAGTTTGAAAGCCAAACGAAAGTAAAATTGATGAACGCGGAAGTTTCCGGGTTGGTTTCTTCTGTCGCATACGACGCGATCAACGTTTACCTAGAAGAAAACCCGCGCGACGGCCGAAAAATTATCGACCGATGCTTGACTAGCTCACGTGCCCGTGCAGCTGCACGTAAAGCGCGTGAATTGGTGATGCGTAAGTCAGCTTTGGAAAGCCTGACGTTGCCCGGCAAGTTGGCCGACTGCTCTGAACGGAATCCCGAAAGAGCAGAGGTTTACATTGTGGAGGGAGACTCGGCCGGTGGTAGCGCCAAACAGGGTCGCGACCGTCACTTCCAAGCGATTTTGCCACTTCGAGGCAAAATCCTAAACACCGAGCGTGCTCGTTTAGACAAAATTTTGGCCAACAACGAAGTTAAAGCGTTGATCTCGGCTCTAGGCACTGGCATCGGCGAGTCATTTGATATTGAAAATCTGCGCTACGGCCGGATCATTCTGATGACTGACGCTGACGTAGACGGTAGCCATATTCGCACACTGCTACTCACTTTCTTGTTCCGCTACATGCCATCACTGATCGAAAAAGGGCACTTGTACATTGCGCAACCGCCACTGTATGCAAACAAAGTAGGTAAAGAACTAAGCTATACCTATAACGAGGCTGAGCAAAAGGCGTTCTTGGCAACGGTTGAAGGCAAAAAAGTGGGTATCCAACGGTATAAAGGTTTGGGAGAAATGAACCCGGATCAGCTGTGGGAAACGACGATGGATCCGAGCCAACGGACGCTGTTGCAAGTGACGATGGAAGATTTAGTTATGACGGATCAGACTTTTGATATGCTGATGGGGGCTGAAGTGGCTCCGCGGCGTAGGTTCATTACGACACATGCGAATGAAGTCCGGAATTTGGACGTTTAATTT
>JAHDEB010000254.1:0-5944 GCA_020629055.1 Chloroflexota bacterium
TGCAATTAAATAGAAATCGCCAGCGCAAAAGAGTGGCGATTTCTGTGCTTCATCCTGCAAACTCAGCATCCTACTTTTGCTATTTTCCACCAATCAAAAATTAGCCACTACATTTAAGCGAACATTGAATTCTAAATTTGAGCGTATTTTTGTACTTGATTGTATTGACGGAATTTACGTTTGCCCAGCCATTTTCAAATCGATATTTCTGTTTTAGGTAGCCTAGAGTAGAGGGTTTTTTAAGGAGTTGCTTCGCACTGTTTGATAACCAAAAAGAATCAACAATTCAAATTATAACCAAAAGTTTGCATATATCTTGAAACCTGCTACCCTCTCTTCATCGGTTGCTGGCTTAATTTGAGTTCATCAATCGACATGTGGGACTTGGATCAGCAGTTCAGTTATTAGAAAAAGGAGAAAAAATGGCTGAGAATCTAAACAGTAAGAAACGTATTGATGTGACAGCGCAGCGCAAGGCACTAGCCGAGCGCCAACGCCTAGAGGAGGAGAAACGCTTAAAAGCGATTGCAGAGCGTGAGGAATTCAAGGGCCTTCAAGTTGACCCCGACCTTCATTATTATGAAGAAGTCGCGCATCGGGAACCTGGAGATACAAATTGGGTTGGGTACGGGTTTGATATTCACCCCCAAGTAACTTTTGTGTCTGGCGCAATTATGGTTGTGTTTATCGCATGGACACTCATTGCAGGGGAAAGCGCAGCGGCTGTGTTTAACAGTATTCTCGCTTCGATTAGCGCTAATTTTGGCTGGTTCTATATCGCAGCGGCCAATATATTTGTGATTGCGGTTGTATTTTTTGCCTTTAGTCGATTCGGAAAAATTCGCATCGGCGGGCCAAATGCAAAGCCGGAATTTAGCGATTTCGCTTGGTACTCGATGTTGATTAGTGCCGGTATGGGTATCGGTTTAATGTTTTACGGTGTTGCTGAGCCGATTTTCCACTTTAGCAATCCGTCCCCGATGTTTGGTGTAGAAGCAGGATCGGCCGAAGCGGCTCAGGCCGCGTTTGCTGTTACTTTCCTTCACTATGGCATTCATCCTTGGGGCATTTATGCGCTGGTTAGTCTCGCACTTGCGTTCTTCGCTTTCAATCGTGGTCTTCCCCTAACGATGCGCTCGATTTTTTACCCGCTTCTCGGTGAAAAAATTTATGGTACATGGGGCAATATCATCGATATTTTGTCAGTAGTTGCCACACTTTTTGGTTTAGCAACTACATTGGGCTTTGGTGTACAGCAGGTTGCGGCCGGGCTAAACTTTTTATTTGGCTGGCCAACCGATACATGGTTCCAAATCGTGCTCATCGCAGTCATTACCGGTTTCGCTACGATGTCAGTTGTGGCCGGTTTAGATGCAGGTGTAAAGGTCCTTAGTGAGTGGAACATTCGAATCGCGATGGCACTGTTACTGTTTGTTCTTATTGTAGGACCAACCGTCTATGCACTCAGTTCATTTTTCCAAAATTTGGGGTACTATCTCCAAGTATTGCCCCAACTATCATTTTGGACAGAGACATATCGGGTTGGTAGTACCTGGCAATCAGGCTGGACCGTCTTCTATTGGGGCTGGTGGATATCTTGGTCACCATTTGTCGGTATGTTCATTGCTCGTGTCTCTAAAGGACGCACGGTTAAAGAATTTGTTGTTGGTGTGCTTGTGCTACCCACTTTGCTGTCTTTCTTCTGGATGTCAGTATTTGGCGGTACCGCAATCTTCTTCCAACAATCAGGTGTTGATATTTCTCGTGCAGTGAATGCAAATGTAGCTACCGCATTGTTCGAAATGTTCCAAAATCTCCCATTTACCGGTGCTCTATCAATCATTGGTATCCTTTTGGTCATTACTTTCTTTGTCACCTCTTCTGACTCTGGTTCACTTGTGGTCGATCACCTTACCAGTGGTGGCAAGCTTGACTCACCTGTGCCACAACGCGTTTTCTGGGCGGTTATGGAAGGCACCATCGCATCTGTCTTGTTGCTTGGTGGTGGCTTGGCAGCCCTACAAACGGCTGCGATTACCTCCGGCTTGCCCCTAACCGTTGTGCTCTTGATTATGATATACAGCCTGTACAAAGGCTTTAGCGAAGAGCTGTTCCATTTGGATGCCCATGAAATTAAAGATGTCATTCAACGGACCGCCATTGATGTCGATATATTAGAGGAGGGGCTAGCCGCAGCAGATTGAAATTAGCCATACTTGAAATTAGGACCCTAATTTTGAGGTTGGCCAATTTCTTCCTTTCTTCGTTAGGTGCAGGTCCCCACATGCCTGCACCTAACAATTTCAGACGAGCCCATTGAGTTATCTAAGTGAAAAAAACAGGGAGCCTGATACGCTCGCCTACATCAATCGAAGGGTATGGCGCTTCATGTTTTGCATGTTCGATCAGGTAAAAATACCGATCGCAAAACAATAAGCCAAGTACCCTAAAAAAATGGTAGAAGAAAAAGGTTTATGTTTTAAATGAGAGAAAGTTGATGATCAAACAATTTTATCGCCACCATATGGCACCATTTTTTTATTCTCTGATGGCGGTCGTTTTTTTCTTTGTTTTTGTCCCTTCTTATGCAGTTGCGGACAGCGAATCTTCGATTGGGGGCAATCGGCCGATTCGCATGGGGCGGGCCACGTGGGATACCGGTTGGTTCCAAGCGGAAATATACCGCCAACTGCTTGTCGAACTCGGGTACGATGTTGAACGTCCTCAAACGTTTGATAATGCGGAATTTTTCGATGCCGTAACAGACGGAGAGGTTGATTTTTGGGCCAATGGTTGGTTTCCACTATTTGATGTATTTATGACCGATGAGGTTGTGGCCCAAGTTGAGATTGTTGGAACCCAGGTGCAGGGCGGGGCGCTTCAGGGATATTTGATAGATAAAAAATCGGCCGACGAGCTTAATATCACCACAATTGCAGATTTCAATCGGCCGGAAGTCGTGGCCCACTTCGACTCTGACCGGAATGGACAAGCTGATCTGATCGGATGTGACCCCGGCTGGGTGTGTGAAAGCATTATCGAGCACCATTTAGATACCTATCAACTACGTGATTCGATTGAGCATATTCAAGGGGATTACAGCCCGCTCATGGTGAATACGGTGGAGCGTTATGATGCGGGTGAGCCGATTCTGTTTTTCACTTGGACACCCAATTGGACGATAGGCAGACTGGTTCCCGGTCAAGATGTCGTTTGGATCGGCGTTCCCTATCCATCATTGCCATCAGGGCAAGAATCGATTGAAGCGATGACCCTGGTTGACCAAGTGACCGGCTGCACGCAGACTCCATGCTCGATGGGGTTTCCCGCGAATGATATTCGTACGGTGGCCAATCGAGATTTCTTGCAAAAAAACCCTGCAATCGGCTCTCTGCTCAATTCAGTCGTGATTCCCTTTGATTCCATTTCGGTCCAGAACGCAAAGCTGCTGGCAGGGGAAGATTCACAAGCTGATATCGAACGACACGCGGCCGAATGGATCGCCGATAACCGAACAATCGTTGATCAGTGGCTGGCATTGGCGATCGAAGCCCATGACGAATCACTGGTCTCGTCAGTCGCTTCAATCGAAGAACGGTCTGAAGATTTGAGCAAAGCGGCTCAGACCACCGAGGAGTTGCGTATAGCGACAAAGGCGTTGGCACCGTTTGTCATTTACGATGTAGATAGACGGGAATATACCGGGTTCAGTATCGAGCTTTGGAAGCTGATCGCCCAGGAGGCTGACCTTGAGTATGAACTGTACGGGGTGAACTCCCTTGCCAAACTGCTTGATGAAGTTGAACGAGGTGCGGCCGATGCAGCGACGGCCGGTATCGGGATTACGGCTCAGCGGGAAGACAAGCTTGATTTTTCTCATCCCTATTTTGAGTCTGGCCTGCAGATTATGGTCGCAACTGAAAACCGAGGTTTATGGGGAGATGGGTTGCTCACTTTTGTTCGGGCCATTTTCTCGCCACAGCTGCTTAACGTCCTAGGCGTTTTGCTGCTGTGTTTGCTTGTTGCTGCACACATCATGTGGTTTAGCGAGCGACATATCAATGAAGATTTTTCAGAAAATTATTGGCACGGCATCTGGGAGGCGTTCTGGTGGTCGGCCGTTACCGCAACCACCGTCGGATACGGGGATAAAACCCCAAAAACGATCCTGGGCCGGTTCATCGGGGTCATTTGGATGTTTTCCGGGCTATTTGTCTTGGCATCTTTTACCGCGAGTATCGCGACCACTTTTGCGATTAACGAGGTCAACTCTCACATCGATAGCCCGGCCGATCTAATCGGGAAGCGGGTCGGGACGATTGAACGGAGTACGGCCGAAGATTTCTTGAATCAGCAAGGTGTCCGGCCGATATTGTATTTGCGTGAAGATGATGCCTATGCCGCGTTGCGAAATAATGAATTAGACGCCATTGTCTATGACGCCCCGGTGCTGCAGCATTACGTTGCGCTAGACCAAGGTGAAACGGTTGAATTGGCCGGGGTCGTGTTCCGAGAACAACAATATGGGGTTGCTCTTTCAGATGATCCCTATCTGCGTGAGCAAATCAACCTCGCATTGCTCCGTTTGGTTGAGTCTGGTGAATACGCCACACTTTATCGAGAATGGTTCGGTGATGAATAAGTCATCTTAAAAAACGATTCTATCCGGTCAGCTTCTTAGCTAAACCGTAGGAAAAAAGCAGGGCGAGATTAGGTTTAAATGGCTACAATTGCCAAATGAACTCCCCAGACCTTCTTCACCTTGCTCAGACCTACGAGACTCAGATGGTTTCGTTTTTACAAGCTCTTATTCAGCACCGATCGGTGAATGGCCAAGACACAGAAAAAGCGGTGGCTGAACGCACTGTCGAAGAGGCTGTTGCGTTGGGCTTTTCGGCCGAACTCGTCGCCAAAGACCAAGACCGACCCAATGCGGTGGTCCGTTGGGGGCATGGCCCTGCAAAGTTTGCCATCATCGGGCATAGTGACACAGTCGCAGAAGGGGATCATTCAAACTGGAGCCACCCGCCGTTTGGGGGAGAGATCGCAGACGGCCGACTGTTCGGCCGAGGGTCAGGGGACAATAAGGCCGGTATCGCCATCGGGCTTTATTTGTTGGCCCTAATCCGAGATCACCAACTGCTAGACCCTAACGACGTTGAAATAATTATTGCTGGGGTTGCCGATGAAGAGTCCGGGGCGACCAGCACCCTTGGCGTTCGCCATCTAATCGAAAGTGGACAGCTAGATGGGGTGAAAGGTGCCATCTACGCATATGCCAGCGATATTGTCTGTGTGGGGCATCGTGGCAGTTTAAGGTTGGAGCTGACTGCAAAAGGAGAGGCGACCCACACAGGTTTGGCAGCTTGGAGTCAAGGGAAGAAAGGGGTGAACGCGGTAACCGGCTTATCGGCCGTTTTGTTGGCGCTCGAGAATCTTGAGATACCCGCCCCATCGCACCCTGCGTTTAATCATTTAGGCTGCACAATCACACCCGGCACATTGATGCAGGGTGGGGCGTTTGTCAGCATGGTGCCTGATCTAGCAACGGCGGCCGTTGATATCCGCCTGATGCCGGGGCAAGATAAAGATGAGGCTTTACGTATGGTTCAAGCTGTACTCGATGATGTGGTTCAACAGCGGCCGGGCTTGTCGCTATCAACCGAGATTACAAACAGTTTCCCAGGGGCCGCCATTCCAATTGATCATCCTTTGGCACAAATCGCCCAGCAGCAGGCACAAAAGTTTACAGATGGCGCATGGCCCATTATCGGGGCCGGGCCGGGCAACGAAGGGTATATGCTAATCGGTGCTGGCATCCCCACACTGTGTGGATTTGGCCCGACAGGGGGTAACGCACATGCGCCAGACGAGTGGGTTGAAATTGCCAGCTTGTCCACCACACTGGCAACATTTGCAGGGATCATGCTGAACTATTTGGCAT
>JAHDEB010000254.1:6044-7932 GCA_020629055.1 Chloroflexota bacterium
ATTTGGCATGAAGTTGGCGCGCGAAAAAGGGATTCGTTATTTGTATATTGAGTGTGTCACGGAAAACCTAGATGAAATTGATCGAAGGTTAAAATCACGCCCCAATCATCGAAGTCAATTAACCAGCGTCCGAGACAAACCTAGCGCTGGGTCTGGGAAACCTGTGGTCAATGACCAATTGTTTTTAGATTGGATGCAAAATATGAAACGGCCGGATGATTATCTGACCCTAGATACATCTAGGCAGATAGAAGAATATACCCCGATAGCGATCAACTACGTCAATCAAGCTTTAATTTAGTACCTCAACTATTTTCGCCAGATTGGCCCAGTTTTTAGCTTATCTTTCTGCAGAAAACAGATCCTTTTGTCAAACTGGGCCAAGCTGCTGAATAACAACTACTATGCCTAATTTCCATCATCAAAAACTGCCCGACTACAACCCTGACCCCGATCAAAAAACACCGCCAAACATTCTGTCCGGTCACAGCCCACCGACTGAGCTAGGGTTTCAGTCAGACCAGCTGCAAATCATTTACAACTTCAAAAATCACAATTGGGTGGGGGATGGGGAAGAGTCCCATTATCATATTGAAAGTGATGAAGCCTTTATCGTGCTAAACGGCCGAATGACCGTCGAGGTTGAAGGTGAAATCTTTGACGTTGGGCCGCGTGAGTTTTGCTGTTTTCCAAAGGGGGTGTTTCATGCGGTATTAAAAGTTCACCCACCGATTGAAGCCTTTGTGATTCGTGCCCCGTCGGTGTTAGATAAAGTTTATCAATCAGATTCCCAAAAGAAATAATCGGCCGTAAAAGGGGTGCTACGCTTCTTTTTGGATGAAGGTGTAATATTTCGGGGTTTTCATTCGTCTAGAAGATATCGCCGAACAATGATCGGTTAAGCATCCAAAAACAAAAGGAGAATCTCATGGCTGTCGTAACGGCTCAAAACAAATTAAATTATCAGGTAAATATCGATGCGGGTAGTTTTTCAATCTTGGCCGACGAGCCTCAAAGCGTCGGAGGAGACAACCTTGGCCCATCACCGTTCGAGCTTTTGCTGGCATCTTTGGCCGCGTGTACGGCGATGACGGTGCGTATGTATGCCAAGCGCAAAGAATGGGCGGTTGAAAAAATCAACCTCTCGTTGGACCATGAAAAAGTTTCGGCCGATGCGTGTGACGATTGCTTGACCCCAAATGGCAAGGTTGACATCATCAATATCAATATCGACTTCGAAGGTGACTTGACTGAAGATCAGGTAGAGCGGCTTAAATTTATCGCCGGCCGTTGCCCCGTCCATAAATCGCTGGTGACTGAAACGCGCATTCGTATTCTTTAACTGTTTTTATTACGTTTTGCCGATGGCGACGGCGAAAAGTTGATAAATATTTGTTAAAATTGACTTGGTTCCGAAGTGGGTATGAGAGTAATATTGTTACCTTCATTGGTGTCTGCATGTAAGCTACAAGATCTAGGAGAAAGAAATGAGCGGGCTCTCGACATCTACAGAACAAATTGAAGAGGAAGAAAGTGGCTACAGAATTCGAAACGCATCTAGCTGGACGATATTTATCTTCGGTTTGATGGCGTTCGCATTGGGCGTAGTGGGCTTGGTATGGCCTGAAAGCACATTGCTGCAATTAGGGTTTGATATTGTTGAACGGACCGCTCGGCCCGACTTCGACTATACCATCGTCTTTATTACCGCGTCCGCTATGGCGTCATTTAACATCGGTATCTACTACATGTTTGCGGCCGGTTACAACATGCAGCGCTTTTTCCGCTGGACCGTGATCTTTCGATGCGTCACATTTGTCGTGTTTATGCTCCTGATTTTCCGGGGGCAAGCGCCACTTAAGTTTATGACCGTTCCGATTTGGGAATT
>JAHDEB010000031.1 GCA_020629055.1 Chloroflexota bacterium
CAGGGTGAAGAACTTGTCGGCCGTAAAGGTGAGGAACTACGCAAGATTCGAGGTAACTCAATTGCGATGGTCTACCAAGACCCGATGCAGGCCCTGAATCCGTCTATGACGTTGGGTTCGCAGATGAAAGAGGTCTTGACCGTTCATCGCGGCATGTCAGATGAAGAAGCACAGGAAAGATGTATTAAGATGTTGGATCGGGTATACATGCCTGACCCTGCGAATGTTTTAACTCGTTATCCTCATCAAATATCAGGTGGTCAACAGCAACGTGTAGTTATCGCGATGGCGTTGTTAACCAATCCTGCTCTTTTGGTGATGGATGAACCCACAACGGCTTTGGATGTAACTGTCGAAGCCGCTGTACTTGACTTGATTGCTGAGCTACGCCGTGAGTTTGATACAGCCATCATGTATATCTCGCATAACTTAGGTGTTGTTGCCCGTGTGTGTAACTTTGTCAATGTGATGTACGCTGGAGAGATGGTAGAACGCGCCCCGGTTGAAGATATCTTTGCCCGGCCGCAACATCCATATACTCAAGGGTTAATCCGCTGTGTGCCAAAATTAGGTGCTGACAAAGCCAGTGCGCAACTTTACCCGATTCGCGGCCGTGTTCCGCCGCCCAATGAACGCCCAACAGGCTGTGTTTACGGCCCTCGCTGTGATTATGCACAAGATCGCTGCGTAAACGAACGTCCTCAGGTTCGTTTGCTGCCGAACGGAAATGCGGTCCGTTGCCATTTCGCTGAAGAGATCGATCCATCCCAATGGATTCCACCTGAAGATATTAAATTGCGCCCATTAACCGAAGACGTCACGAAAAACGAACCGATCATGACGGTGAAAGGGTTGAAAAAATATTACGACGTACCCGGATCTTCGCTTAAGGCAGTTTTTGGTTTAGAAGCACCACGACAAGTAAAAGCGGTTGAAGATGCTTCTTTTATCGTTCCTCGCGGCAGTACCTTGGGTGTTGTAGGAGAGTCTGGTTGTGGAAAGAGCACCCTGATTAAAACATTAATTGGGCTTGAAGAAACAACTGACGGCGATGCGGAGTTTCTTGGATACGATATAACCAGCGCTTTAAGCGATCGCGACAATGCGTTGATTCAAGAGTTGCAGATGGTTTTCCAAAACCCTGATTCAACCATGAATCCTTCATATACTGTCGCACAGCAAATCGGCCGCCCGATGAAACGCTTTGGTACTGTACCAAATGATCAAATTCGCGGTGAAGTCATTAAGTTGCTCGAAGCGATGCGGTTGGGTGCAAATTACATGGATCGGTTGCCACGACAATTGTCAGGTGGTGAAAAGCAGCGTGTGGGTATCGCCCGAGCGCTAGCCAGTAAGCCAGATCTTGTTCTTTGCGACGAACCGGTCTCCGCGCTTGATGTTTCGGTCCAGGCCGCTATCTTGAACCTGCTGATCGATATCCAGCGTGAATTTGGAACAACCATGGTGTTCATTGCTCATGACCTCAGTGTTGTTCGTTTCTTTTCAGACCATATCGCGGTTATGTATTTGGGCCAGATCATGGAAATTGGACCGGCCGAGGCGATCTACAGCCCCGCGTATCATCCATATACAGAAGCGTTGTTATCAGCTGTGCCGATTCCTGACCCATCTGTCGAGCAGAAACGGATTCGCCTAGAAGGTACCGTTCCAAGTGCGCTTAATCCACCAAGTGGTTGCCGTTTTCATACACGTTGCCCGCGCCGAGCGTTAATGCCAGATGGCGGCAAAGCATGTGAAACTGAGATTCCACCTTGGCGTGAATTTGAGGATGGACACCGCATCTTCTGCCATTTGCCGAAAGAGACGTTGGAGAGCTTTGAGCCGGTCATTACGACAGCAAAAAGTAAGCCAGTAGCGGCTGATTGATCTCGTAATTTGCAGCGAATGAACTAAAATTAGAGAATTAGCCCCAAAGATTATTTTTTGGGGCTTTTTTTTGGAACCCTTACGAAAATTTCGCGTATAATAGAGATAACTTAATTTATAACTAGTGCTACGTCAGGGATGGATTGATGGAAATTGTGAATGAAAGACGTAGCTTTAAGTGTTTTGACCCGTTGGAATGTCCATCAAGCGACAATTGGCAAAACAGTAGCTAGATCGAGGTAATGTGATATGGAAGGACTAGAACTTGCACCCCCTGAAAGCTTGAAGGCTCCGGAGCCGGTGAAGCCAATTAAAACTGAACAAGCTGAAGGCTTAATGAAGCTGGACGCTGAAACAATGGAGAATTTAGACGCTCGCGCAGACCAATTTGTAAATGAGGTCATGGTGACTAAGGTCAACAGTGATCCGTTTATGGATAAGGTCAACGCGATCCACAGCTTGGGGTCGAGTGAAATTCGAGAATCTTCAAACGTCTCTAACCGTCTCCTCAACCGGCCGACTAACGCCATGAACGACGGCATCTTCGATGAGTCATCCACAATTTCAAAAGGTTTGGTCAACCTAAGAATGACGGTAGAAGACTTGGATCCAACGAAACAGGGGAATCTATTTTCAAAGAAGAAATTATTTGGTGTTATTCCGATGGGGGATAAGCTCAGAAATTACTTCATGAAATACCAATCGTCTCAAAAACATATCAACTCGATTTTGAACTCGCTTCAAAGTGGCCAAGATGAATTGCAGCGGGACAATGCGGCGATTGAAGAAGAAAAAGTTAATTTGTGGCAAATGATGGAGAAACTCCATCAATATATCTATATGGCGCGTCAAATTGATGGTGCTTTAGAAGCCCGCGTTAACGAACTGCTACAATCGGATCCCGAAAAGGCTCGTATTGTACAAGAAGAGATGCTCTTCTATGTACGCCAAAAGGTTCAAGACCTGCTTACTCAGTTGGCTGTTAGTATTCAAGGGTATTTGGCGCTTGATATGGTGCGTAAAAACAACCTTGAACTAATTAAAGGGGTCGATCGCGCGACAACCACGACAATTTCTGCGTTGCGGACAGCCGTTATTACAGCCCAAGCTTTAACCAACCAAAAGCTTGTTCTAGATCAGATTAATGCATTAAATACAACCACAAGCAACTTGATCGAGGCGACCGCTCAAATGCTGCGTAAGCAATCGGGCGTTGTGCATGAGCAAGCTGTTAGCTCGACCATCGACATGGACAAACTGTCTAATGCGTTTAACGACATCTACGCCACGATGGACATGATTTCTAACTATAAAATCGAAGCTTTGGACACGATGCAGACAACCATTAATGGGTTAGCGGCCGAAGTTACCAAGTCGCAGACTTATTTGGACCGAGTTCGTGGAAAACAACTCGATGAAGTAACCCAAGATTTAGAGTTTGGACCACCACCATCCGATATAGATAACAGCCTCGAGCTGTAACTAAAATAATGAAAGTGATGATCAAGTCTCCTCGATCATCACTTTTTTTTTGCCTAATCCTTTCGACTCCTACTGCAACAATAGAGCTTGCTTTGAGCCAAAACACGGGTCAATCATTCGGATAGATCTGCACTTATTTCTCACAGAGTGAATAATTAGTTAAGTTCAGCTTAATTTTACGGCTAAATCCAATCTTTTTGAGAAACTCGAACCTTATGAGAGAAAAGCTAACCTATCTATTTTCAGTTGTATTTTTTGCATCCCTATTGCTTGCACAACTCCCATCTGTTGCTCGCTCGCAAACAGAGCCAGCACCGACGGAAACGCCGTCACCGGGTACGATTCCTACCGCTACGCCAGAAACAATCACGCGCACAGTCTTCTTGCCATGGGTCGCGCATACATGGTTTGGTGTCCCCCCGTTGCCAGACCCCCTGCCTATTCCAATTGTGTATACATCTACGTCTACGGTTGATTTTGCGGCCGCGAAACAAGAGGTAGAGTCGGCCGGTTTGCTGATGGGATACAATAAAATCGGCTTTCATACCGGCCCTAGCGGAAACCGGACCGGTATATCAGATCATTTTCGACAGCTCGATGCAGCGGGCGTCCCGATTTTCATAAAGTCAGTAGATGACGCTGGACCGATTTTTGAAGTGCAGCAGCTGGGCGAGCAAAGTGGTGTCCCACATATTATGGTTTATCGTAAACACGGTGGTGGGTTTGAGCTGCCGAATTATGATAACGACCCGATTGATGAAGCGCGCATTCATTATGAACGGCATGTATCTGCATGGCCGCCTGAATTAGACTATACAAAGGTCTGGATGGAAACGATTAACGAGCCTGATAAGGGGCGTAGTGAGTGGTTGGCCATCTACAGTCTAGAGGTCGCCAAGTTGGCGGTTGCTGATGGACGCAAAGTTGCCGCATTCTCATGGTCGGCCGGCGAGCCGGAAGTTGAACATTGGGAAAGTGCTGCAATGCTTGAATATTTTAGGTATGCGGCTGAGCATAAAGAAAATGTGGCGGTGGCTCTGCATGAATATAGCTTGGTTAGCAACGAAATCTCACGCAGTTACCCCTATCTTATTGGCCGTTTTCAGTTTTTGTTTGAAGTGCTCGACAAGCGGGGGATTGACCGGCCGACTGTGCTGATTACTGAATGGGGTTGGGCCGCAACAGGCGTGCCAGATGTTGACAACGGTATGGAAGATATCGCTTGGACCAATCAGCTTTACAATGCCCATCCTGAGATATTAGGCGCTGGCTTGTGGTATTTGGGTGGTAATTTTGAAGACATCGCAAACAAAGCGGTCAAGTTTATCGAACCAGTTGGGGAATATTCTACCCAAACTTATTTCGGCGTGGCACCAGGTAAGGGTGAGATAGACATGAGCCTGTTTTATGACCCCCAAAAGCCCACGCGGTAGGTTCGTGACCAATAAGTAATTCTGAAAAGGCTATCTATATACTTTATTTAGATAGCCTTTTTTATTTTGGCGGTGACTTTTCCCACTCATGTACAAAATCTTCTTTGGCGACGTCCAAGGCATCGGCGACACGATTGATATAGTTAAAATAAGAAATCACCTGTGTCGCGTCGTGAATCGCTTGGTCATTTAAGCCGACCTCTTTCAATTTCTGGACATCTGTTTCAGCCATTTCAGTGGGCCGTTGTGTCAGCTTCTCTGCATATTCGCATAGTTGGTTGTCTGCCTCACTTAAATTTGCGAGCCGCCAGTTCGTGGCGATTTGGTGGACGAATTGGTCAGCTTCTTCTTTGTTAGTTATCCCTAGATCGTTTTCAACCTCTGCACGGAGGTCATGTGCATGAGCCCGAATTCAGTAAACGCAGTGATTGACGGCCGATACAACCGTCGCCAGCATTTCTCGTTGACTTCTTGAAAGGGGGGAAGGGCCGTGCATAATTGCCCCGTAAAAGTCCATTGAAGCCTTCATGCTGCGGGGATTCTGGCTCATAATGGAAACAATATTCCATATGCGGCCGGCGCGTTTCATGGCCGACTTGTATTCTCTTTTTAAGAATCCCTCTGCTTCATCTTTTGAAATGACATTAATCCAAGGCATTGATATCTTTTTCTCCTCTGCTTGCTATAAATGACCGGTAAGAAACGGTGGATCCTCTTTGTGAACCTGTCATAATGCAATCATGTCATCTTTTCCAGAGCAGTCGAAATCTAGAAGGACAGGTTTATGGGTCACTGGGACATTACTGATTCTATGCCTTCTGATTAGTGTTGGCTACCTTGCTTTTCAATCGTTGCCCGTTTTTTATCAAACTCCTTCAGTCAAAAAACGAATCGAGTGGCAACAGCTGCCCCAACCTTTAGTCGTAAAACCTGAAATTCAAACTTGGTCATCGGCAAAAAATGTTACCGATGCGGTTTGGACTAATGAAATAATTTGGTTGGCAACAATGGGAGGCGTCATCGCCCATGATCGACATTCAGGGGAACAGGTCAAGTTCTTGCCCGAACACGGTCTGCCTTCTACTGATATGACAACGATTACGACCGATGTTAGTGGAAATGTTTGGGTGGGGACCGCTGATTCTGGGATTGCTCGGTATGATGGATTATCTTGGGAAAGATTCGGACCTGGTAGCGGATTACCATCTGGCGCAATCCGAGATTTATATGCTGCGCCGGATGGGGTGATATGGGCGGCTACTTCTTCTGGTTTGGCCCGATTTTCCGGCGAAGAGTGGGCTCCTGTACGCTTTTCGCTGCTTGGTACATCTCGTATTGATGCTACGGGCGTCATCGGTTTTGGAGATGTTGTGTGGGCAAGTAGCAGAGATGGCATCTACCGCTTCGATGGTGATCGCTGGGATTATTTTGGACTCAACGAAGGTTTAATTAATGAAAATGTTGAAGCGATTTCGCTAACCCCTGATCTAAACTTATGGGCAGCAACACCTTCCGGTATTAGTCGATTTAATGGAAGCCGTTGGGAGCGCTTTACAGTGCGTCATGGACTTCCTGATACTCCTGTGCTTGATATTTTGGGTGCCCCGGATAATTCGGTCTGGATAACCTTCGGCGAAAGAGATGATTTTTCGACGTATCAAACAGTCAGGTTCGATGGGCTAGCCGTTCACCCGGTTAGCAAGCTGCCTGTGAACCAACTGGTTTCTTATTCGAATGATTTATGGTTGGCAACAGTTGATGGGTTAAGCGATTCTTCGAATCCGCAAAGTGCACCAATTATCGGGATCAGCGACTTTCCTCATGCTGAGATGACTGAACTCATTCAAACTGAGAATGGGGTGGCAATTGTCGGTTCACAAGGAATTTCCTTCTTTGAAGATGGCAGATGGCAAACTATAGAAAGAGATGCCGTAGGAGGCGTAAAAATCGCCGATGACGGACGTTTGGCCTTAGCGGGCGAGCGTCCGTCGGAAGGTGTGACTTTGTTGAACCATGACGGTTCTGAACAGCATCTAGCTTGTGAAACTGCTGGCATAAATGCAGGAAATCTTTTTGCGATCACAGAGGCGCCGGATGGGGCGATTTGGATATTGGGCACTGAAAATGTCGGCCGGTATCATCAAGGGCGCTGGCGTTATTTTACAGATGGGCTTCCTGCTGAATATACACCACGTAAAATCGTATCTGATCGTTTTGGCGATATCTGGCTTGGCTTAGAAGAGGGGCTTTATCGATTGAATAGTGCCGGTCAAAGTTGGGAGCTTTATGACCCCAGAAAGGTTCAAAGAATGACAGCTAGCCCAAATGGGAATTTATGGCTCGTTGCTGATAATCAACTATTGCATTTGGCTGATGATCGATTTGAACGATTTCCTTTGCCAGAAGTTGATGGGGTTAGTCGTGGTTTTGTTGCTAACAATGCCGGATTATGGATCTCTAGTCAAAATGGTGTGGCTCATTTATCAATGAACGGAACTTGGCAATTGTTTACTGCGGCTGATGGTTTATCCACTGATGATGTGACGACTTTAACCATTGATGATGA
Organism: Chloroflexota bacterium; assembly: GCA_020629055.1. Lineage (GTDB taxonomy): Bacteria > Chloroflexota > Anaerolineae > Promineifilales > Promineifilaceae > WTJY01. Next base: position 7,369 of record JAHDEB010000031.1, read on the forward strand.
TGGGGATGTTTGGGCGGCTTATGCAGACGCTCGGTTTGGGGTTAGTCAATTTATCGATGGCCGATGGGAGATCGTGCATAACATTATCGATCCCGATGAGCCAAATAATGGCCATCAAGGTTTTAATGCACCTCGACGCGATGAAGTTGTCTCAATCTCTGTTTTGCCAAGCAATCAAATTTGGTTTGGTACGTACTTTGGTGATATCGGCCGTATTGCACCGAATGAACTGCTGTATGAGCCGGAAGATTACCGCCTCTATTTTGCGAATATGACCGCTCTGCACCCAGCATCAGATGGCACCCTTTGGTTTGTTGGGTGGGGTGGCCGGCTTGGTCGCTTATATCCTGAAGCGATTACAGGAGAGGATGAGATTTGGCGCATCCATGATAGCATTTTGGAAACGACTCAAGTCCATGATGTTGTTGTGCAAGATGGGGTGGCTTGGTTGGCGACTGAAGATGGTGTTGCGGTTATTGATCAAGATGAGTGTCGCATGGTGGCTCATCGGGAAGATCTAGCCGTTGTCGCAGGTGAAATCAATCCGGCAGATGGTTCAATTTGGTGGGCAACTCGAAAAAATGGGGGTCTAAGGCTGGATACGGAGCTAGAAAAATTAGATTGGCCGATTTTGCACCTTCGCGGCCGTCGTTTTATCGATATGGTGAAAGCCCCTGATGATTCACTCTGGTTTGTTTCAAATTCAGAACTTATTCGGCTAGATGGTACTGACAGGCGGGTCCAAACGCTCGAAGGGCTAGGCGATGTGAAGGCGGTGGCTATTGCGGCGGATCTGCGGCCGTGGGTGGCTACAGATCAAGGGGTTGCATCCCTAAGCCGGGGAAAATGGGAATTACAGGGTACGGCTGACGGGTTGCCTACAAATGCTTTGGTTGACATATTGATTGTCGATGATGGCGCAGTTTGGGTAATGGGTAAATCTAGTATAAGTCAAAGTCGTTGATGGTTTGCAATAAACGACAAAAAAATCATGCATGATTTTTTGAAAATATCGCTTTACTCGTTGTCTTCAACTGTGTCTGAAGTCTTAGGAAGTTCATTGTCTTCAGGGGCTGTTGCTTTGTCATCTAGAGACGCTTCACCATCTGCAAATGCTTCCTCAACAAGCTTTTCTGCTGCTTGAGTGGCACTGCCCGTTTCTATAGAATCTGAGTTTGTTTTTAAATCATTTTCATCGTTTAAAGTGTTTTCAGAATTATGTGAGTTTTTGTCTGATTGCTCATCATATTCTGCGACTGCAATTTGACTGTTGGATTTAGCTTTATTTTGACTTGAACCGTTTTTGTAGACCGCTACTTTTTCTTGCATCGCTTCGACATATTGGTCTACCACTTCAGCCGCTGGTCCCAAGTTTCGGATTTGCCCTTTATCTAACCAGACGGCAGAGTCGCAATGCTGGGCAACAAAATGGGTATCATGTGAAACGAGTAATATTGTGCAATGTTTCCGTTTGAAATCAATTATCCGATCCAAACATTTTTGTTGAAAAGCAAGATCCCCTACGGCTAAAACTTCATCAATTAATAAAATGTCAGGTTGGATATGCGTTGCAATCGAGAATCCAAGCCTCATCGCCATACCGCTACTATAAGTATGTAGCGGGTTGTCGATAAACTCTTCTAGTTCTGCAAATTCAACAATTGAATCAAATTGTTTATGCACTTGCTTTCTTAATAGTCCTGAAATAACCCCGTTGATGTAAATATTTTCCCGGCCGGTTAACTCCGGATGAAATCCTGCACCTAAGCTGAGCAACGCTCCGATGCGACCATTCGTTTTTATAGACCCCTCATCCGGTTTTCCTAAATCACCAACAAGCCGCAATAAGGTCGATTTCCCTGCACCATTGTGACCAATAACGCCTACCATGTTTCCCTCTCGAATTGAGAATGAAACGTTTTTTAACGCCCAGAATGATTCAGATGCCCGCATACCCTTAAAACCTCTTACTATCGCTTCTTGTAAGGTGTGGGGGCGAGCCTGATTATATTTTCTGAATTTCTTACCAAGATTTTTTACTACGATTGAATTGTCCATTATAGCTCCTCGATGTATCTATAACTGGTTCTTTGAAAAGTGATGTACCCAAATACGAGTAGAATGATGCTGGCTATAGCCGTCCACATCATCGCATTTCCTAGGAGCGGTATCTCCGTGTTCATGAATCCAAAACGGTAAGCATTTATTATGTGTAGAATAGGGTTTGCATTAATGAGCCAGATTTCCTCACGAACACCCTCAACAGAAAAGAAAATGCCTGATACAAATAACAATAATCGCAAGAAAATACCAACCAAGTATTCTGTATCACGAAAGGTGACATGAAATGTTGCCACAAAATATGCGACACCTAGGGTAAAGGTAAATTGGAGGACAATGATCAGAGGAATAAGAAGTGCTGTTTCAGTTAAGGGAACCCCTTCTATATACATAAGCACAAAGAGAATGGGCAATGCAATGATAAAGTGGATGAAATTACTTGCAACCGAAATGATTGGGAGTACGGGTGAAGGAAACCCGGGCCGTTTAATTAAGTCGCGATTTCCTACAATTGAGTTTGTTGCTGCCATAATAGCTGCCTGAAACCAGTTCCAAGAAAGAATCCCAATAAATAAAAAGACTACAAAGTTGGGGATCTCTTGAGGGATTACCCGGCCAAAAACAAAGGAATAAACTAGCAGCTCTGTCAGAGGATTTAATAAAGACCAGCCAATTCCTAAAAGTGATCGTTTGTAACGCAATTTTATGTCACGAACTACTAATTCATAAAGTAAATCGCGTATATATAAAAGTCTTCTGGTTGATGATGGAATTCCGAATGCCATATTTGCCTCAGGTGTTTTTTGCTATTTTTCCAAATAGATATTGTAATGTGTAAAAGGGTCCTGCTAAACGTGAAAGATGCAACAGCTTATGTAAAATGATGCGAATCGCATCTGGGTCTCTTTTTAGAGCAAGCTGAAACTCTTCTTTTTTGATTGCACCAAGACCTTTAGGGAAAAGGGGGCGAGTATTATTCCAGACTAATTTCTTTTTACTGGATACATCTATTATTAAGGAAGAAAACCAGGAAATGTAATCTTCGAAATTATATGTTTGAACAATTGTTGAGTGAGCGGCATGACCAAGTTGAGTTAACTGCTGGCGATTTTGATCTATGTCAGCAATCGATTTTGCCATTTGCTCAATGTCACCAATTGCAGACAAGAAACCATTTTCACCTTGGTTGATAACGGCTCCTGTTCCACTGACTTTTGTTACAACTGGTATACAACCATTTGACATCGCTTCTAACATAGAAATCGATGTCCCTTCGTATTCAGAGACAGAGATAAATATATCTGACCTGCGCCATATTGATTTCATTTCGGCCGGTGGAACCCCTGGCTGAAATGAAATCCGCTCTTTGACAACAGGATCGAGATCTGAAATTTGTTTTTTTAACGCAGCTGATTCATTTCCATTGCCAATGATAGTTAGGTCGAAATTTACATTATGATTTACCAGCGCCCTTGCTAAGCGAGTAAGATCAAATATCCGCTTTTGACGTTGGGAGATCCTTCCAGCATAAATTAGCTGTAATGGTTCCGTGTCAGCTGAATAACGGCGAATTAGATTTTTATCTACGTCAACCCCATATGGTTTTATTTCCATATCTTTTTCCCGATGAGGAAGAATTTTTCTTAGCTTGTCCATTATCTCATCACTCACACATACAAAATGAGAAATTATCGACTCGTAATAACAGACCCAGTCATAATAGATTTGCTCGTCTGTGTGAATAAATCCCACAATCTTTGCATTAGACTCCTTAGACAGGGTTAAGGCTGCACATGCCGCGTAAGTGCCATACGACCAATTCGGAATCAATACATCAGCCTTTGCTTCAGAATAGATGGACTGATATTTGACTATATCCTTTTTCTTGATAAACGGACTATCCGCATGGTGGAGATCGCTGCAATCTAAAATCGGCACATCATTGTTTAAATGGAATTGAAGAATTGGATTGAAGGTTTTGTGCTGTATGATCGAAGGGCTAACCCCCTGATGCTTTAAGAGATTGCAAAGTTTTATCGACCACGTTGTTACCCCACCAACTGTGAATCCATCTGGCAGACTGAAAGATACAGAAATCATACGGATTGTCTGACTTTATTTTGTTGCTCAACTATAGATTCGAACTTTTTAATAAATTGAGCCGAATAATGTTTTTTGAGCTGTGCCTTGATGACTTCAACCAGTTCTGGGTCAAGCTGATAACCAAGTGTCCACTCTCGATTTAAAATGTTGACAAAATCAGTTTCGTACGTGGTGTAATGTCGGTTAAATCGGATTGCCCCAATATTTCTGGAAACGCCTAGTGGCTGATTGATTTTTTCATCGTTGATATACTCAAAAACATTGTGTGGTCCGATCTCTGTAGACCAATCTGGGTTTAAATAAAGAGATATATCGTGGTAAATTAAAAGCCCGCCTTGTCGAAGAAATGGGAGTAGTAGAATTGTATCTAAAGTTGCCCAGGGATGACTGTGGTTAGCATCAATAAATGCACAATCAACCGTTCTTCCTTCCAAGATGTCTTCAATATCTGCAGCCCATTTATTTAAATGAAGTTCGTAGTTGCATTCTATATTTTTCTTCAGTTTTTCAACTAAGTACCCTGTTTGATGGCGATTGTCATAATAAAGTCTTTCTGAAAGGTCAATGCCAATCACCGTAGACTTTGGGTTTGTAAATTCCATTGCTTCAAGGGTCATTGCGGTTGATAGGCCAGATGCCACTCCTAACTCAAGGTACACATTGGGTTTTTCATTAAATATCTGGTCCCAGATAAACCGCATATCATCAGGCTCAACTGTTCCGGTAGGAATCTCCTGTGAAACTAGAATTTTCTCCAGTTCGTCCTGATTAAATACTCGAGCTTGTTTTTGAGTTGGTTGAGATTCATTGATCTTTCGTGTATGCAGTCTTTTCCACCACTGGGTTTCAATTTTTTGATTCTCTTTAATATACATAGTGAACCAATCGTTTACCAACTCTTTGAATGCTGGATCGATCTCTGGAAAAATATCAACTGATAGATCGGAAAAGGATTGAGAGTTAGATATAAAGGAGAGTAAATCATCTAATTTTTTTTGCGTACTATTTTGAAGATCTTCAAAGTCCAGAATCAACGGCTCAATATTATTTTTCTTAAAAAAGTCTTCCCAAAAGACATCTTTTAAAATAAGTGATCGAACCAAGAAGTTAATACTTGTAAAGTCGTATTTAGCAAGTTTTAACCGGTCATAATTTATTGATTGACCTGAATCATATTCTTCTGTCTGCAAACTTATAAGATACTCTATCGCTTGACGAACTTTGTTTCTTCTTGTGAGCCAAATGTACTTGATATTTGGGAAAAACTCTTCGAGGGCATCTTGTAAATTAGAGAAACTATCTTTGTTCGGGCCAAGATTTGAATTAACAGAATCAAGGAATTTTTGGGCCTGTTCTTGTGTCAACATGGCACCAAACACATTGTTTTTGGTGCTTTGGTTTCGAAGAAGTGATTCGGCAAAGCCATGAAAATTATCGGCGCCGAATTTTTTGAACCAATCTAGCAAATCAGATTCATTGAAATATTCTTGTGGATAACCGGCTAAATTCGTTTGATTAAGCAACTTGCAAACAAAAGCCCCACCAGTATGTGGTGCTGTACATAGCAAGTATTGATTCCCTAAGCTGGAGTTCTCTTTTTTAGTTTTGGTAGATTGATTTGCTTGAATTTGATCTAGTATGCTCGTGAATCTTTGTACGTAATTATCTTGTGAGTATCTTAACGAATTTGTTTGTACGCTTTTACTGATTTTTTCAATACGTTCTTGCTGTTGAGCAAGATAGGAAATGGAAAACGCTAGTGCCTTCATATCACCGATAGGTGATATAAGACCGTTTTCACCATGTGCCAAGACGCTTGATACCCCGCTTGAAGCGGCGGTTACAACTGGAATTGCACCCTGTGCCATGGCTTCTAACATGCTTACGCTGGTACCTTCAAAGTCTGAAACTTGGATAAAAACGTCATGATCTCGCCAGATTTGAGCCATTTCTTCTGGTTCTCTTCTTCCCCAAAAAGAAACTCGATCTGTTGGTACTTCAGCATTGATCCGTGCTTTTAGTTCTTCACAGTCAGGGCCCTCACCTACGATGTTAAAGACAAAATCAGTATTGTTTTTAAGTAGATTTTGAATTAACGGAATGAAATCAAAAACTCTTTTTTGTTCTTGAATAATGCGTCCACCATAAATCAACCTGACTGGTGAAGTCTGATAAGTACGTTTTAAGGAATGAGGGATTGAAACCCCATACGGTAGCATCGTTATATCGGAGGCTCGATTGGGAAGAATCTTTTTTAAGTTTTCGTCACACGTAGGACTAACCGCGATAAATTGAGAGATGTGCTGCTCATTATCGCTTAGAGGGTAATAATATTCTTCGTTTGTATCTGAGTGACAAAATCCTAAGTATTGAATTCCAGGAACCTGAATTTCACCATAAATTTGCCAAATGTAATTCGGAACAACAATAGCAGGAGATACAGATTCAAAGATCGCTTTTATATCATCAAGGTTGTTAGCATTATAGTCATAGATTTCTTGAAACCCATTATGCCCAACATAGTTCAGTAGTAGTATTTCATAATCTGGATGATTCTTAAAGGCATCCTTTAGTTTAAATGCCCAAGAGGTGACACCACTAATTATGTTATTGTATAAACAAATAATTATAGGAGTTTTTTGTTTCATTGAATTAATCTAGTTCTTGTAGTCTGGATCGAATGTCTGTTTCAAGCGCTTCACGAACATTTTTGCTCATGATAGGCTCCTTATCTTCTGGCCATTGCCGGTCAGCCGCTTCCCATGTGTTTGCAGTCATCTGTAAAAATTTATCGACATAGCTATCATATGAATATTGGTCAAGAATTTTTTTGAAAGCATTTTTTCCCATTTTTGGAAGCAAGCCTCTATCCATATCAATTAATTTGATAACCCTCGCCATCGCCTCAATATCTTTAACAGGATATGAAAATCCATTTTCGCCATATTGGATTACTGCCTTAGTCCCACTCACCTCAGGAACAACTGGGATGCAGCCCATTGCCATAGACTCAAGCATGGAAATCGATGTACCTTCGAAATCAGAAACTAAAACACTAAGGTCCGAGGCTTTCCAATAGTCTGAAATTAAATCTGGAGAAACCGACCCTAACATTGTAATCTTGTCTCGGGTTGCCGGGCTTAACGAATTGATTTTGGCACGAAGGTTCTCAGCATCATCTCCATCACCTAATATATTTAGGTGGAAGTTTACCCCTAAATCTTCTAGGTGCTGGGCAAGTGTTGATAGATCTGAAACACTTTTTTGATGTTCTACAAGACGACCAGCATACATCAATTTTAGAGGCTCCTGACTGTTTTCCGTATAAGAGCGGTTTAATCTGTCAGTGACAGTTACCCCATAAGGCAAAATTGAGATGTCATCTTTTCTATGGGGCAGAAGATATGCGATTTTTTTCGCGGCTTCGTCGCTTACAGCCACATAATGATGGATGATAGGTTCATAATATGAAAGCAGCCCGTAATAATATGCGTCTGCATCATCAGTATGGCAATAACCGATGACACGAATGTTTGAGCTGTTTCGTTTTGCTATAGAAGCACAGGCAGCATAAGGACCAATGTCATAATTTGGGATGAAGACGGCCGGCAACGCTTCTGCATAATCACCAAGTGCGCGTTCCAACATCTCAGCATCCGGGGTAGGATGGCAATCGGTCCGTACCACACGTACATTTTTGGCGATTTCCACATTTAACGAAGATCCGAAATCAGGATGACGAATAATCCAAGGTGATTTGTTCTGGTTTGCCAGCAGTCGGCTCATTTCTATAGACCAAGTTGTAACACCACCAAGAGTTAAACCACATGGGAGTGCAAAGGCAATGTTGGTCATTGATGATTTGGACTGTGAGAATGCATTATCGATAGTGCCGTTCATGGAGACTGCGTTTTCAATATTCTTCAGACCATTTTCATTTAGAGGGGAAATAGTTTGCCCTTGGCCATTAAAGGTGCCTATAAGCCTCTCTCCAAGTGCCCGTATAGGATAAAGCTTTCGGCCGACTTTCAGAGATATTGATCCGTTTAAGACATCCAACTCATACTCTAGTCCACTAATATGGATATCTTTTTGATGTATATGATTTTTTAAAGATTGAATTTGCCCATTTTGACTCTCAACACGAGGTTCTAGAGTTTGAAGTTTTTGATCTTTACTTGAAATTACATTCTCTAAATATTGATTTCGTTCAACAGACTCTTGAAATTGTCCCCTTAGAGCTTTTAATTCCTGCTCAAGTGATTCAATAGATTGCTGTTTACCTTTGGCTAACTCTTCTAGATTTAATCGATCAGATCTTTCGAAATGGACATTTTGCTCCAGTTCTTGAATATGATTTAGTTGAGCTTTTATCTTTTCTTCTAGATCTTTGTATGCTGGATCAGAGGGGGCCGATTGTTGATTGTCTTGAGAATTAGTTGTCTCCAAATGTTTAATCAAATTTAATTGTTCAAAAATTAGCTGTTCTAAATGGCCAATTTTATTTTCTTGAATCTGTGTTTGGTTCTCTAACTTTCGGATTTGGATAGTATCGGACTTTAATTGTTGATTTAAACTTATTTCCAATTCTTTTTGATTTAGTATTTTCTCTTCAAGTTGACCTAGGCGTTTGTCTTTTTCTGAGCCCTTTTCTTCAACTAACTCTAACTGTAATTTATGAAAACTTACTTGTTGATCGAGCCTTTCGACTAAACCTTTTTGATTTGCAACTTGTTCCATCAAAAAAGCTGCCTGATTTTGTTCCATTTCAACTTTTTGGAGCAGTACTGAAATTTCTGAACGTTCGCTGGCAACCTGTTTGTTTAATGCCTCGATTTCAACCTGGTTGCTCTTCACGTCTAATTTTAGTTTGTTGATATGCTGATCTCGGGCATGAAGCAAGGATTCAAGGTCACTGATTTTTGCATCAGCTTCTTTTTTAACTTTATTTGCTTCATTTTGTTCAACAAAAATAGATTGTTTGAGTGCTGAGATTTCAGTGCGTTGTACTTCAATTTGCTCATCAAGAATAACAATACGGTTTTCTTTTTCTGCAAGATTTTTGGTTAGTAAGGCTTTTTCATGGTTCTCTTTCGCCAGCTCAAGTTTTAAATCTTGAATCTCAAAGCGTAAAGCTTCTAATCTTTGTTGATATTGCTCCGTAACTTCTGAGTGCTTTAGAATCTGATCTTGCAAATTGTTAAAGGATCTCCGCTCATGGTCGAGTGTATTTTTCAATTCAGACAATTGATTTTCTTTGTGATCGATTGATTTATTAAGAAATGTGAGGTCAATGTCTTTTTTAGCTAGGTGTGTTTGTGTCTCTCGAAGCGCATTTTCTAAATCTTGAATTCGTCCGGTCTTAGTATCGATGGCATCCTTCAAATTGGCGACCGCCCGATCCTCGCTCGCTAATTTGTTTTCAAGTGAGCTGACTTTTTCTAAATAAGTGTTCATTTTTAAATCAATATCGGAGGTTGATTGTTCTCTTTTCTCAATAATTTTATAGGCCATATTCAACTCATCCTGTTTGGTTGCAAGGCTGTTTTCTAGGCGTTGTAGCGATTGCTCGTGTGCAGTTATGGTTGCATCAAGGTCAGAGATATAAACATCTTTCTCCCCAATTTGATTGTGTGCGTTTTGAAGATCTTGCTCGGCGGTCATTACTTGCCCCTGAAGATTTTGCACATCATGGTTGTGCTTATCTTGGTGGTTGATAATAAGTCTTTCTTTTTCTTCAAGATGAGACTTTAGTTGATTTAGCTCAGACTCCAGTTCGCTTGCTCTAGTATCTCTACTCATATAGGCGAGAGATTTTTTGACAGAGACCATCGTTTTTGGGTCCAAAAGGGTTAAAATAATCGAAAAAAGTTGATCTTTTTGATCATCAAACAGCATATGCATTTCTGCCAAATTTGATGCCATTGATTCAACATAAGCTAGAGCTTCATCATATCTTTCCCCATCTTCAGAACGTGGAATTATTGATCTCTGATGGCTTAAGCTCTCTAATTCTGAATAGATATACATCGATTCAGGAATAATTTTTTGTAGAACATTATTGGTTTTGGCAGAAACGTAGGTTTGATTTAATTCGTTGGGCTGATAAAGGGATGCTAACCCTTTGGTTTTTAGGCGGAGGCCAAACTTAGTATTAATATTCCCAATAAACTTCTTAATATCGTTAGTTATTCCAGAAATGTTAGCCAGATAGAACCTGTCCGGATGCTTGTTGCAAAACTCTAAAATAGATTGGTTATAAGTGTTCCAACTATTTAGAGCGAAAAATGAATTTTCGATAACCTCAAAATGCCCTCTTGCCAAAAGCGAAAGAGTAACTTCGGCCGGATGTCTGTATAGAAAAATAAACTTAATATTATCTTGGAGTAATTGATCCCAGAGCTCTAAGAATAGGGAGGTTCTCGGCTCTTTCCATCCCCAGATCAACTTATCATTTCTATTCTGAACCAACTCCTGCGCTTGTTGTATTTCAGATTCAGTCAAATCTGCAATATCAAATGCGGTCTGAGTTAGATAGTGCTTACCGAGTCTCTTTAAAATATTGTCATGGAAATGATAAAAATCAATATCCTCAAAATGGCCACGCAAATTCCCTCGGGCTGGCCCTAATAGATCCTCACCGATTGGGAGCCCTGCCTTTTGCAAAAGACTCGCCGTAAGCGATGTGCCAGACCTGTGCATTCCTGTTATTGCTAATACTTGCTGCTTTTTCTTGTCCATATTAGATCTTTGTTGAGACAGTCTTCTGAGGTGTGATGTCTTGCAGGATAGGGTAAATTTCCTTTTTAACTACATCTTGATATAGACGCAAAACCTTGTTGACATGATCCGTCATGGGTTCGATGATTGAGTTACATGCGCCTCTCTGAAGCTTTTCTATCACTTTTGAATGATTCAAACTTAATAACAATTCTTTAAGTTCCCCAGCTACCAATGGATTGTATAAAAAGCCATTCTCATTATCGCGTATGCATTCTGATGCTCCCCCTAAATTCGATGCTATGACGGGGCGACCATGTAGTAATGCTTCTCTAATTACAAGCGGATAATTTTCTTCCCATATAGAAGGGAAAACGACAAAATGACAATCTTTCAATACCTGGGAAAGATCTTTATCACTTTCGTAGCTCCCATGGAAGATGATTTTTATAGTATCGGATTCTTCTACCGATTTTTTTAAAAGTGCAGCGTATATCGGATCTTTGGGATGACCATATACATTAAGGGTAACCTTCACATTTGTGTTTTTAAGCAGATATAATTCAGCAATCAGTTCACGTACGCCTTTATGCATTTCAAGGCTCCCAAGGAAAGTGAGTTTTAAGGTTCCGTTAAACGCAATTGGTGGAATAGAGGCATATTTTTCAAAACCCAAGGGTAATAACTTTATATTTTCGATTCCAGCTTTTTCATATCGTTTTTTTAGATGAACAGATGGACTTAATAAAAGCCTTGGAAAAACAAGCTGTTTAGCAAACGTATCAAATCTAAATTTGTGATTTTGAATAGTTTCCTGATCTGGTTCAATAAAAGTTGCTGCTTTGGATGAATTACTTCCAGTTACAAATCCTTTGACTTGGGAAATTTGATCATGGGGAATAATTTGAAGGCTTTGATCGACAAGCTTTTTAATTGAGGGTGAATGGAGCAGTCGAAGCAGATTGGGATGTTTAGCGATCTTGGTTGGATTTGGCGCCACACCATCATCACAATTAGCGCAATGTTTTCCTTTGTCAGGTCCAGGGCAAATTTGATTGTTTGGTCTAAGCAATCTGCTTCGGTAGCAAATATACCAATAATCATGCAACGTCATGATTGAAGGGATTCCTAATTTATGGGCAATTTCAGGCAAATTTGCAGATAAATAAGCTAGATGATGGAAATGAATCACATCTGGCTTAAAATCTCCGATAACCTTCGAAAATTCCTGATTTACTCTATGGTCAATAAAAAAATCAGCGAATTTTTTAGCAAACAAATGAGAAGTAGAAATCCTATAGACACTAATATCATTTTGGCTGGTCTTTCGAACCGAATAATTTTTATGAGCGAGGTCGCCCAGAGCACAAAAAATTCCTAATTTGTGCCCTTTGACAGACAAAGATCTCGACAGATTTTGCGTGTAGTACTCGGTTCCGCCACGGCTCTCTGGGGGAAGTCCAAGATTGACCATTAATATTCTAAAAGCTTTCATAGTCAATCAGAGAACCTTTGATGTGAAATTCCTGAAGAATCGGCATTGAGAAATCCATGACGTATGTCCTGTCTGCTTTTAGCACGGTCGAGCTTGAGCCGAATATTAAGTGAGGAAATTGAATACCAAAGAAATGTGAGGTGAATTACTGCTTGGATGGACGCAAATAATAGGGTAAACCAATATTTGGGCTGGTCGATATCTATTAATGAAAATGCTAAACCATAAGCTAGAAGGCAGAAAGCGATAATTTGGGGCATCAGCCAAATCGCATTAATTGATTCTTGACCCTTTGGAGTTGGCCGGAAGCGAAGTGGGATCCGAAATAAAGACATTAGAAATGCAAGGGTATAAACAGGCCAGGTCCCATAAACAAGTGCCACTGCGCGTCTCTGATGAAAGCTCTCAACGCGAGGATAGTGCCAACGGCGTAAAGCCAACATCCTTATCGCGGAATCAGCAAAAGCAAGCGGGATTAAATGGATGAGGTAATTCTCAAAACTTGCTTTACCGATGTGAGATTCTGACAACAAGAATATTATAGTTAGGACAATGTGGATCGAGGTTACAAGACCTAGCAAATATTTGGTTGTTCGGACCGTATAAGAAAGCCTTTGACCCCAATTAAATTTTCCAAAGAGGGAGAAAAAATCTGTAAAGAGTATTCGAAATACCCCATATGACCATTTTAATTGCTGGGTGAACCAAGATGTTAGATCGCCAGGTACTAAGCCGGGAGCTAACGGTTCCGCAACATAAACAGATTCCCATCCCTCTGCATGAAGCTTGAGAGAGGTCGCAAGGTCTTCGGCAAGTCCAGGCTGATAGCCACCGATTGACATAAGGGCGGTCCTGCGGACTAAGGAGTTGGTCCCCATTTTTGTGACACTTCTTAGTGCGTCCATGCCTTTAGAAGTAGGATTGTAAAAATCCAGACTGGTTTCGGCTGCAGCTTGTGCTACCCAGCTGTCTGCATTATTTGAAAATGTTGGCATAACTTGAATAAAGCCAACAGAGGGGTCTGCAAAATGGCGGATTGTGCGCATTAAAAACTTTGGATGTGGGATATGGTCAATATCAAAGATTACAATGATTTCACCATTTGTATTTGCTAAAGCAGAATTGACATTGCCAGCTTTTGCATCAATAGAATCAGGTCTATTTAAGTATTTAGCACCAAGCTTGTGGGCCATTTTCTCTAATACAGGGTCACCTAGATCATCTAATAACCATGTTTTGTGCTCACCAAGTAGGTTGACAGCCGCTCTAAGTGATTTTTCTATGAGCTCAGGTTTTTCGCCGCAAGAAGTCACGAACACATCAACTGTAAAGTTCTGGGGGGCAGTTGATGCCCGATATGATCTTCGATGAGTGGCCAAATATAGCAGCCAGCTACCGAGAATTTGGCAAATCCCGTAAATTAGTGCAAACAGAAGCCCGATGACGAGCAGTGGGCTTGTCAGCTGGTCTTCCGAGATCCACCAGCTGTAATAGTAAACAAGCGTGCCTAGCCCGATGAGTACCAGTGTAATGCCGCGAATTTCGCTCATTGAAAGCTTTGGTTTTTTATCCACATTTTGTTGCATGTTTAAATAGCTGTTTGATAATTACACATTGATCAATAGAGTACTTTTTCTGTAAATATCTGCTTTAAACCAAGCAATTTTATTTTGGTTGAAAGGAATATGTAGATCCTAATCCAATTTTTTACCGATTAGTTTGTGCTTTGATATTAGACTTTCCTTGGCTGTCCTCAATTTTATGGAGTCCGCCTTACGACTAAGGTTAAGACGTATAAATAATTTAAAAAAAAACTTATTTCTGTGCATCGTGGATCAACCTGTTGGGGGTTCGAGGGGAGGACAGCCATCTTCCAGACAAGTCAAGAAAAAAGTCATGTAGGTACTTAAAACCCACTATTTAGATCGTTGAAACCTAGAATTAGATAGTAAAATGCGAGGTAGATTTCCCTAACTCCTTTCTCTAAAAGAGTGGGACATCAGAAAAGGCGGCACCCTTTCTAAATTAAAGTTGCGAGAGAAATTTAGGGCCGCCGAGGGTGGAAACAAGCCCTTTCTCCTTAATCGAGCATCAATTTTTATTGAGTTTCAAAAGAGAAAAAAATTGTAAGATTAAAAAACATAGTTGGTGATTACTATAACGGGGGTTTGACATCCTGTGCCTAACTTTTTGGCGGGACACGTTTACTTCTCATTGTCGAACTAAAAAAGCTATAGAACCCTCTCAATTCAGGTTAAATTCAATGAATATTCGATTTGCGCGCAATTTTTCTATTTTTCTCCCTGCTTTTCTAGTCATGTCTTTTGGGGTATTAGGTCTTCAAATTGTAAAGGCTGCTGGTAACACTTATTATGTCGACCAGTCTGTAGTTGGTGGTGCTCAAAATGGTAGCAGCTGGAACAATGCGTTCGATTCCCTCCAAGATGCTTTAGATGTAGCGGCCGTTGGCGATGAGATTTGGGTTGCCAGTGGTGTTTATAAGCCGACTAGCCAAGAAGAGGATGGAATCAGCCGTACCGAAACATTTACCTTGATAGAAGGTGTAGCTGTATATGGTGGCTTTGCTGGGGATGAAAACTCTTTATCTGAACGAGACTGGGAAACCAATCAAACAATTTTATCAGGGGACATCGACAGTAATGACACCCTCTCTGGGGGCATTTCACTTTCCTATACCGATATTAACGGGAGCAATGCTTATAACGTCGTGAGTGGGAATCCCTCAATCACTTACACTGTGGCGACAATCTTAGATGGCTTTGTTATTACAGGGGGGCAGACAGAAGTAAAAGGTGGGGATAGTAGTAAAAAACATACAGAGGGTGGCGGCTTGGCTTTCCAAGACAACGCAAGCCCTACCCTGCGCAATTTATGGGTAGTAGGAAACATCGCTCCAGATGATGATGGGGCTGGAATTCATTTTAAGGATAATAGCAGCCCTGTTTTAGAGAATGTTACAGTTGAAAATAATTATGCTGGGGATCATGGTGGCGGGATATTTTTTGAGGATAACAATAATCCTACATTTAAAAATGTGTCGCTGATAAAGAACCAAGGAAATAAAACGGCGAGCCTTTACTTGCATACTCAAAACTCAGCTACTTTGGTCAATGTAAATTTCTGTGGGAACTTTAATTCGAATAGCTCAAACTCCAAACTAGGAGCAGGGCTATCGCTCGAAAGTAACAACACGGTTGTTGTGATAAACGGTGTGTTTGCAGCCAATGTAATTACTCAGAACGGTGGGGGGATTCGGATGAATGCCAACAATGATATCGATCTTTACCAAGTATCAATTTCTGGGAATCAAGCTGTTGATGGCGGTGGAATTTATTTGGGCGGTAGTGGAAATAATTTAGATGTTTTTAATAGCATTATTTGGGGGAACAGCAACGAAATTACTTCTGATGGATCCAACACTATATCTGTGTCGAGCAGCATTGTTAGCGATAGCAGTACCCCATACTCTGGAACCAATAATATTGCCAGTATTGAAAGCCCATTTGCAGAAGATCCCTCAAATGGGAATGATTCGACTTGGGGCTCCTACGATGATAATTGTGGCGATCTAAGATTGCTCCAAGCATCAGTAGCCGTGAATGTGGGTGATGAAAATTATATTCCTGCTGACATTCTTGATCTGGATAATGATGATGATTCAGCTGAGGATCTGCCTCTTGATCTAGACAATGATGATCGAGTTTTTGATACCGCAGTAGATTTAGGTGCTTATGAGATTACCGATGGCCCTTTATCTCAGAGCATTATGTTTGATTTGCCTTCGACTGTTGAAAATGGAATGGTAGAAGGTGAGGTTGAAGCCTTGTCTGCGAGTTCTTCATCTGGCCTGCCGGTTAGTTTCGCTTCCTCGACCCCGTCTAAGTGTACGATTTCAGGCAATAATGTGACGGCCGTTGATGACGGGACCTGTATCATTGCAGCACAACAATTAGGTGATGGGGTTTATGGCCCTGCCACAGATGTTGTAAAAAGCTTTCAGATAACAGATCCTACAAAAACAGATCAATCGATAACATTGACGTCGCCTACAAATGGTGCTTCTATCTTCCTTGATGATGTTACATCTTTGATTGCAACTTCGACATCAGGCCTGACAGTTTCTTTTGAAAGTAAAACGCCCGCGAATTGTACCGTTTCAGGAGGTACATTGTCGGCAAATGGGATTGGGGTATGCACGGTCGAGGCTACCCAAGTTGGCAATGCCACTTATAACCCAGCACCGATCGTGACTCATTCTTATTCAATTGTGAAGAAAGAACAGACTATTACGTTTAATTCTTTGCCAAATTCTGTTGCGGCCGATATCGAAGTGAATTTAGCTGCGACAGCAAGTTCCGGTCTCCCCGTTGAATTTTCATCTGATACGCCAACAGTTTGTACAGTCTCAGGATCTGTAGTTACTAATCTTGTAGCAGGAACTTGTGGGATCCGGGCTTCTCAACCTGGAGATGATGAGTTTGCAGCTGCAGATGATCAGACACGTGCTTACTCTGTAACAAAGCTAAATCAATCCATCGCCTTTTCAACGCCAGTAAATGGTAGCGAAAGCCTTGAGAATTCGAACGTTCCTCTTGTCGCAACAGCTGATTCCGGTTTAACCGTTTCTTTTAGCTCAACCACCCCCTCAGTTTGTTCAGTGACTGGATCAACAGCTAGGACGTTGTCGGTTGGTACATGCCGACTCGTGGCGACTCAGGCGGGGAATGACAGATTTAACGAAGCCCCCAGCATTACCCATACAATTACAGTATTGCCATCTGGTAAATCTTCACAATCGATTTCATTCTCTTCTCCTGAAGATGGGAGTGAATATGATATCGGTTTGGTCGTTCAACTGAATGCCTCTTCAACATCAGGTTTATCTGTCAAATTCGAATCACAAACATCTAGTATTTGCAACATAACCGGCAGTATTTTGATTACAGTTTCAAACGGTGCGTGTGAGATTCGTGCTTATCAAGATGGGAATGATGTATATGATTCGGCCGCTGATGTGATCAAGGTGATTTACGTTAAGAAAGATCAGATCTTGAATTTCCCTTCTCCACCAACCGCTGTTGGTGCCAAAGTGGGTGAAACCGTTATTCTGACAGCTTCTGCAGATTCAGGGTTAGCGGTCACTTACGTCTCATTATCACCATCTATTTGCGGTATTAACGGGGATAAAGCTCAATTGTATCGAGTTGGTGTCTGTAATATTGAGGCTCGCCAACTTGGAAATGATGGTTGGTATCCTGCAACACCAGTCACGAATTCATTTGTGGTTGATGGTTTAAGCGAGTATGTCACATATCTCCCTTTGTTGTTACGTTGATGGGGGATAGGTAATGTAGGGGACAAAAAAAAGGAGGTGCCGAAATAACGGGCGTTATTTCATGCACCTCGGGGGGGAGCCTATGCAGGATCAGTTTACCAAACAGGAATTTTGCCGCACATAAAATTGATAAGAATCTGCTGGAATTGATAAGAAATACTTAGGTTGACCTATTTAAGTAAGCTGCCTTTTAAAATCGTAACAGCTCGCCCAGCTATTTTTGTTCTATTTGTATCTAAAGTTACTTTTAGCGTACCGCCTCGCGCAGACACTTGATGGGCTTTTAATTCGGTTTTGCCCAACCTTTCTGCCCAAAAGGCTGATAAATAACAGTGTGCAGAGCCTGTGACGGGGTCTTCAGGTACACCTACATTCGGGGCGAATACGCGTGAAACAAAATCAGGGCTTCCTTCACTGTCTGGTGCTGCTTTGGCAGTAATAGTTAGCGCACGGCCGCCCAGAGATATTATTGCAGATTGATCGGGGGAGATTTCTTTGACTTGTTCATCAGATTCGACTTGGACGAGGTAGTCAAAATCTTCATCAAAGGTAGCTTTGTATACCGCGACAGGTTTAAACCCAATGGCGGCAGTGATTGATTCTATCGACTCAATTGGTTCAATCTTTGATGTGGGGAAGTCGAGTTCGATCCATCCGCCAGAATCTTTGCTGGCTTGCAGTTCACCAGATAATGACCCAAACCGTATCGTTTCGTTGGGTTTTGCATACCCTTCTGAGAACATAACATGAGCGGTGGCCAAAGTTGCATGGCCGCATAGCTCAACTTCTTTGTTAGGGGTAAACCATCGAAGCTGCCACACTCGCACAAAAGGGTCTTTGTTCGGTGCTAGAAAGGCTGTTTCAGATAAATTCATTTCGGCCGCAACCGACTTTAGCCAATCGTCTGGCTGCATCTTATCTAGAATAACGACCGCAGCGGGGTTGCCACGATAAGGTATATGGGTAAAGGCGTCAACCTGAAATATAGGGAAGGCCATTTTTCCTCCGACGCAATCGGTCAGATTGGTAGGGACCAATTGCGTTTTTTTAGTGATGATAGCTATTAGGCTGCTCAAAGACCTTGTAGGGTTTTAAACAACCTTCTTTTCTTGGTTTCAATGGCATAGGCGCCTGAAAGCCAGTTAGTACGAAGGACCTTCAGTGTCATCGATTAACTAAATAACTTTTTCCTCTTTAAGTCGCTCGATTTCCAGCAAAGTGTACCCTAAGCTTTCCAGAATTTCATCTGAATGCTCGCTTAGGGCAGGGGGAGGTAGGTGAACCTCGGCTGGTGTTTTCGAGAGCTTTGGAACCGGCCCTAATATTTTTATTTCACCTGCGGTTTTATGCTCAACCGTCTGCACCATTTTTCTCGCTTTCACCTGAGGCATCTCTAAAACGGTATCGATTGTGTTTATCGGGCCTGCTGGAACATTGATTTTAAGGCAAGATTCGAGCCAATCTGAAGAACTGCGCGTAGTCATTAGTTGGCGGATAATAGGTAGAAGCTCAGTTCGCCGTTCAACCCGTCCTTGATTGGTTTGAAAACGTTGATCTTCCCATAGGTCACGCCTACCTGCCATGTCCACAAACTTTCGAAATTGGTCATCACTTCCAATTGCCAACACAATGTGACCATCAGAAGTCTCAAATGTTTCATAGGGGACTAGGCTGGGGTGGGCATTTCCAAAGCGGCCAGGGGGCTGACCCGTTGCTAGATAATTTTGAGCTATATTGACCAGCCAGCCGATTTGTGAGTCGAGCAAGGACACATCGACATGTTGCCCTTGGCCAGAGCTGTGTCGGTGATTCAGTGCCGCGAGAACTGCAGTTGTTGCATACAAACCGGTCGTAACATCTACGACGGCAACACCAACTTTATGAGGCATGCCATCTTCAGGCCCTGTAATCGACATGATGCCACCCTGAGCCTGAATCATGGCATCGTACCCCGGTTTATCTTTGTCAGGGCCTGTCTGCCCGTAACCCGTTATGGAGACATAGATAAGTTTGGGATATTTTTCTTTTAAGCTTTCATAATCTAGCCCCATCTTTGCCATACCGCCAACTTTGAAATTTTCAATCAGCACATCGGCCGATTCTAGCAATTGGTGCAGAATTTTTAATCCTGCTTCACTTTTCAAATCTAAGGTCAAACTCTTTTTGTTGCGGTTGGCCGAAAAGAAATATGCCGCCTGGTCACCAACCCACGGCGGCCCCCATTTTCGTGTGCCGTCCCCGGAAATCGGTTGCTCTATTTTTATGACCTCTGCTCCATAATCACCTAGGAGCATGCCGATATACGGGCCAGCCAAAATTCGAGATAAGTCAAGAACGCGGATACCTTCCAATGCTTTTTTCATATGCTTTACTTCTGCTTTGATTTTTGAACGCTTACGGTGAACTCTTCCCCGTCTTTTGTCCCTTTTAGTTTTTCGTAGATGTGGATTAGCAATTTGCGTTTTTCAAGCGACGATGTTTTGGTCAGCTCAACCCCATCTCTAGCTTGCTTGGTAAAAAAGAAGGGGTATTCAGAAAGTAGCTCGCCTGGCTCCAAATGGTTTCCATCTTTCATGAATTGCAATAAGGGGGCAAGTCCGACCGCATCTAATGGATTTGATGTAACGGCGGTTAAGAAAGCGCCTAAGCCCACGTTTAACTCATCGATGTCTCCCGTTTGGCCATCTAAAAAAATGACCAAATCATTTCGCAAGAAGAATTGAAATCCAAGACAATCTTCAGCAAATGGCACATCGCTTTCATTGATCGTGTCGTAATGTTTCCAAGATGCTTGGTCTCCCTGCCAATGTTCCCGAATCGAATGCCATTTTGGTTTATTTATCGCCCCGTACAGGTGGAAACCGCCTTGATAAAGGATGAAGCCATTAATCTGATTGAGTAGACCGGCTAAAGTTTTAGGCAACTGCTTGATGATGCCGGCATCATCAATTGCGCCACCTTGCCAAGTGACTTGTTCAAGTCGCATACTAGCCTATTATCCTTCATCAGGTTCTGTCAAAACCTGTGCCAGGGTTTCCATGCTGATGTTGCCACCACAGATGAGGACAACGGCGCTTTTTCCTTTGAGTTGAGCCTGTCTTTTTAACAGTGCGGCTATCGCAACCCCTGCAGCCCCTTCGATCATATGATGATGGACCGACATGAAGTGAATCATCGCTTCTTCTATTTCTTCTTCGCTGACGGTAACAAATTCATCGACATATTGTTGAACAAATTCAAATGTGATCGAACCGGGCTCAATGCCCCCAGCGGTGCCATCGCTTAGAGTTGGGAAAGACGGGAGGTCGAGAATTTTACCTGCGGCAATCGAGTCAGCCATTACTTTTGAATTCTCTGGCTGACAACCGATAATTTTTACATCAGGCCAAACCGACTTTAAGTAGCACCCAACCCCAGATATAAGACCGCCGCCGCCGACGGCGATGTAAACTTCATCTACGCTTTCACCAGATAATTGGCGCGCAATTTCTACGCCGCATGTGCCTTGCCCCGCGGCTACCAGCAAGTCGTTATAGGGAGAGATGAACGTTAAGTTATTTTCAGCAGCATGTTGACGTGCCGTTGCCTCTGCAATCACTCCGTCATCACCAGCGAAACGAACCTCAACACCATATTGCTGCATATTCTCAATTTTGGCTTCTGATGTTTGTTCGGGCACATAAACAATCCCCGGTGTATCGAACAGGGTTAAAGACTTTGCAACAGCGGCCCCATGGTTCCCACTCGATGCGGTGACTACGCCTCGTTTATTTTCGGCCGGAGTCAATGCGCGAACTCGATTCATTGCCCCTCGGATTTTAAATGAACCGGTATGCTGCTGATTATCAAGTTTAAAGAGAACGTGCCCTTCTATAAGCTCGCTAAAATGTGGGGAGAATTCAAGAAATGTTTCTCGAATGAAGGGTCGAATACGATTTTCGGCTTTGAGGATTTCGTTTAGGAGTGTCATTGACCAGATTATAGTGGTTTATCGATGACTTTGCTTACTCCCTCATTCAATTTTTGCGCAAGAAGCTAACCTGTAAACATTAAATATTTAGAGCAGTGCCTCTAACGCAACCGCACCAGCTTTATCTATGTTCATTCCTTTTCCTACAGTCCTGAGATGATCAGCATCATCTCCTGCTACTGTGTATGACGGTTGTAGTTTTTGATCTAGCTTCGTTTTCATCGCATCGGGTAAAGGAGATTCAATCTCTTCACGAATTCGTTCGGCTGCACCAACTAAGTTTAATGCGATTAATGAGCTTTCTTTTTGAGAAAGGAACATAGCTATATCTTCAAAAAGGAATGCAAGCGCCCATTGGTCGTTAATTTCCAAATTAATTTTAAGGCCCTCTGCATAGAGTCGACTTGCCTGGTCATATTTTTGTAAAGCTGATTGAACGTTTGCCAGATTATTTGATGTGTTTGCAACGCGCCATTTGTCACCACTCTCTCTGAATATAGTAATTGCTTCTTCTAAAAATGGTGCCGCTTGACTGTATTCTTTTAGTTCATTTAAAACGTAACCCAAATTATTAAGCACCATGGCGACACCCATTTTGCCACCATCCAACCGTTTGTGCTCTAATGCCTGTTGAAGATACTCACGTGCTCTGGGCAGACTTCCTTGATATTCTGCTACCACGGCCATATTAATGAGGACGCCACCAATTTCCGCATCATCTCCGATTGACCGGCCGATTTCGAGACTTTGATCGTATAAAGAAATCGCTTCATCAAAGTTGCCCTGCATGGCGCTTATCGTACCTAAAGAATTAAAAGCTTTGGCTAAACCAGGAGGGTCGTTGATTTCATCTGATTTCTTGCGAGCATGATTGAGCAATTCTGCAGCCTCAGGCAATTGACCCTGCTTCCGCCGTAGCGTGCCAAGTAAAATTTGGCTTTTGGCCTGCAGTAAGTCTAATCCTTTATCCTCAGCTAAAGTTAATGCTTCTTGGAAGTAACTCTCCGCCTCGTTTCTCGATCCAATCAATTCATGGACTTCGCCTAGACTGACCAAAACGCTTCCCCTTTCTTCCCCATCGATTAATGGGAGGAGCTGGGTGTAATAATTGATTGCTGCACCATTTGCATAGGTTTTAGAAGCGGCATCACCTGCCAGCTTCCAGTAAATCTTTTTCTTGTCTTCATCCCCGCTCAAGCCAAAGTGAAAGGCAAGTAGGTCGAGGTTTTGCTCGATTTCATTTGGAAATTTAAATTCGACATAGCTCCCGATCTGTCCATGGAGAATTGACCTGGTTTTATAAGGCAAGCTTTCATAAGCAACCTCTTGCGTCATGATGTGTTTAAAGAGGTAGGTTAATTCTGGCTCCGGTTTTTCAACAGGCGTCAATTCTAATTCGCTTAGTCGATCAAGGTCATCTTTAACCATCGATGTTACTTCTTGGGCTGGGTAAATGCCCCAAACCATCGCTGCTGTAAAGAGGCGTCCGATGACACTCGCCACCCGAATGGCGATTTTTTGGCTTTCAGTAAGATTGTCAATTCGGCTTAGCACAAGGCTGTAGATTGTGTCCGGCAAATCAAGGGCAAGCAAGGCGTTTTCATTGGCCGGATCAATTTCATGATCTTGGATCAAGTTGATAATTTCATCGAGATAAAATGGATTTCCAGATGCCTTTTGCACAATGAGATTAATAAATCGGCCGGGAATTTCTTTCCCTTGGAAAAATTGATCTATCTTAAGCTGAATCAGCTGCTCGGCCTCTTGCTTAGAAAAGTTACTTAAATTAATTTGAGTAAAATAGGGGAGTTCATAAACTTGCGCCATCTGAATGCGATGTGTATCCGGGGGGCGGTAAACCAAGAGCAATAGGATCGGTGTGTTTTCAATCGCTTTGCCGATCTCTTCAATGAGCTCTTTGGATAGGTCATCGAGCCAATGACAATCTTCTAGAACCAAAAAAATCGGTCCGCCAAGCGCCTTATGACGTAAAACATCGATCAGTAACCCTTGTAAGCTGCTATTCTTTGTTTTTGCGTCTAGTGATGCGGTTAGCTCATTGTCTGGAATAGGAAGATTAAGGGCCGCACCCAGAAGAGGGATTCGGGGAATCAATGAGGTGTTAATAAGAGTAAGCTGTTCAGTAAGCTGATCTACTACACCATCTACCGTTTGTTCTTCTTGCAGGCCAAAAAAATTGCGCCAAATATTTTCCCAGACTAAATAGCTATTATTTGTCCCAAAAGATTGGCACTCGCCACCGTACCCTTCTAATCCTTTCTCTAATGCGATGTGGATCGCTTCGGCCGTTAAGCGCGATTTGCCCATACCTGCTTCAGCAGTTATTCCGACAATTTGACCTTTACCCTCAAGGACAAGGTCGATCCTTTCAGAAATTTGTGCCAATTCTTCTGCACGCCCAACCATAGGCAAGCTATATTCGGGTTCATGTAGTCGAATTGATTCACGCTGTTTTGAACCAACCAGGCGAAAGGCATCGATCATGATCGATTTCCCCTTAACCTGCATTCTTGGGAGCTGTTCCCACTTAAACAGACGGCTAATTTTCTGATGGGCGTTGCTGCTGATGTATATTTGCCCACCAGGTGCTTTGCTCATTAAGCGGGCAGACAGATTAACATGGTCTCCAAGTACACCATATGTTCGACGTTGTGAGCTGCCATATGCTCCAGTTCGCATTCTTCCATAAGAAATTCCGATTTGAACCGGGTCAATATAATCAAATTGGCCCGTTTCTTTTTGGATGGCTAGAGCCGCCATTGCTGCACGCTCAACATCATTCTCATGAGCATTTGGGGCACCAAATGCAGCATACATGTAACTCCCCTTATCGCCGATGGTCAACTGCAACAAACTACCGTCCAACCGCATCATGATGCGTTCAATTTGTTGGACAAATATGCTTAATTTATCGGGAGCTTCATCATCGTTTTCATAATCAATACCGGTAAATCTCATAAAGAGCGTCGCAGCCGGCCGGAGTTCGGTTAAAAATCCACCTAAGTTTGAGCTGATTCGCCTGCCAACCGCAGGTAAAAGCCAGCGGCTAAGCGTTTCTTGGGTAAATTGGATATCCTCTAATGTTTCCCAAGGCTGCTCCTGAACATCTAAGCTCAGGGCCTGGACAATGGCAAAATCTCCCCCTGTTTGATCATTTTTACGCCATTCAGATATCTCAAGATGTTGTTCTAGAGCCGCAAAGGTTTTCTTGTCTATAACAACATCCCCACGTTCTGCTACCCCTTCCCCAGCTGCCATCTCTTCTACTGTCTGACCGGTCATAGCATCAAACAGTTTGTATTCTGGAAGCCCGACAATAAACCGCTTTACGGAGCCAATGGCGACCGCTACTTTTAGACCCAGATTGACGATTCGTCCGTGATGGGTTTTGATCTCGGCAAACTGTTGCATCGCCTCCTGCATCTCAAGAGCACAACGTACGGCTCGCCGGCCGTCTAAATCCTGATCAAACCAACATGTAATAGCGTCCCCACTAAAACTAATGACACTGCCCCCATATCGATGAAGCACGCCAATCAAGCCATCATAGACGCGATTGAGGTGAATTGTAAGCTCTTCACCTCCACGCTTTGGCCCAAGCTCGATAGCAAAAGCTTCAGTCAGCGGCGTAAAGCCAGAAATATCGCTAAATAACGTAGCTCCGGTTTGCTTTTCTGGAAGAGAACTATTGGTCGCGAATGCATGTCGCCAATCCATTGGAATATAGGCATTTCCTAATTCCATTTTAACCTCCAAAGAAAATATATATCGCTGTGTATAGTTTGAATTTGGTTATCCATTAATTATTCAACATCTATCGACTAGACAGAATGATAGGTAGGTCTCGTTTTTGAGCCGATCGACCCTGCTGGGTTAAAAATTTCAACAAGCAGGGTCGATTTTGCTTGCCGCCGACCGTGTTCACCATTCTCAAGCAACCTTCATACAAAAGAAGTTTGATGCAGTACTAGGAACACCTAAAAAACCTCAATTCTGTTTGGGCATTTTAATTCCTCATTTGCAGCGGATGGCACTGATTTTTGCTGATTTTGAATCGTATTTCCGTGTAAATCCATTGCAATTAATGCTTATGTAAAACTTAGGTTAAATAAATAAATGGAGAGATGCATGACGAACAATGATTTTTATTTTATCCCCCTTTGTTTTAATGTAAAAATGGAAGTTGGTTCGGCTAACCGAACCAACTTCCATTTAATTGTCTGTTAGGCTTTGAAACGCACCTTAATCAACAATGGTAACGATTCCATAACGCCCGAACCTTAAGTTATGGTAGTTGCGACCATGACCATGTCGGTACCCATGACCATGTATTTCGTTGTCCTCGAAACAGTCCTTATGACCATAGTAAATCGTTGCTGTGTCAGCATTGTTTGTCTGATTTGAATCAAGCTCCATTGCAGAAACGCTGGCGCTGTTTTCAATACTCACACATAAATCGTCATTTTGATTTCCGGGTGAGTCAAACCAGTTGCTTAGAAGGTCTTCAGCTAATGTCGGATCGAGCTTGACATAAATATCAAGCGTTGCCGCTTCACCAACTGGTAGATTGTCAAATGTCCATTCACCGGTGCCCCAGTCATATGAACCACTGCTTGCTTCGGTTGTATCGAAGATCACCTCAGCTGGTAGTGTGTCAAGGACAACCAAGTCCGTTGCCAACCCCGGCCCGGTATTTGATACGGTAAGTGTGTACTTGATCCGACATGCATCGCTAAATATGCGAGATTCACAGCGGTTCTTTTTCCACTCATCATGTCGGCGACAGTCATCGTCTTCATGATCAGGGATGCCGTCGTTATCGTCATCAGGGTCTTGCCGGTCTGGAATACCGTCATTGTCATCATCACGATCTCTACCGTCGCGGATACCGTCATTGTCATCGTCTTTGTCTAGGTAATTTGGGATGCCATCATTGTCAAAGTCGGTGTCACCGCAATCGACCTCTTCATCCATGGCTCGGCAGTGTTTGTCTTCCCGATCAGGGATGCCGTCATTGTCGTCATCGTCGTCTTGATTGTCTAGGATGCCATCATTGTCATCATCTTGGTCACGGCCGTCACGGATACCGTCGTTATCATCATCATTGTCAAGGTAGTTCGGGATACCGTCATTATCGAAGTCATCATCGTCTAACGGATTGCAAGCGAACATCACTGATTTGTCGATCTGGAGATCGATGCCTTCTAGTTCAACATTGATCACAACTATTCCAGAACTCGTGTCTCCATTGGCATCAGTAATTGTGTAGCCAAAGCTGTCTTCACCATCGAAACCGACGGCCGGAACGTAGGTATAGTTGCCATTAACATCCGCTGTCACTGTCCCGCCGTTGGCGCTGGTTGAGTCAGTTGCTGTTACCGTTGCTGGTTCGTCACCTGGATCATCATTGGCCAACATGTCACCTGTGACAGGAGTTTCACGGAATGTCGTGTTAACATCATCAATCGCCTCTGGCAAACAGTTGACATTGACTAAGATTGTTGCTGAATCTACTGCATCACCGTCGTCCGCAGTTGTGTACCCGATGCTTACATCTCCACAGAAGTCATTTCCAGAGGTATATATGACCGCTAGACCATCAACGCTAATTACTGCAGTTCCGAATGTTGGGTCTGCTACTTGAGAGACCCGGATCGGATCACCTTCTGGATCAGAGTCATTATTTAATACCGGGATCGTGATCGTCACACCTTCATCGGTATTGGCACTATCGTCATTAGCAATTGGTGGGTCGTTGACCATTGTTACGTTGAGGGTAAGTGTTGCTGTTGCAGGAGCACCACTAAGATCAGTTACCGTATATGATACGACCGGAACCGTGCCAAAGTAATCGAGTGCTGGATTGAAGCTGTAACTACCATCCGCATTGATTACCAGCGTGCCCTGGGTTAGTGACGCGCTGTCGCCTGCATTATAGGTTGAGCCCTCCACGATAAAACCGGTAATCGTCAGATCTTCACCTTCAACATCGGCATCATTAGCCAGCAATCCGTTGGCCTCATCAACGATAAGAGGTGTATCTTCCGGTGTCGCGTTGTCATCATCAGCTGCGATCGGTGCATCGTTGATGCAATTAACGGTTAAAGCGACTGTCGTGGTGCTACTGCCACCGTTTCCATCAATACCGGTGTAGGTAAAGCTGTCCAGTCCGCAATAATCTGGGTTTGGTGTGTAAGTGATGGTGCCATCATTGTTAAGCAGGACGGCACCATTGGTTGGTTCACCCACCGATTCAATCGTGAGTGAATCCCCATCAACATCACTATCGTTAGACAGGACTGGAATGGTTACAGCATTGTCTTCATCGGTCGTGGCATTGTCCCCGCTGAGTGCTGGTGCATCATTGACCGGTGTGACCTCGATGTCAAAATTGGCCTGCGAGATGCCACCGCTGGTGTCAGAAACGGTATAAACCACGTTTGGTACCGCCCCGTTAAAATCTGCTGCCGGGGTGAAGTCGTAGCTGCCGTCTGCGTTGATCGTCAAATTACCTTGTATAAGTAAAGCTGTGCTATCGGCCGAAACTGTCTGACCATTTACTGTATATTGTGTAATTGAAAGAGTTTCGTTCTCAATATCAGAGTCGTTTGACAACAAACCGAATGTCGCATCAGCAGTCAGTTGAGTATCCTCTGAAGTACTGACCGTATCGTCAGCCACAACCGGGACATCATTAACCGGGTTTACGGTGATGTTGACACTAGCACTGTCACATAACCCATCACTGTCACAAACCTTATAGGTTAGGCTGTCGCTGCCGTTGTAGTTAGCATTTGGTGTGTAGGTGATGGAGCCGTTGTTGTTGTCAACGACTTGACCAAAGTCAGGATCGATTTCAACTTCCAAACTCGATGGTTGCAAGTTGCCGTCAACGTCCCCGTCATTGGCAACTGCATCAATTAAAATGGCTGTGTCTTCGTCGGTTGTGACATTATCGTCAGAAGCGGCTGGTGGGTCATTGAGTGCGCCCACAACCACAGTGACCGTTGCGGTCGAACAACCATTGTTACCGTCACATGCTTCATAAGTGAAGTTGTCGGTACCGTTGTAGTTGAGGTCCGGTGTATAAGTAATGGTGTTATCCCCATTAACCGTTGTAGAGCCACCGGCAGGATCAGAGGCTGAGTTGACAAATAAGTTGTCTCCGTCAACGTCAGAATCGTTGCCTAACACGGTGATAACAACTGGGATTTCTTCATCAGTATTTCCAGTATCATCATTGGTAATTGGCAAGTCGTTTACCGAACTGATGGTAATGTTGACTGTCGCCGTATCACACGATGTATCCGTATCACAAATCTGATACTCAAAGCTGTCGGTGCCATTGAAGTCGGCATTTGGAATATAAGTGAATGAGCCGTCCCCATTGTTCGTTAGCAAGCCAAAGGCTGGTGTACTTGTTTCAGCCGATGTTGTGGCATCAAGGTTGCCATCAACATCGTTGTCATTGCTCGCTGCTAGAATGGTGACGCTGTTATCTTCGTTCGTTAATGCATTGTCGTCATTGGCGACAGGGGCATCGTTGACTGCAGAAACCGAGAGTTGGAGCATTGCGGTTGCATCTCCACCATCACCATCGGAAATCGTATAGGTCACTTCCGGCACCGAGCCATTGTAATCTTGGGCCGGGGTGAAGGTGTAGCTACCGTCGCCATTGACCGTGAGAGCACCTTCAGTTAATGAGGCTGTGCCTCCGGCTGCAACTGTCTGACCAGCAACCACAAATTGGGTAATGGTTAGACTCGCACTATCGATGTCTGAATCGTTGAACAATAAGCCGGTGGCCGAGGCGACAGTTAATTCGGTGTCTTCCACTGTGCTGTTGGTTTCGCCAGCTGCCAGTGGGGGATCATTAACACAATCTACGGTAATCGTCACCGTAGCGGTTGAGCTACCATCGCCATCACTAACTGTATAAGTAAAGCTATCGGGGCCACAGTAATCTGTGTTCGGTGAGTAATCAATGGTGACACCGTCTACATTGACTACGACAGTTCCATTTGTTGAAACTGAAACGGAGTCGATCTGCAGAGGGTCATTTTCAGGATCGGTATCGTTCGCCAAGACAACGATGTTGATCGTGCCATCTTCCTGTACGCTGGCCGAATCATCATTCGCCGAAGGTGGATCATTAACCCCTGTTACTTCTAAGTTAAAGGTGGCACTACTGCTTATACTGCCGTCGGTGACAGAGTAGGTCACTTCAGGTACAGAGCCACTAAATTCGGCGGTAGGGATAAAGGTGTAGCTACCGTCGGCGTTAATTGTAAGATCGCCTTCGGTTAGATTAACCGTCGTGCCGGCCGGGTATGTTTGACCGTCAACGTCAAAGCTCGTAATTGTGAGCGCCTCCATGTCTGCATCGAGGTCATTCCCAAGCAAGCCTGGTGCTGGAACACTGAGGTTAGTGTCTTCGTTGGTTTGATTCGAATCATTCAGGGCAGATGGTGGGTCATTTAGACAGGTCACCGTGAGGGTTACTGTTCCGGTTGCTGTGTTGGTGCCATCGGTTACATTGTAGGTAAAGACATCAAAACCACAGAAGTTGGGATCAGGCGTGTAAAGGACGGTGTTATCGAGGTTTACATTAACCGACCCATTGTTCGGGTCCTGTACAGAAGCGATCGTCAGAGGTTCATTTTCGATATCAGTATCGTTGTTTAACAGGTCAAGTGTTATCGAGGCGTCTTCATCCACAATACTGCTGTCGTCATTTGCGATTGGCGCATCGTTGACACACACAACATCGACATTTACCGTTGCCGTGGCTGTATTAGAACCCTGATCTTCAATCGTATAGGTAAAGCTGTCTGGATTATTTGGGCTTGTCAGATTGCAATAGTTCGCATTCGGTGTGTAGCTGATTGTTTGATCAACACCGGCCGTACCATTGATCACAATCGTCCCATTTGCCGGACTTGTCGTTGAGATAATTGTGAGCGGGTCACCATCATCATCGGTGTCATTAGCCAAAACATCGATTTCTACCGGAACATCTTCATTGGTTGAGATATCGTCAACCAATGCAATTGGTGGGACGTTGACCTCGAGGATGATCAATGAGAAGTTCGTATTGGTAGAATTGGCATAGTAATCGTCTTCGTTAAAGGTCCCGTTGATCGTAAAGTTGCCGGCAATGTCGGTTACACCTGGCACCCCAGAGAATCGGGCTATACCTTCATCATTAGTTGTTGTGGCGACAGTGAACGAATCACCGAACTCGTCAACTAATTCGAAAATGACAAAGCGATCAGCAATATCTGCCCCGGATGGATCTTCAAGTGTAGCGATCACATCTAGCGGCAATCCTTCGTCAATCGGGCTAGTGCCGCTCAGGGTTAGAACAGTGTCTTGTCTGTCGAGCTGAAATGGAGCCTGTAAAAGGGCGGATGTAAATTCCGGAGTACCGGTGAAACTGGCTTGGAGCGGGATCGGATCGTCAGAGGGGCGGGTTACCAGTTGGAAGTCAACCGTTGCATTGCCGGATGCATCGGTTTGAGCCGTTAAGATCTGATCCCCAATGCTAAATTCGATAGGTTGGTTGGCAATTGGCCCAGAGGTTGACTGGAGTAAGATGCCAATCGTCACCGTCCCGCCAAATTTACCGGCTGTGGGCTGACTCGTAAAGGTCATGCTTGTTTCTTCGGCCGGTGGCAGGCTCGGATCAATCGGTGTCGGTTCAGCCGGATCAACATCCGGGGTGAAGAATAGACCTTCATTGTTGACAAAGGTAACCATACCAACCGCGTTTGTTGCCTGGACGAAGAAGCGGACGTCAGAACCATTCGTCCCGTTGAGCGCTGCTGCACTCAGCGTGCCGCTCCACTCACTTGGTTGAACTGGACTTTGGGTCAAATCGACAGAAGTCCAAGTGCCATTCAAAGACGTGCCATTGACGCCAGTGTAAGTTACCCACACCTCATGAACCCCAAGCAACGGTTCTGTTGCCTGGACTCTAAAGGTGATGTCTCCATTGGTTTCTTCTTGTGTTTGAACTTTGGCGATTGAGGCGGGCGCGATCAGGGCATCATCAGAAATATTGCCACTGTAATAAACCCGGAGGTTCATACCGCTGTATTTTAGTAAGGTACCTTCGTTGAAAGGTGCCGAGCTGTTAGAGCGGTATTGGGCTGGAATCACGTTGAGATAGGTGATCCCGGTATTCGGATCGATGATCGTTTCGAAGTAGTTGATGTTAAATGGTTTTGGCGGATAGAAGTAGTTGGAGCGGAACGCTTCGTACATCCGCGTTTCTTGCGCATCCGCCTGACTGGTAAGTGGAAAGATGTTGAATTCAGGCGTGTATGATCCTCCACGGAAGCCAATACCTCGTGGAACACCACCACCATTATTTCCATCGATCCCATTTGGATGGTTGATGTTGTACCGTTCAACCGGCAGAATCGGGAACCCTGAACGGGTTGATGTTTCTCCGGATTGACCTGTGAAATATGTCGCTGTTAGCGACGTATTATCTAGGATGTTTGTAAGCGATTTGGTCACTCGATTGCTATCGATGTTAAAGCTTAAGTTAACATCAGCTTGTTCCAAGCCGGCCGCATCACCAGACGTTCCGGCCGGAACCGGGTTGGTTGAACCAACAATCGGCGGCAGCGTTACACTGGTTCCAGGAAGCATATCGACTTCAAACATCGGGAAGCCAAACAGTGTTGAAACGACAATTGTCTTTTCAAACACACCGTCAATTTCCGCGGTCGCATCTCCCAGATACCCTTGTTTGGCTCGAACCAACGCTTTTCCGATCGGAACCGGCGTATTGTCATCGCCACGCATTTCTTGGGTAAAGTTGAGATAGAGACGCTCGCCATACTCTGTTAGCTCAGCATCGCCGTACTGGTAGCCGGTACCGCCAATAAAGTTGGCACCTTTTTGGGCAAACGCTTGGCCCCAGTCAAATGGATTAACAAAGCCAGCATGTGGGTTGACGAGGTTGTAACCGGTGTGACATCCGGAGGTCCATACAACTGCGTTGGTCAGGTCAACGGTTGATGCTGCTAGATCATGTGTTGTAATTGCGGTTTGATAATCGGCCGCGAGTAATTCAAAGTTGTTGGCATGACCGGCTAAATAGGTGAGGTCATAGCGAGGCTGATCGAGCCATTCGGTTGTGAGATCGGCCGCAGTCCAGAGGTTGGCCGCGCCGTTGATATCGACATCAGAGAGGAGGGATACGGAGTTAGGTGTGCCGATACCGGACTCCATCTCAGTTGCGGCCGCTTCAGAGCCGTCTCTCAGGAATTCGTAGGTCGAAACAAATCCGTTTTGCGGTGTGACTGCCCCAGTACCACCGAGGAAGGTGTCGAGCATGATCTCGATATCAAATGCGGTCTCTACGAGACGACCTACCGCCAATTTTGGAATCGGTAGATTGTTTTCTTGCAGCTTAATCAGTTTATCAGCACCATACGCATCTTGTCCTAGCATATTGTCGAAGACAAGGCTGGCTTTTGAGCTGGTAGAGTCAAGAATTGGAATATCATATTCAGACTCTTTTTCTATTGGCGCCAAGTCCGCATACCGGAAGAATGGAATCGCCTCATCGTTACCGACCAAGAGAATGTATTCAGTTTCTATCGAGCTAGCTGCACGATAGCTATCGATGACCTTCTTAACTGACTGAGCATGGACGTTTTGCGCATAAGGGCAGAGTGGATTATTGGCCGACTGAGTCTTTGCTTGATTAACACGCGAATCGTTGATGGTTGCCAAGTCTACTATCACACCATTTACTTGAGGATGAACCCTAAAGTCGTCCAGCTTGAGCAGCATATTGGCAAGGTCGCCTTCTTCCGATAAGGTTGGGTCGCTGCTATCAATGACGATAATCGTTTCGTATGAACCGGATGGGGCACTGTGCAGGCCGCTAACATCGAGCCCACTCAACGGGGTGACGGAGCCACACTCTCCAGCCAGGCGGGTTACTTCAATCGTGTACGGATTCACACGATCAAAGGCACCGTTACGGCCGGTCACCATAACATAGAAGTCTCCAGTGCTGTTCCAAGTGTTGACAATCACCTCTTCATTACTGGTACCATTTAGGGCAGAGAGGCCAACGATACTGCGTAAGGGGGCATTCGAGAATGCCTGTGGGTTCGAGAACGCCTGTGGGTTTGAGAAAGCCTGTGGGTTTGAGAAAGCCTGTGGGTTTGAAAATGCCTGCGGGTTCGAGAAAGCCTGTGGGTTTG
>JAHDEB010000255.1 GCA_020629055.1 Chloroflexota bacterium
GGTACAACCTTTGAAATAACACCTTTGTTACCGTGGCGACCAGCCATCTTGTCACCAACAGAGAGTTTACGACGTTGAGCCACACTGACCCGGACCATCGTTTCAACTCCGGCCGGCAAGTCGCGGTCTTGTTGACGGTCAAACACCTGAACTTCAACCACTTTACCGCGAGCACCATGAGGTAGACGCAAACTTGAGTCTTTAACCTCACGCGCTTTGTCACCAAAGATCGCGCGGAGCAGTTTTTCTTCAGGAGAAAGTTCTTTTTCACCTTTTGGTGTGATTTTACCCACCAAAATGTCATTTTCATTTACATCAGCACCAACGCGGATGATGCCTCGCTCGTCGAGGTCCTTCAATGCGTCTTCGCTAACATTTGGAATGTCGTATGTAATTTCTTCTGGCCCTAGTTTCGTGTCGCGGGCTTCGATTTCATGTTTTTCGATATGCACTGACGTGTATTTGTCATCACGTACAAGCTGCTCGTTCACAAGAATCGCGTCCTCGTAGTTACCGCCTTCCCAAGAAAGGAAAGCGATCACGACGTCTTGGCCCAATGCCAAGCTGCCATCACGAGAAGAATAGCTGTCAGCCAAAACTTCACCAGCGTCAACCCGTTGCCCTTTCACAACCAATGGTCGTTGGTCGATACAAGTGCTTTGGTTAGAGCGTGTGTATTTGCGTAGTTGATAGGTACGTGGTCCGCTTTCGCCGATTACAACGATTGCGTCACCGACCACACTAACCACTTCACCAGCTTCTGCAGCCAATACGACTTGGCCAGAATTTAGAGCCGCTTGCGGTTCCATACCGGTACTAACAACTGGTACGTCTGGAATCAACAATGGAACAGCTTGGCGCTGCATGTTTGATCCCATCAATGCGCGGTTTGCGTCGTCATGTTCCAAGAATGGAATCAATGAAGCTGACACACCCACAATTTGGCGAGGTGCCACGTCCATAAAGTCGATACGCTGTACGTTAGCAAATGAGAATGCTTGATTACGGCGAACCGGGACACGACGCTCTACGAATTGACCTTTACCGTCGATTTGGGCATTACCCTGCGCAACGGTGTAGCGGTCTTCTTCATCGGCCGACATATAAATAATTTCATCAGTGATAAAAGGCATAACCTGAACTTCATCAGGATTCGCTTTCTTAATCGCTTTGAAATGTTCTTCAGTAATTTCTTGCCCTTGTTCAACGATGTCATCCCCATTGCTATCAGTGATATCAGTGAATGCATCGTGGCCAACCATTGCGGGATCATCGCCAGCAAACTGACCGATCACACGGCGGTATGGGGTTTCGATAAAGCCATAGCGATTAACCCGAGCGTAGGTTGCCAAACGGCCGATCAGACCGATGTTTGGACCTTCAGGAGTTTCGATCGGGCAAATACGGCCATAATGGCTGTGATGAACGTCCCGAACCTCGAAACCAGCACGTTCACGGCGGAGACCACCAGGACCCAATGCTGAAATCGTCCGTTTATGGGTCAATTCCGCAAGTGGATTGGCTTGTTCCATAAACTGGCTTAACTGAGAGCTACCAAAGAACTCGCGAACGGCCGCAACAACAGGACGAATGTTTACCAATGAGATCGGTGTTACATTTTCGTCGTCTTTAATCGACATACGTTCACGTACAACACGTTCCATACGGCGTAGACCGACACGTAGTTTAGCCTGGAGCAATTCACCCACCGTTTTAACACGGCGGTTGCCCAAGTGATCGATATCGTCAGGACGTGCTTCTGCATTGTTGATACGCACCATGTGGCGCAACATTTCAACAATGTCATGCTGAGTTACGGTTCGGTGTTCACCAGGAACATCATTTTGCAACCCAAGGCGTTTGTTGAGCTTGTAGCGGCCGACACGCGCTAGGTCATAGCGACGGTTGTCATACAGCTGCTCGTAAAGGTATTGGCTAGCGTTGTCGAGCGTTGGCGGGTCGCCAGGACGCATTCTTTTATAGAATTCAATCAACGCTTGTTCAGCGATATTTTTGTCAGGATCCCATGCGGGTTCTTGTTCAATGGTGCCAGGCAGATAAAGATGCTCACCGTTGTTGTCAACATCTTCGAATAGCGCCATGATTTCTTCATCTGTTCCTTCTTTAATAAGAGGATTACCAAGGCCATCGTCAACAGCAGCCATTGCCCGCAAGAATAGTGTTGCAGGAACGGTACGTTTACGATTGAACTTAATCGTCAGATAGTCGGTTTTACGCGTTTCAAATTCCATCCATGCGCCACGGTCTGGAATCAATTTGGCCATTGCCAATGGGCGGCCGGTCGCTTTTTCGGCTTCAACCTCGAAGTAAGCACCTGGTGAGCGGATCAACTGACTAACAACAACGCGCTCTGTACCATTAATAATAAAGGTACCTGAGCCTGTCATCAGCGGGAAGTCCCCCATGAAGATGTCCTGCACAATCGGTTGGTCGAGGTCTTGACGATAGAGCAAAACCCGAACATAAAGAGGCGCTGCATAACTCATGTCGCGCTCTACACATTCATCAACCGTATATTTAGGATCTTCGAACCAATATTTCAGATCAAATCCATCAGTTTCAGGAAGATCACAAGGGAAATATAGTTTTAAGTCTCCGTTATAGCTTTCAATCGGAGAAATTTCTTGGAATAGTTCAGTCAAGCTATCAGCTTTAAACTGAACAAAAGAATTAAGCTGTACGTCAATTAACTTTGGCAACTCGAGTGTTGTGGTCGCCTTGGCGTAGTTCTTTTTGATACGAACTGTCATTATTCAGATCTGCTCCTGAAAATGGTTAACCTTTGTTTTCAATTCGATTCGTAGTCTGGTGACTCGATCGAGTTTATGCACTTATTTTAGACACAAAAACAGCTTCGCCTTGCGGACAAAGCCATGTAGAAACTCATATTCTATATTTGTAATTTTTAGGGTTTAAAGTTTTTGTGTTGAACAAGCGCAAATCGCCCATGACCTTTGGGTGAACGGATGATCATATCAGATAAAGGGGATATGTCAAAGAATTTTGACCAAAAACGGCATAGATAATGAATAATTTATCAAAACCTTAAAGTTACGAGGTTTTTCTTTCAATTAGGCCGAATATCGCCATTTTGACGCTGAACGGAGATCCTTTTGTCGAATGGACCCATCGTTTACGATTTGCGCCGCAGGCTAAAGTAGGTTTCTTCGATATGCTTGGCGGCAACGGGCCATGTAAAGTGATCTTGGATGCGTTGGCGCAACTGCTTGCTTAAAGTTTCTCTGCGGCCGGGGTCGTGTGCAAGCGCGACAACAGCGTTAGTTAGCCCATCTACATCGTGCGGCTCAACCCAAACCCCATAATCGCCCAAGTATTCACGGTGGACGGGTGTATCAAACGCAACGACGGGTAGACCGAGAGCCATGTAGTTCAAAATTTTACCGCTGCCTTCGGTGGTTGAGATTTTGGCCGTGATGGCGATATCGCCGCAAGAAAGCATGTGGGGGGCATCTTCGTATTTGATTTTACCGGTAAAGGTGGTGCAATCGGCCAACCCCATATCATTGGCCTGAATTTGATATTTATCGACATCGGGAAAGCCCATGATCAGGAAATGGACATTCTCCCCTTGGTCTTTCAACTGGCGGGCGACCTGTAGAAGATAGGGAATCCCCTGATAGTCGGTCAGCAGGCCTAGATAAACGACTAGGATCTGATCTTCCCCGATGCCATAACGTTTTCGAATGGCGATTTTCGATTCAGGGGTAAAAATATCAGGGTTAAAGCGTTTGACATCGACACAATCAGAAAGAAGCTTGATTCGCTCATCAGGGACGCGGTATTCGTAATGCAAGGAATGATGAGCACGGCCGGAGCTAGTGAGTATCACATCTGGACGTTGATTGATAAAACGCTCGGTGCGACGAATGATCCGATGAAACGGGCTGCTGTGGCGCAAAAAGTTATGATCGATCATTTCGGCCGTCAAACTGCCCTGGAAGTCAAACACCAGCGGTTTGCGAAATAATGTCGAAATGACCCAGCCGATTAGCGTTCCTTCATGCATGTGTGCATGAATCACGTCCGGCTTTTCTTTTAGAGCAACCCAAAATGATTTAAGCGCCAAATAAATATCAAAAACGATCTTGTGGCGTGAGGACCCCACCTCATAATCAACCCGATAAGGGATAGGTGCAGTCCGCCGGATGTCGAAACCGGGCAGATCGCGCCCTTTGTAGTAGGTAACGATAATAACTTGGTGGCCTAGAGCTTGGAGTGCAAGGGTCTCCTCCATGATGCGAATGTGACCGCCATAGTCGCTAAAAAACGATGTGGGGGCGATCATCATGACCTTGATCGGTTTTTCGAGGCTTTTAATAGAAGCGTCTGCCAAACAGCCTACCCCCGTCCCCGTCGGCCGAGAAGACTCCCCATAAAGAGATCTTTTACCCCTTCTTTGCCAATTTCTGGTGCTGCGGTTTCATTCCAATGGTTGTCTTTGCGCGTTTGCAACCAAATGTCTCTTTCAAAAGACCGGGTGTTGATTAAATCTGCAACGGTTCTTTCATCAGTTTTTTCAATCCAACCCTTAATTTCCATTAGGGCATTGATGTGTTGGTTAATCCAATGGAGCGTTGAGTCTTTGTTCGCAAAAACGGCACTGGCGATCTCCTCCCCCTGATCGGAGAAGTTAGCCGTGCCACTGGCAAAGCGATTGCCGGCCAAACGGCGCATGTCGGACCATGCGGTTTGAGAATGAAGGGATTCAAACAAGGCGATTTGTGAAAGCCGAGGCAGCAGCTCTAGCGCATTGATATACACATCGTATTCAGATGGGTCGATAAAAAACGGAGACCCGCCGATTACTTTGCCGATGGCGCGAACCGTATCTACGGCCGCTTCATCTACGGTAGATGATGGCATGAGGCAGTAGAGACTATCGCGGAAAAGATCTGCATCAGCTGATTCAATGGGGTCGGCCGATGCTAGGCCGAAAGTGGCCATGCTTTGTACCGGTGCCGCATTGACAAAAAAGCGTTCGGGTAATTGTTTATCAAACGACTTTTGCAGAGCAACCGCTTGAGGAGACAGATGGGTGATGACCACATGCTCTTGCAACATTTGGCTCATGAGTGGCAGAAGCTTTTCTGTCGCAGCCGCATTCATGTCGACAATCAAAATATCAGCTTTAGCAAGGGCTTTATCGACGTGTTGTTCGCCTGAATTAAACACACCGTGTTCAACCGCTTGCTTGGTCAGCTTATCATCCGGGTCGTGGCCGATCCGATTAAGGTCCGGCAACCCCTTTTTAAGCGCTAGCGCAACAGAAAGACTGGCCCGTGTTAAACCGATAAAAGTGATATTTTGTGCTTGCATAATTTAGTGGTTAGTGGGTGGTGGTTAGTGGATAGTCGAGTGGTTACTCGTCACTACCTACTAACCACTACTCACTAATTTCTACCAGCCCATGTCATCAGCGACCCAACCGAGGTCGATGCTTTCAAGGGTGGTTCGGGTTGGTACACCG
This sequence comes from Chloroflexota bacterium, assembly GCA_020629055.1. Lineage (GTDB taxonomy): Bacteria > Chloroflexota > Anaerolineae > Promineifilales > Promineifilaceae > WTJY01. Next base: position 5,510 of record JAHDEB010000255.1, read on the forward strand.
GCCGCGTCCCAACCTGCTTGATCGTAATACATATCGATGGCAGCTTCAGTTTCTTCCCGTTGAAGCAAGATACCGTCACTTCGGCCACCTTCGAGCGCTTTACGATACAGTTTTTCTGGCAGCGCGTCATCTGCTCGGGTCAAACCCTCACGCAAATTATAGGCGCGCATCAGATTGGTGCGGCGTTGGCCACACAGCTGAACTTCGTCTACGCTGACATCCCAACCGGTAGCGGCCGACATGAAGTTCGCCATATCAACCGGCGTGTACAGCTGCCATCCCGCCCCAAACACAAACTGACACAGCGACATGCTGTCGAGCGCGCCGTAGGTGTAGTGGGTTTTTAGGGTAAATTCTACTTTTTCTTTGCCCAATGATTTGGTCGGGACCGGGGTTGTTAGACCCAATGGCTCTAGATATTTTTTAGTGCCTTCATACGCCCGTTCGTTATAACCGGTGTCATGTTCGCTCGACTGATGGTCTGCACCAAAGCCGTTCACCGAATAGATCAGACTCATCGAACGTTTGACCTGTGGCATGTGGGCTGGTAGCTCTTGGCCTTTAACGGCGACGAGGTATTCGGCCCCTTTGCCCAAATGGGCGGCCGCTTTTACCGAGCCCATGGCAAGTACGTCTCCAAAGCCTTCACGATTGAGCGTTTTCATGAGCATTTCGATCATGCCATCTGCGTTGCCATAGCTTAGGTCGATGCCGTCTGTTTCTTCGAGCGTTAATAACCCTTGTTCAAAACATTCCATCGCCCAGGCGATTGTGGCGCCGCATGAAATCGTATCAACACCATATTCGTTGCAAAGCTGATTGGCATAGGTGACGGCGTGCAGATCGCTGACACCGCAGTAAGAGCCAAAGGTCGCAAGGGTTTCATATTCTGGCCCACCATATTCTGGAATAATCTTTTTGTCTTTGTATTCGCTTTCAGCGACCCGTTTACAGCGGACGATACAGGCGTAACAGGTATCACGCCCTTTGCGGTCTTGTTTGTCTTCTGCCGCACCTGCCAACAGTTCATCGTACAGGCGGATTCCGTCAATCGCTTCCGCTTCTTCGCGCGTTTTCATGACGCCGCCGTCCCAGTTATAGGATGGCAAGCCGCCCGCACCGTATTGGGGCATGACGACACCGGCCGTTCCGTACTTACCAAACTCCGCCATGCCGGTGGGTTCAAGGTCTTTTGCACCCTGTTTTGACATCGCTAAAACCGCTTTGCGATCGCCTGGAACAACTTTTTCTTTGCCGCGTACCACAATCGCTTTTAGCTTTTTGCTGCCCATGACCGCACCGACACCGGTACGTCCCCAAGCACGATTGCTCATGTTCATGATGGCTGCAAAGTTTGACAGTTTTTCACCTGATGGTCCGATTTGAGCGATTTCAATCTTTTTGTCATCTAGTTCTTCTTGCAAAATCCCGTCTACTTCAAGGGTTGTTTTGCCCCACAGATGAGATGCGTCGTGTAGTTTCGCCTCACCATGAATGATTGAAAGATAGAGGGGTTTGTCAGAAGCCCCCTTAACAACGATGGCATCAAAACCGGCAAATTTAAGTTCGGCCGGCCAGAAACCACCTGCTTGGCTGTCGGCGATGCCGCCGGTGCTGGGTGATTTACAGGTCACCGTACAGCGGCTTTGGCCACTAACGGGCAAGCCGGCTCCGGCGCTGGTAGCGAACACAAGGGTATTTTGGGGGTCAAGGGCATCGATCCCGGCCGGGCTGTTTTTCCAAAGGTAGTACAACCCCATCAGGCTACCGCCTACATACATTCTGTAGAAGTCTTCTGTTGGCTCTTCAACCTCTAGGGTCTGATTTGTCATGTCGACGTGGAGAATTTTTCCAGTAAAACCGTGCATTTTTGCCTCGTTATTTTGGGATAGTTTGATTTCGTTTAAGTGGCGTTGGCGATTGTGCCAAAGTTCGGGGGGATTTTAACACTGACTTTCGATTGAAAAAAGGTGAAAATAAATTCAGCGTTTTGCAGCCCAGCTTTTAACCTATTTTGCCACATTGATGCTACCGGTCGGCAACGGCTGAAATAAATCTTATCAATCAGCTCGATTTCTTGTCGCCTTCCGATTTAACTCTGGGCGGATCTGTGGCGTCTGGGTATCCTTTTGGCCTATTAGCCTGAGAAGTACGGGAGAAAAAGGAATGCACGGGAATCTTGCAGAAGCAAGCACGATACAAGCAGATTATGTACCGATGATTCGGGATATGCCGATCTCGGAACGGCCGCGGGAAAGATTAATGCGCGTGGGGCCAAATGCGGTCTCGACAGTGGAGCTGTTGGCGATTATTTTGCGCAC
>JAHDEB010000256.1:0-4305 GCA_020629055.1 Chloroflexota bacterium
GGCGTAAGTAACTGATTGGTTAAAGTGGCGCATGGTATCCTATACAAAGGGGTGAGCCACATTTCAATATGTGAGCTATTTATGCCCCTTTGTACTAGTAAGGCGATGGGGGTCTGCATGATGCTTTTTCTTGACAATACTGTGCGATATACAGTAATATACTCTGCATGGTAAAAAAAGCGGACTCTAAAACCCTATATGACAACTTGAGTGGTGAATTACGCCGTGGGGCCTTGGTGCTGGCTGTGCTGTCACAACTAACAACAGAGCAATATGGTTATTCGCTTAAACAAGCTTTAGCCGATCAGGGGCTTATCATCAATGAAGGGACACTCTATCCTTTGATGCGGCGTTTAGAGAAGCAAGGTCTGCTGGAGAGTGATTGGCGCGTGGTTGATGATAAACGGCCGCGCCGATACTACAAGATCAGCTCGCTGGGAGAAGACATGCTCACACAGCTCCAGAGCGAATGGAACAGTTTGATCGAAACGATGAATCGGCTTTTAGACGAGCCAACAGGAGGCAAATCATGAAACCAAATGAAATGATTGAGAGCTATATTGCAGAGTTTGGAGCCTTATTACCAAAGAAAGGTCGCGCAGATATCCAGAGGGAGTTGCAGTCATTAATTCAAGACGGGATTGACTCCCGCTTGGGTTCAGATACAGAAGGGGATGATCAGGATGTATCTGCCAAGCTTGTGTCAGAGGTATTGTTGGAGTTTGGCAGCCCAGAACAGATGGCACTCCAGTATCGGGGTGATCGATATTTGATCGGGCCTAAACTGTTTCCATTATTCAAACTGGTAACCTCTATTGTGTTTACTGTTTTGACCTGCCTGCACATCCTCGCTTTTTTGATTTCCTATTGGGGGGTAGGATCGATCAATCTGTTTTCACCAGGGAGCGGAATTGTCGAAGCTTATATTCGGTCAATTGGCTTCTCATTTGCGATCATAACGGTGGTTTTCGGTTTGATTGAATGGTATTACGGCAGCGATTTCGCCCCGGAAACTGAAACAGAAGCCTGGGAGCCATCGATGTTAGAACCGAAAGATGATCCAGATCGCGTCAAGCGATTTGAACTGATCACAGGAATCGTTTTTGCAATTGTGGGGCTGGGTGTAGGGTTAAGTTTAATTGCTCCCGGCGGGATGCTGGCTTGGCTTTTTACAGAATCATTTAAGGCGCTCATCCCTTTGTTTATCATTTCGGCCGGTGTTGATATCTTGCTAAAGGGTTTGCTCATCTGGAAAAACCGTTGGAACGTTTGGCTACGCTGGTTTGAGATCGCCACCACTGGAATAAGCATTTACGTGATCTATCGAGCGACGCAAGTTTTTAATGTTGTCACGCTGGATGGATTTAATTCGGTTATTAATCTCGTCTTGAACGGTATTTTGTTTATTCTGGTGATTGTTTTGTTAATTCAGTTAAGCCAGCAGGTGTGGCGCTGGCGGTTTGGCTCGAATTGGTCGTGGAAAGATATGCCTGATTTTTCTACAAAATCAATTTAGGTGAATCGGGTCATCTGGTTAAAAAATTCAATGATGATAGGACTCACGCGCCCTGAGCTTGCCGAAGGGCGGGTAAGTCCTAGACGAACCTTTTGCATCATGCCTGTACCGTTTGGACGTTGTTAAGCGCCCAAACGGTACAGGCTAATTCTTGAATCAATGGCTAAGAAAACGCTGGGATAACTTCTTTGCAGAATAGCTCAAGAGATCGTTTTTGCTCTTTATGCCCCATGCCTAAGCTTGCATAATAGATAAATTCATCCGTGCCAAGCTCTTCATACACCTTTAGTTTTTCGATTACTTCGTCAGGGGTGCCAAACAACATGTTTTTATGCAACATGTCTGCGTTTAACATCGGCCGTTGCGCAAGCTCATCCATATCTGGCGTATCCGGAAATCCATTGACGACTTGCCCCACGTTCTGCATCAGGTTTCCAAATTGTCCAAGTTGACGTTGAGCCGCACGGACCGGAATCTCCCAATCTTTTTTATTGTCATATAAGGCCGTATGGCGCATGACGGCGAAAATCGGCCGGTGGCTCCCATCGGTTTTTGCGATCGATTCTTCAAGCCTTTCTTTATAAACGGTCACCTCCGACATCGGCTGCGTAAATGGCCATGACATGATGTGGCAGCCGTTCTTGACCGCATAATCGAACGTAATCGGGGCGCGGGCGGCCACCCAAACAGGGGGATGGGGTTTTTGCAGCGGCTTTGGCACCGATGTTGCTGTGGGGAACTGCCAGAATTCACCATTGTGTTCATAGTCTCCGGCCCATAGCGCTTTTACCGCAGGCAACATCTCTTGCATATATCGCCAAGCATCTTTTTGAGAGAGCCCTGGATGCATGCGATCAAACTCACGCTGATAAGCCCCAGAGCCGATGCCGAATTCTAGTCGGCCGCCACTGTACAAATCTAGCAGCGCCGCCTCGCCTGCCAAATTAATCGGGTTCCAGTAGGCCGCAACCGCAACGGCCGTGCCCAGCCGAATGTTGTTGGTGTGGGCCGCCCACCATGTCAAAATCTGGAACGGATTAGGGGCGATTGTCATTTCTAGAGCGTGATGTTCGGCCGCCCAAACGATATTAAACCCACCTTCATCAGCCATTTGAACCATTTCAAGCGTATGGCGTTCCACATCCACCATATCATGCTCGCCTGGTCCCATCCTTTCCATATTTATCGCAAGTTGAAATTTCATGAGTTGTCTCCTGATGGGTTGGTGCCGCTAAACTTATAGTATCACTAGCCCATCATCCAATTTTTATCGTATGCCAAATGGATTGGCCATCGGTTCTGTTGCCGTGTTGATCCAGACTGTTTTTGTACGGGTGTATTCGTGGATCGCGTCGATACCGCTTTCCCGGCCGGGGCCGCTGTGTTTAAATCCGCCAAATGGGGCGATGGGCGAGATGACCCGATAGGTGTTGACCCAGACAATGCCTGAATGAACCGCATCAGACACACGGATCGCCCGGCCGATATCGCGGGTAAAGATACCAGCTGCTAACCCAAAGTTGGTATCGTTTGCCAGGGCGATCGCCTCTTCTTCTGTTTCGAAGCTTAATGTCGATAAAACCGGGCCAAACATCTCTTCTTGTACCGTGCGAATCTGCTGATGCGGACAATCGAGAATGGTTGGCGTGTAGTACCAGCCGGCTTCAAACCCGGCCGGGCTTTGCCCCCCATGCAACAGCGTTGCACCCTGGCTAACCGCATCATTGACCGATTCAGTGATGTGATCGAGCTGTGCCTTGGTTGCCAGTGGTCCGATCTGTGTTTCTTCGGCTAGCGGGTCGCCGATTTTGATCTGTTTCGCACGTTCGACCAGCTGCTTCAAAAAATCGTCCCGAATGCTCGACTGGACGAAGACGCGAGAACCAGCCACACAGCTTTGCCCCGTCGCCCCAAAGTTACCCGCAATCACCGCGTTTAGCGCATTTTCGATATCAGCATCTTCAAACACGATAATGGGAGACTTTCCGCCAAGCTCCAAAGAGACAACGGCGAAGTTTTCGGCCGTGTTGCGCACCACGTGGCGTGCCGTCTCTGGCCCTCCGGTAAAAGCGACCCTAGCGACATCTGGATGGCTGGTTAGCAACCGGCCGCACGGCTCTCCATATCCGGTAATCACGTTGACCACGCCGGGTGGGAATCCCGCTTCTTCAACGATTTTGGCAAACTCAAATAGCGGGGCCGGTGCATGTTCAGACGCTTTCAACACAACTGTGTTACCGGCTGCCAAGGCGGGGCCGAGCTTGGTTGCTGTTAAAAACATCTGCGCGTTCCACGGCACAACGGCCGCTACCACACCGATCGGGACCCGTTTGGTGTACACGTGCATATTCGGTTTGTCGATCGGCAGGGTTGCCCCCTCAATTTTGTCTGCCAACCCGGCATAGTAGTAATAATAGTCAGAGACATAGCCGGTTTGACCATGGGTTTCTTTTGCCAACTTGCCGCTATCGGTCGATTCGATGTCGCCAAGATGTTTGACTTTGGTGCTGATTAAATCACCTAGTTTACGCAATAGCTTGCCCCGCTGGGTCGCATTCATTTCTGCCCATGCCCCCTGTTTTAGAGCACGGTCGGCCGCAGCAACGGCCCGATTGACTTCCGCTTCGCCTGCAACCGCCACGGTAGCCCAAGCTTTTCCATTGGCAGGATTAATCGATTGAAGGGTTGCACCATCAGCGGCATCACACCACTCTCCATCGATATACATTTGATAATGTTTCATATTGATTTTCCTTAAGCCTTAATTAAGTTTGTGATCGGTGGCCGGT
>JAHDEB010000256.1:4405-6164 GCA_020629055.1 Chloroflexota bacterium
GTGGTTAGTGGTTGGTATGACCGACCACCGAATACCGACCTACTGATTACTGGCTTACCGACCTACCGGCTACGCTCGATGTTTGAAAGAGTCGCGACGGAAGCTGTAGAGGGCATTTGGATCTACCTGAACATCGATGACGGCCGGTTTGCCGCAATTCAACGCCGCTTGGACCGCATCGCCTAACTCTGCGACCCGCTCAACCCGATATCCGGCCGCGCCGTAGAGCTCTGCTACCTTGTCAAACGGCGGGCTGCTGATATCCGCACCGATATAACGTTCGTCAAAGAAGTCACGCTGATACGCTTTTTCAGCTCCCCAACATTGATTATTCATCACGATGGTGACGGTGTTTAGTTCATATTCAACCGCCGTGCTCAGCTCAGACAAGGTCATGCCAAAACCACCGTCCCCGCAGAAGCTGATGACCGGTTTGTCAGGACGGGCCGCCTTCGCGCCTAATCCACATGCAAATGAAAAACCGACTAGCCCAAAGTCGAGTGGGGTGAACAAACTTTGGGGTTCCCAATAATTTAGAGCATCGGTGACCTGCAAGCACAGCGTGCCAGCATCCAGCGTGATGGTGGCATCTTTAGGTAGCGAATCACGCAATCCTTTAAACAGACCCGAAGGAACGATCGGGAAGGCATCAACGTCCGCATCCTCGTCTCGCTTGGCCAAGTAGGCCGCACGTTCTTTGACATAAGCTTCGGTCCATGCGGTTACTTCTTCTTTGGCCTTTGCATTGGCGACCGCTGCGGTCAGTTGTTTGGCCACCGTCGGGGCATCGGCCCAAATGCCGACGGTCACGGGGAAAAAGCGGCCGATGGCGGTTGGCTCAATTTCGACATGGATGATTTTCGCCTGTTCGTTGATATTGTCGTAGGTGTAGAATGTTGAGTTGAACCCCAATCGGGTTCCCAAGGCCAAAATCACATCCGCTTCTTTTACCAAGCGTGATGCCACGACGTTGCCCCGTGGCCCCATTTGCCCCGCGTTTAGCCGATGTCCAAAAGGGATCGCATCCCCATGACCGGGGGAGGTCACAATCGGAGAATTGAGTGCTTCGGCCAGCTCAAGCGCTGCTTCATGGGCGACTGTGTTTTTGATGCCACCACCCGCGATGATGACCGGCCGTTTGGCCCCACGTAGCAGGGCGGCCGCTTCTTGAATCGCCTCGTCTGGCGCGGCGGGTGACCCATGGGAGCGGTATTGTTTTGGCGCAGGTGACGGTGCGTAGTCGGCCGTGGCCGCTAGAATGTCACGGGGTAAATTAAGCTGAACCGGCCCCTGACGAGGGGAAAGGGCGACTCGGAACGCTTCGCGCATCATTTCAGGCACACGGTCAACAGATGGGACGGTCCAAGTTTTCTTGACAATGGTTTGGAACAGTGTCTCTTGATCAACCTCTTGAAACGCATCTCGGTAGACATGGCCGGTTGCCAATGATCCCGCCAAAGCGACAACGGGGGAATATGCAGCTTTGGCTTGGGCCAATCCGGTCACAAGATTGGTTGTGCCGGGTCCGTTTTGCCCTGCCAAAATCACCCCGGGTCCGCCGGTGGCACGTGCATAACCATCAGCCATGTGGGTACCGGTTCGCTCGTCGCGAACGCCGATAAACTTGATATCACGCATGTCATATAACGCGTCAAACATTTCAATTGTGGCTGATCCGATCAGACCAAAAACGTGTCCAACCCCTTCATTTTTAATCGCTTCAACGGCAGCTTGACCACCAGATTGTGTTTTCATAGTT
>JAHDEB010000256.1:6264-7824 GCA_020629055.1 Chloroflexota bacterium
TCTAAAATTGGTTTTGTAAAAAGCGCCGGTTGCTCAAGCAGCCCAAGGTGCTGCAACTCTGGCACGATGATTGTTTTTGATCCCGCGATTTCAGATGCGATGGTGTGGCTCATTGCGGGGGTGCTGCCGCTGTCATTTTCACACGTCATGACCAATGTGGGCAGCGTAAGTGGGGGGGACGGCCGGATAATTTCTAAGACGCCGTTTGCCAACACCCAACGACATTGCGCATAGATAGGCGGGTCGTTTGCCAACACCCACTGTTTGATTTGTTCGATCGCCTCCGGCTCGTTTTGTAGATAATCGGCCGTTAACCAACGTTTGAGCGTGGTGTCTAAGGTTGCCCCTGGCCCCCCGGCCGCCGTTTTTGCCGCCCGCTCTTCTACCAGCTTTTGCGCTTCAACCCCTCGTTCGTGAGGGGAATTTAGAATCACCAATGCATTCACTCGATCTGGAAAATCTAGCGCAAAGCGGCGGTTGATCATGCCACCTAGTGAAAAGCCGACGATTGCACAAGTTTGAAAGCCAAGTTCATCGAGCAGCTCTTTGAGTTGAAGTGCAAAAATGGAGAGAGACGGCTTGGTTGGGGGAGGGGCGCTTTCACCATGCCCATAAAGATCGTAGTTTACGACCCGATACTCGGCCGCAAACACCGGTTCATGTGCGCGCCACGTTTGGCGGTTTAGCCCCAATCCATGAATTAAAACCATGACCGGCCCGTTTTCAGGGCCGCTAAGCTCGTAAGCGGTGCCGTTGCTACTAAAGTTTGTCATCAACTTTCTCCATCCCGCCGCTGCTGTTTCTATTCTCAGCCATAAGGTTTAAAACTGTGTCGCGGGCATTCATTAGATGCTCTAAATTTGCCGCGCGAGCAGCCAGTTGGTCACGATTGATTAGGGCCGTCGTTAGGCGGCGCATTTCTGCCAGCGATAGTTTGCGCCGAACCGGATCCATCATTAACTGGCTGCGCAGATAATAGATGCGGTCGATGACGTTTTCTAGCGCTCGGCGAATTTCTACGTTACGGCAGCCGGTGAATAAAATGTCATAGTATCGTTCTTTTGCGGCCCGCATCCCGCCAAGATCCACGGCCGCAACCGCTGTCTCTAACTCGGCCAAAACATCGTTTAAGCTGTCGATTTCTTGGTCGCTGGCCCGTTCGGTAAACAGTTCGGCCGCGCGCGTTTCTAAAATCGCTCGCAGTTCAAATATCTCTTTGACCTTTTGTGGGCCGATCTGGGTCACACTAAAGCCGCGATACGATTGACGTTCGATTAAGCCATTGGCTTCTAGATTGACAAGTGCTTCACGCAAAATCGATCGACTTGCCCCTGTTAGTTCGCTCAGCTCTCGTTCGATGAGTTTCTCACCGACTTTAAACTGCCCGTCTAGGATGGCGTTGCGCAAGACGGCTTGGGCCTGGGCGCGTAGGGTTGTGTTTGGCCGATGTTCTTCTGTTGTGGGGCCTAGTTCCGGCTTAGTCGTTGTTTCGATCATGTTATTGGTCAGATAGAAATTTGATGCTTTCTGAAGAAAAGCTCAGATTGTATACAATTAAAG
>JAHDEB010000257.1 GCA_020629055.1 Chloroflexota bacterium
TAGCGGAGAATGGGTTGTCGACGTCTACCGCAAAGGTCGTTGAACCGCTGGCGCTTGGGGCAACTGAGCCGATTGTTTGGGTACAAGTTGTGCCACCCGGGCTGCCATCAGCACAGCTCCAAACACCACCGCTTGCAGTTGCATTAAAGGTTGTGTTGGGCGGTACGGTTTCTGTGAGAATAACATTGGTAGCTGTATCTACAGGACCACCACCTTGGGTATTCTCATAACTGATTGTGTAAACAACGGTGTCACCTGGTTCGGCCGTAATGCCGCCATCGCTCTTGGTTAAACTAAGATCAACAACTTGTTGTATGTTGGTAAAGGTACACGTCACAGTTTCACCTGCATCGAGATCGATGGTAGCAGTTGCACTTGAAGTTGTTGTGCCACCATCAGGGTCTAAACAGCTGATAGAGGTTGAATAGCCAGATGTGGCCGCCTCGGTAACTGTATAGCTACCAGGCTCGACATTGTTGAAACTAATATTATTGGCCCGGGTCGGGTCGGCATCATCATCAAGGATAAAAGAGGCGAGAGATAGACCACCCGTTGTCGTGAAGTTAAAGTCTTGCCCGTCGTTCGGCACTGTGTCTTTAATAATGGTAATCGTTCCATCCAAAACGCAAGCCTGGGCAGGATAGACGCTCAGCGAATCTGATACTGCCGCACTAGAAAATGAGGTTGTAGCCGTATCTGAAATCGTTGTCTGAACCGGGCACCCCGTCGGAGGGGTCGTTTCAAAACAGAACTCAATCGGTGGCCCATCAAACGACATCGTAAGTTTAGGGCTTCTCCCATTCGACCAAGCCGGATTCCCGTCGACGGTTACTGGGTTGACCAGTGCCTTAATGGTAGTCACCGAATTACTGATGCCCGAAAGGTCAAGCGTGCCGGTGCCATCAACCATATCAACAGGGCCTAAAATAGGGTTGTTATTTCCGTCTAAGATGGTCACGTTAAACACGTCAAAATGTACGCCAGCGGTTAGATCCGTATCAAACACTTTGAGCTCATCCCATGTGAAGCTGATCGTATCACTTCCACAGGCGAAATCGGCCGGTGAGACTGAAAGCGTTGACAATGTCGTAGGGTCGACAGCGGCACAGGGTGCTGTCCCTGTTATCGCATCGAAAGTATGCAAAAGACCAGCGTGTCCCAAATTAAAGACACAAGACCCTTCTGTCACCGCACCATATTCACCCGTATTCGTATTCCCTTGATTAACATAATGATCAACCTTACCGTTGGCATCATAGCCTGGGCCTTGGCAAGGGGCATTTGTAGCCCAATCCCAGCAGAAAGCAGATCCGCCACTGGAGCCATCGGGTCTATGCGAGCTTGAAAAAATAACCCTTGTTCCTACACTTGTGTCCGTATAGATTTGCCAAAGCCCACAGTAGTTTCTATCGCCAGAACCACAGTTAAATGCGGCCGGTTGAACAACAGGATTCGTGCCATCAAGGTCGTAACAGGTCGGGGTTGATGTTGTCCCTCCATTAGAGAAACGAGTACAAATTCCATTGCGTACACCGGTAGCGTCTGTACGGAAGAAAAGTCCAAAATTTCTGTCACCACCTGTGTTATAGGTTCCGTTATTGAAACTTACGTTGCTGGCCCAATCCGCACAAGGGGCATCGGTATTGGTATCAAAGCAATGGAGATGCTCTTTATAAACCCCGTAAATACGGCCGGTAGCAACATCAGTTTCCATGTCGATTTGACCAGCTGTCTCATTGACTGACGTGCTAGGCGTCACACCCGTCGCCCCAATTAAGGCTGTATTTTTAGGATAACCGGTACACAAAGCGTTGGTGTTCACATCGAGACAGTGAATTTGATGGTTATCGGTGATCACATAAATTTTGTCTCCGATCGCTTGTGGCCCACCCGCACGAGGCGAGTCATTTGGGCCGATAGGCAAATGCGGGACCATTTCGATAAAGTCACCGTCTGCACACATATCATCGGTTGTGCCATCCCAACAAATGAGACCAAAAGGAGCAGGAGTCGTTTGATCCCCTCTACGATAGCCTATGGTATAAAAACGGTCCCCAAAGGCAACACCGCCCCCTGGGGAGTTTGCCGCTTGGAAGATTCGAACACCGTCACTAACTGTCTGGGTAACCTGTTTTGGATACCCTGGACAAATTGCATTTGTTGTCCGGTCAATACAGGTAAATGTATGGTTTGAATGGTGAAAAATCGCATATATGCGGTTGCCGGCTAAGATGGGGATAAATCCATCCCCGTCTGTCCCTTGGTTTACCGGAGCCAGAGGTTCTGGAATGACTGATAGAGTTCCTGTAGCATCGGCCGGAGCCAACGGATTAACAAAGCGAATATCGGTAACACCGCTGGCCGGTTCGGTCGTCGAATATGAAGTTCCCCCATTTGTAGAAAATTCAACATTCCAACCGTTCGGTGCATGGGCCGAGCCAACGACATATTCTTGCCCGGCGCTTAAATCATTATTGATTTGTGCATTGGCGATGGGATCATCTGTATTATTTTCGTAGGTAAGCACCCATTCGGCCGTATCTCCCTGATCGATCTCATTTGGATCATTATCATTATCCAGGTCGGTGGTTTCGGCCGGGCTCACATTTAGCGTAATCGTTTCGTCTCCCATCTGGGCTGAAATTCTGCTTAAAGATAGTGAGAAAACAACAATTAATATCGTAAAAACAATAATGTTTTTGGGCAAACCTAGCCCAAAGCTCCGCTTACTCTCTCTGTTACATCTGGTTTCATTGAACATAAAATCACCTAATACATCACCGATTGGGATCTATGATGGGCAGGAGATCGGTTACACTAACAAGCACACATACTTTGATCTAGATATGTGTCTTTCAATAAAATAATGTGTCGCCTTCAAAGAATGATTGCGATTTTCCTAATAATCTTGGCTTTGATCACCCCTGTGCACTTCTTCCATACCAATTCTGCTTGTATCACCCTCGATTCTTAGGCTTCGTAGGTTTCTAGTTCTGTTTCCTTATAGCTTAATCACACGTTAATACTATCGTATGTTTTCTTTCTAACGATCTTTCTTAACAGTTACATGAAATGGGAGGTTTTTACAATCTGTAACCAGTTTTAAACGATTATTCTCTGCTTAACCTTAATCAATCGGTACGTTAAATGTCTTTAACAATGACCCTAAAGCTAAATAAACGGCTACAGTAAACACCGCATCCAACAGCCCTTCTTTGCCAACCTCTTCTAGAAGCCCAGCCGCTGTTTCAGTCGTCATCTGCTGACTCACTATCATCTGATCGACCATGTCGAGGATATGACCTTCATCGGCCGACCAGCCTGCAGCCCCGCTGCCCAGCCGCACTCGCTCAATCTCATCGATCAGCAAACCGGCCGCTTGCCCGCGCACAACATGGTGGCTCCACTCATAATCTGATTGAATTTGGTGCGCCACACGCAAAATTAAAATCTCACGCTGCCGGCCGGTCAGCGCGCTGTCGCGAACCACGTGGTAGCGCAACGGAGTATAGGCCTCCATCAATTGGGGGTTGTGTGCTATTAGCTTATGGATATTGAGCGGTTCACCCAGTCGTTGGGCGATATGTTGAATCGATTCGGCCCATTCTTCAGCAGGCAATGGGGATAAAAGGGGGTCTGTGTTCATAGGCTCCAATTTTATCGAATAGGGTGGTTATCTCCAGGGCCAAATGCGCCAACGGCGTCTTGGGGGCGGTGGGGTATATTGGAGACCGATAGGCTGCCCATATTGCGCAACTGAGTTATTTGACTGAGTCACATTTGCAAAGTTACCGTGTTGAATACCGATGGCGGCTATATTATCGGGCCCCCCATTTTGGTTGGCTAGCTGAACAGCTTCCTGCACGATCTGCTCTATCGGTTTGGCCTGTTTCAACAAATCAGCCAACATCGCGTCAGAAACAGGGCCGTGCAATCCATCCGTGCACAAGATGATTCGATCTCCATCCTGTAGGGCCAAAGGACGAATGTCTGGACTATTACGCTCTAGACCACCTAAAGTGCGGGTCACTACATTTCGATTGGGATGTTTGGCCGCTTGGGCTTCGGTTAAAATGCCCAAATCTACTTGCTCTTGTACCATACTATGATCGGTCGTGAGCTGTTTAAGCCTGTCTTTCCGCATGCGGTAAATGCGCGAATCACCCAACCACGCGATGGCGCTTTCGCGGTCGGCCGTTGCGAGCGCAACAAGTGTGCAACTCATTTCACGGTGCAGACTATTGATCAGTCCCGCCGCAACGATCTCGTCATGGGTTAAATCAATCGCCTCGGCGAGGCGTTCCATGAGGGGCATTGTGCGGCGAACAGGGTCGAAAAAGTATTTTGGCAATTGTTGGCATGCGATGAAACTGGATTCTGCTCCCCCAAGGTGGCCACCCACACCATCGACAGCGAAAAACAGTTGACCGGTGGCGGGGTCAACGGCCGGATCTAAGTCAGATCGATAGTAGTTATCTTCGTTTTGATCGCGAACTTTTCCATTGTCTAACAGTGCAAAAACTGAAAGTGTATTTAACATATCAACCAGAGGTGCCATCACCTTGAGCAACTTAAATTGCACATTTCCAAGCCGAGGGGTTTTCAACCCCTGAAGAAGTTTACTCAGTGGACTAAACCGAGCGGAACTTAGGCGGGTAAAACTAAAAAAATTCAGCTAATCTTTGGCTTAGCTGAACAATTTATGCTTGGAACATAGACTCTTAATTTCTAATCATGATTAGAGCATACCTTTTCAAGGTTGAATGTTCCTAGTCAAAACTTACCTTTTGACTGATGATGACGTAAAATTTCCATGAAGGTTTATCAAACCGTCCTCCTATCATAAATTCTAAACAGCGGTTTATCTAGCCATCTTAAAGTACTAATTGCGTTCATCCACGGCCCCGTTCAAATATTGCAGAAATGCAATAAAACAAAATTTTGTTCGCCAAAAACAACTTTTAGCAATATTATTACCTGCATCGAACGGATTTCACCACCATAACAGGTGTCCCGAGCAGAAAGACCAACTAAAATTTGGCGATTATATAGACCCGAATTAACCGAAATAATTAAAAAAAGGATTTAAAACTGTATGCAGAAAATGACCGGCGGAGAAGCGATTGTAAAATCGTTAATTGCTCAGGGGGTTCATACCTTGTTTGGGTTGCCAGGGGTGCAAAACGACTGGCTGTACAATGCCCTTTACGACCATCAAGATCAAATCAGGGTTATCCATACACGGCATGAGCAAGGGGCAGCTTACATGGCCTTGGGGTATGCCTTGGCAACCGGCGGCCCGGCCGTTTACAGCATTGTGCCTGGGCCTGGGTTTTTAAATTCATCGGCCGCATTGGCAACAGCCTACGGGCTAAATGCGAAAGTATTGTGTCTTTCTGGGCAGATTCCGACCCACACCATCGGGAAGGAGCTTGGGGTTCTGCATGAGATCAATGACCAACTGGGAATCATGCGTCGCCTGACTAAGTGGTCAGAGCGGGTCAACTCCCCAGCCGAAGCCCCCCTACTAATTGCAGAAGCGTTTAAGCAGATGAATTCTGGCCGACCACGGCCGACGGGGCTTGAAATTCCGATGGATGTATTGAGCGCGCGCAAAGCGGTCAACTTAGATCTAGAGATCCAGCCCCCATTTTCGCCCGAAGTAGACACAGACCGGGTAGAAAAAGCGGCCGACTGGCTGGGCAATGCCAAATACCCGATGATTTACGTGGGTAGTGGTGCGCTGGGTGCCAGCGAAGCAGTTCGGGAATTGGCGGAAGCGCTACAAGCGCCCGTTGTCGGGTATCGGACGGGGCAAGGCATCATGGACGCCCGTCATCATTTAAGCCTGCATTTGCCACCCAGCCATGAGTATTGGAAAAAGACCGACATGGTTCTGGCGATCGGCAGTAACTTAAGGGTGCCGGCAAAATGGGGGAAAGACGAAAATCTAAAAATCATTCAAATCGATGTCGACCCCACGGCGCATGGCAAGCATGTCAAACCGGATCTGACAATTACGGCCAAGTCAGAAGATGTGGTGCCACTTTTGGTTGAGCGGACGGCCGTTTACAACAGTGTGCGCCCTTCCATAAAAGAAGAGATGCAGCAGATCAAGCAGAAATGGGCGGCCGATACCGCTTATCTTGAAATGCAAAACAGCTATCTGCGCTTAATTCGATCAGAGTTGGGTGAAGACGGTATTTTTGTCGATGAGCTAACGCAAGTTGGCTTTGCATCCCGCATCACCTACCCGACCTATAAGCCGCACACCTTTTTAAGCACCGGCTATCAGGGTACCTTGGGATACGGCTTTGCAACCGCACTGGGGGCAAAGGTTGCCAAACCTGACGTGCCGGTGGTTTCGGTAGCGGGTGATGGTGGGTTTATGTTTACGATGCAAGAGCTAGCGACGGCCGTACAGCATAAAATCGGCTTGGTCACGCTGGTCTTTAACAACAATGCGTTTGGCAATGTACAGCAGATGCAAAAGGGGCTGTACGACAATCGGGTGATCGCCAGCGATCTGGTTAATCCAGATTTTGTGGCGATGGCGAAATCTTTTGGCGCCAACGGATTCCGCGCGGAGACGCTTGACGAATGCCGCGATGCGATGCGCAAAGGGTTTGCGTCTGATTTGCCGACGATTATCGAAGTGCCGGTTGGAGATGTACCCAGCATTGATCGGTTCCGCAACATGGGCAAGGTCCGTGGTTAAAGATTTTTCTAGTTTCTTAAACTAGAAAAAATTAGAGCAACTATTTTCATGACGAAAATTATTCTTCCAGAAAACAGCGAGATTCGCACTTTGTTCGAAAAAGTGGCCAAAAGCAAACGTTTTGTGTTTGTGGCAGGTATCCCAGGTGTAGGGAAAAGTCTGTACGTTCAGCAGCTGGCGCTGATGGCGCAGGCGGCCGGGCGTACGGTCCATCTGTTTCAGTATGATGTCACCCGCATGGCGTTTGAAAACAGTCCGGCCGGACAGGAAAAATACCCAGAAATCAATGGATTCACCCAACCAGCGATGCGTAAAGCGGTTGGCATGTGGGCGCGTGAGGGGATTGTTGAATGGCATCAGACTTATGGTGATGCGCAACACATCTTAATCGGTGAACTGCCCCTGGTCGGCAATCGACTCATCGAGGTGGTTCAAAAAGGGTTGGACCCGGCCGAAAATCTGTTGCGCGGAGACTTGGCCCAGTATCTGGTGCCTGTCCCGTCAAAACGGATTCGACAAAAAATTGAGGCGGCCCGCATCGCCTCGATCGCCAATCCACGCAATGAAAAAGAGGTCAAGGACGCGGAACCCCAAGTCTTAAAAGACAACTGGGAAGAGACGTTTAAGCTGGCGTTTAAATTAGGTTTGGTTGAATCGGTCCCGTTTGACGGTGAAATCGAATATGAACCACGGGCGTATGCCGGGGTGTTTGAACATTTGCTACAACACCGGCCGAGCCAAACGCTGCACGTTGACCTTGATCTTAAGCCGTCAGGATCGGTCTATGATTTAGAAAATATCGCCAGCGAACCGAAGGCATCACCGGCTGAGGTCAATCGGATCATCGCCAAGATGGAGCGTTCGATGACGGCCGAGATGATTGAACAGTCGGTTGATGATTGGTACAAGGTTTAAATTGTTAAACTGATGAATTGGTAAATGGCTGAATTTTTAATTCGGTCTGCAAAAAGCCTAAATTTTGTGCGCTTTTGCACAATCATTGGGCGCACGTGGATAGTTAGATTTCTAACTTTTGGCGTAAACTCTAAACATATTACACCACGAGCCGCTTTAAACTTTTATA
>JAHDEB010000258.1 GCA_020629055.1 Chloroflexota bacterium
ATTTTAAAAGCTGTCGCTATTTTTTAGCGCGACCCGCTTTTTTCGCAGCTTTCTTTTCTTCAGCCTCGACTCGAACCGCTTCTTCACCGGCCGCACGCTCTGGTGCAATGGCGCGCCAGTAGCTAATCGGTTTAGACAAACGCTCTTTGTCGTGCATGTGTGCAGATGAGCGGTCATAGCTGGCCAATTCGTAGTCGTGGTCCATCTTAATCGCATCAAATGGACAGAACTCAGCACAATAGCCACAGTTCATACAAATGTCGATATCGATGTAAAACTGCTCCGGCTGTGGTTTGGGTCGGCCGTTGGGCAACTTGCCACGCTCGATCCAAATACACTGCGGAGGACACACTTTCGCGCAAATACCACAAGACGTACACCAGTCATCACCCGCTTTTTGGCCAGGGGCTGGGTCATCCATCACCAAAAACGGCACAAAACGGAAACGCTCTGGCACAGGCAGTTTTTCGTCAGGGTAGTTGACAGAAATAATACCGGCCGCATCTTTTAAGCTTTGGCGCGTTTGCAGATTTTCTTGGCTAAATTTGTCACCGCTGCTGAAGTTCCAAGGGACCGTATAAGTCCGAATGAAGTGCTTCATCGTCGTTCTAAGACCTTTGACAATTCCGATTCCGTACATAATATTTGAGATATTAGATATTGGATATTTGATGTTAGTGAACAAGCTCACTAGCATCTAACATCTAGCATCTAACCACTAAGTTATCTATCCGTTTCTCCAAGAACAATATCAATACTACCGAGCACAACCACCAAGTCGGCGATTTTGTCATTTGTGCTCATTAAGCCTAACGGGGTTAGGTTAATAAAGCTTGGTGCGCGGATATGATAACGCTCTGGGTTGGTTCCTTTAGGCTGGGTCATCACATAATAGCCCAACTCACCTTTCGGGTTTTCAACACGGCCGTAAGCATCGCCACCATTTGGTACACGGATCGCATATGCCGGTTTGTCATCAACGTGGGTGCGGCCGCCAACTGTTTCTTTTAGATGAGGCAAGACCTGACGTAGAATTTTTAGACTTTCATGCATTTCACGAACACGGACCCAGTAACGTGCATACACGTCTCCGGCCGTTTCAGTTGGAATGTCGAAGTCAAGATGTTCGTAGTATGAATAAGGTTCCGCTTTGCGAACGTCATACTTCACACCGCTACCGCGTAGGACGGGGCCACAGGTTGAGTAATTAATCGCTTGTTCGCGGGTTAAAACACCGATACCAATTGAACGCTCACGGATGATCTCGTTACCAGAAATGTAGTAATCAAGTTCGTCCAGAATTTTTGGCAACCGCTCGTGTACCAATTCATCTAAGAATTTTGTGGTCTCTTGACCGCGAACCTCACGAGGTAGATCGTAAGCTAAACCACCGAAGCGCATGTAGTTACACATCATGCGTGTTCCAGAAGCCGCTTCGAACAAGTCTAAGATAAGCTCACGTTCAATGGTTAGGTAAAGCATCGGGGTTTGAAGCGCACCGATGTCATTAAGCAAGAAGCCCAACGCCCACAAGTGATTCACCATCCGGGTGAGCTCTACCATCAAAATACGAATCCACTCAGCACGTTCTGGCGGGGTTACACCCAGCAATTTTTCAATCGCCAATACATAACCGTGGTTGTTACTCATTGAACTGAGGTAGTCCAGACGGTCGGTGTATGGGATGTTGCCTAAGAAGGTGTTTCGTTCACCAATTTTCTCGTGGTTGCGGTGCAGGTAGCCCATGACCGGTTCAAGATCGGTAATCGTCTCTCCATCCATGGTGACAACCATACGGAATACACCGTGTGTTGATGGATGCTGAGGGCCGATATTAACGGTTACGTGGTCGGTACGGATATCCGTTTTTGCTTTCGGCCGTTGGATCGTTAGTCCACCGTAGATTTCATCGTCGGTGTCAACCAATGCTTCCGCATCAAATGCCCAATCAACCGGATACTTAACGTTTTTACCAAATGCGTTCCGTTCTTCAGCCCGGAAAACCTCACCGCCTGGCCAGCGGCTTTTGAAAGGTTTCTCGTCTCCTTCCCAAAACGCTTCTTTCCAGTCTTTACGCAGCGGATGGCCTACAAAGCCGTCCCACATCAAAATGCGGCGCATGTCTGGGTGACCAGAAAAATTAATGCCCAAAAGGTCAAATGCTTCCCTTTCTTGGAAGTTGGCACCGGCCCACATCGGGGTCAATGACGGTACTTCAGGGTTGCCGCGATCTACTTGGGTTTTAAGCACAACCGCACCGCCACCTTTATCAAGGTTGTAGGTGTGGTAGATCACTTCCATTTTGTCTTGATCGATTAGATCAGCGCCGGTAACGCTTGACAGGTATTCGAACCCGAGTTCATTCTTGAGTTCACCCGCCACAGCCAAAAGTTGATCAGCCGGAACCATCAACCCGGTGTAGTTGGGGCGGGTATCATCGGTTATATCGGGGAATTTTTCGCGAAGCGCTGCAATTGCACCCTCAACCGGGTCCACTGCTGGAGCTTCTACGTCGTTTACTTCAATATCTGGAGCAGCCATAATTTTGTTTCGCTTTATGATCAGAGATCTTTAGAATCTAAAGATTCAATCTGATTCAATTAGACTCTACGCCCTTTATCTAATGTATCCTGCAGAGCTTCTAGCTCATCCCATTTACCAGCCGCAGCTAACACAGCTTGCTCTGCCCAAGTTTCTGGGAAGAAGATGCGAACATTGCCGGTCAAAATTTCTGAAAATTGCTCGGGAGTCGTTTCTGAAGCTTGAGCAAAGGTGAGTATGCCGGCTCCATGCAGAAGTCGTTCGATTTTTGGGCCAATCCCTTCAATCTTTTTTAGATCGTCAGGTTTATTAGATGAGGCAGCAGCTTTTTTAACAGCAGGGGCCGCCGCAGGAGCTTCAGCAACCACAGGGGCAGCCTCAACTTCTGGTGTTTCAACGACAGCTTCTACAACTTCAACTGCTGCTTCAGCTTCAGCCGCCGCCAGTGCAGCCGCTTCTTCTTCAGCCTTGGCCGCAGCTTCGGCCGCTGCAACTTTAGCTACCTTTTTCTGCTCGGCGCGAATAAGGTCAAGCTGACGCATATCGATCAGATCTGGACCCAATACAGGAATCGCCACCATTTCAGCTGGATCATCGTTGTTGTACCAAGGCACAGTTGTGATCGACTGCTGGTCAATTTTTTCTTGAAGGGTGATTAAGCCATGAATGAGCGCTTGTGGTGTTGGAGGGCAACCGGGCACATACACGTCAACGGGGATAAATTTATCGATCCCATCAACCACGTTATATCCTTCTTTAAATGGGCCACCACCATTCGCACAGGCACCCATGCTTAAAACATAGCGGGGTTCTGGCATTTGGTTGTACAAGCGTACAATCGTCGGCACCATTTTCTTCGTGACCGTTCCAGAAACGATCATAAGGTCAGATTGACGGGGCGTCGCTCGGAATACTTCCATCCCAAAGCGGGAAAGGTCGTACCGGCTAGAAGCGGTCGCGATCATTTCGATGGCGCAACAGGCCAAGCCGAAAACCATCGGCCAGATGGAGTTACGGCGAGTCCAGTTATAAACGGTATTTAGACTTGTGATAAAGACATTGTCCGCAACCTCATCGGGAATTGGAATGTCTGATGCGATATCTGCTGAAGTCATAAGGATGATTTCTCCTCGAACCACGTGATTTGAATATCTTTGAGAATTCTTTCCGTCACAATCGAACTGTCATCGTCAAAATCGGGCAACGCCTCAATTAAATCAAGCATTTCATACAAACCGGTGTTTTCAGGATCCTGGTTCGGATGATTCTTGATCAAGGCAAGGACTATCGCATAAGATGATTCCCAGTATAGTTTTGCCATAGACAAATTGAAGAAGTTAAGATCGTTAAGGACGACGTTTCTGCATTGTGAGCAGGGTTTAAAATTTAAGGTTAAAATGCACAGTCAAAAATTTCTGCGCAGAATGTGCTTATAATACCTTACTTTTTTCCAGATGCACCTCGTTTGTGAACATTTTTACAATCAAAAGAAGAAGGCGGATCGGCCGAACTTTGGTCCTATTTTTGCCGATTTATCGGGTTTTCTCTCTCTAAACGGTGTAATCCATCATATTTTTTATGGCTAACCTATTACTTATTTCCCCCTATCACAGCGGATCGCACAAAAGTTGGGCCGAAGGGGTGCAAAAACACAGCCAACACAGTGTCCGAATTTTGTCATTGCCTGGCCAACTTTGGAAATGGCGCATGCACGGTGCGGCCGTCACTTTAGCCAAACAATTTTTAGCTGATTGGGATTTTCAACCCGATTTGGTTCTCGCAGACGACATGCTCGACTTGGCGACTTTTATCGCCCTAACCCGCAAACGGCTAGCGAACGTCCCATTCGCCCTATACATGCATGAAAACCAGCTTTTGTATCCGTTGGCCGCCGATAAGAAAAAAGGGCCTATGCGACGCAACTGGGGTCTGCGCGAAAGACAGTATGTTTTAATTAATTGGAAATCGATGTTGGCCGCCGACCACATTTTCTTTAACTCTCATTTCCATCAAAAGGCATTATTTGATGAACTCCCCCTTTTTCTACGCCATTATCAAGATCATAATGAAGAAGAGTCGGTTGAATTGTTGCGGGCTAAATCAACCGTTTTACCCGTTGGCATTGATTTTCATGAGATCGATCGCCTTAAATCTAATGAACTACCCACCATTTTATGGAATCAACGTTGGGAGTTTGACAAAAATCCGGCCGAATTTTTTGCGACACTGCGCCAGTTTAAGCAAGACGGCGGCCGATTCAAACTCATTATTTGTGGCGAAAGTTTTTCCAAAGCCCCAGACGAGTTTTCTGTAGCCAAAGAAGCTTTCAAGTCAGAGCTGATTCATTTTGGCTACGCCACCAGATCAGAATACAATCAACTGCTGGCTCAAAGCGACATTGTCATTTCTACAGCCCTCCATGAATTTTTCGGCATTAGCATCCTCGAAGCAATTCACGCCGGAGCATTTCCTTTATTGCCAAATCGCTTAAGCTACCCAGAACTCATCCCTACCCTCTATCATCAAGATGTTTTATACAGCAACCGATACGAGTTGGTGCAAAAATTACACACGGTGACGGCCGATCTGAATCGATACCAATCGATAACGCATGATTTGCGGTCAAAGTCACTAACCTATAGTTGGAACCGATTAATTAGACAATATGACCAGGAAATTGAGGCACTGATACATATCTCCTAGGTCAGATTGCCAAAAAATTTTTGTGCTCTAGTTTTTATCTTGTATAGTCGAGTAGTTATACATGAGCTACCCCGCTCGAAGTTTATTTGTAAAGTCTAAATTCTCTTCCCAATTTAATAAAAAATTACCTAATCCCTTTCATAAAGGAGAAACCCTATGGCAATGAAAACCATGCCTAAAAAGCTCGAACGTTTACCCGAGCTTGCGAACAATTTATGGTGGAGCTGGAATCCTGAAGCCCGAGCCGTATGGCGCATGTTGGACTACCCACTGTGGCGGACAACCGTGCATAATCCGGTGAAAATGCTGCACGAAATTGACGATGAAATGCTAAAAACAAAAGCGGCTGATCCTGCTTTTGTCCGCCATCTCAATAAAGTGATGCTGAACTATGACCATGTCATGGGCAATAGTGACAGCTGGTTTGTCACCAATCATAAAGAGCTAACCAACAAAACGATTGGCTATTTCTCCTTTGAATTTGGGATGCACGTCTCTCTACCGATTTATTCCGGTGGGTTGGGCATCCTTTCAGGCGACCATATTAAAGAAGCGGGCGACATCGGCCTCCCATTTGTGGGGGTAGGTTTCATGTATCCGCAAGGGTATTTCCGCCAAAGAATTCCTTCTCATGGGTGGCAAGAGTCTCATTATGAGCACCTAGACATGGAAAAATCCCCCGTCGAGCTGGTAAGAGATGAGGAAGGAAACATACTTCAAATTTCAGTCGATATTGGCGATCAAACGGTGAATGCACAGGTTTGGCACATCAAAGTCGGCCGGGCAAAGCTCTACTTGATGGACACCGATGTCGATTCAAACGCACCTTGGAATCGTGAACTGTCGGCCCGTTTGTACGGCGGCGACACCGAAACCCGAATCCGTCAAGAAATTATGCTTGGCATTGGTGGCGTTCGATTGCTGCGAAAATTGGGCATTACTCCAGAAATCTACCATATGAACGAAGGGCACAGCGCTTTTCTCGTTCTAGAGTTGGTTCGTGAAATCGTGGCCAAAACCGGCTGCTCGTTCCATGAAGCAGCCCTTCAGGTGCGACCCAAGTCGATTTTCACCACGCATACCCCAGTCCCGGCCGGGCACGATGCCTTTGGGTTCAACCTAATGGACAAATACTTTGGCCAATATTGGGAGCAGCTGGGACTTGACCGGACCGGTTTCATGAATCTAGGCGCACACGAAGAATCTTGGGGAGAAGCGTTCAACATGACCGTTTTAGCCCTTAAGATGTCAGGCGCAGCCA
The DNA here is from genome assembly GCA_020629055.1 of Chloroflexota bacterium. Lineage (GTDB taxonomy): Bacteria > Chloroflexota > Anaerolineae > Promineifilales > Promineifilaceae > WTJY01. The sequence goes on from JAHDEB010000258.1 coordinate 6,506, forward strand.
ATGGGGTTAGCCAATTACATGCAGAAGTTTCTCGCGATATGTGGCAATCGGTATGGCCCGAGAAAGAAGTTGATGATATTCCGATTATCGGGGTAACCAACGGCATTCACGTACCCACTTGGACCGCGTTGCCTTTTGAAAATCTGCTCAACAAATATTTCGGCCCAGATTGGGTAGATCGGCACGATGACCAAGCGATGTGGGAACGCATCAATGATATTCCCGATCAAGAAATTTGGGACATCCATATCGATCTACGTGACAAGCTGTTTGATGAGATTCGCTCTCGTACCCGTAAACGTTGGGTGGCCGGGCACCGCGATGCGACGCAGGTTTTAACAACCGGCGCATTCTTGTCTAACAGAGCTTTGACAATCGGGTTTGCTCGTCGGTTCGCTACTTATAAACGGGCTACTCTAATTTTCCGCGATCCAGATCGTTTAAAACGGATCTTGATGAATCCACATCGGCCGGTTCAGATCATTTTTGCTGGTAAAGCACATCCAGCCGATGATCCAGGGAAGCATCTGATTCAAACAATTTACAACATCGCAAAATCCCACGACTGGGGCGGCCGCATCGCATTTCTTGAAGATTATGATATGCACATGGGCCGTTACCTAAAACAAGGGTCAGACATTTGGTTAAACACCCCTCGTCGGCCGCGCGAAGCCAGCGGCACCAGCGGCATGAAAGCGGCCCTAAACGGCGTGCCGAACATGTCTATCTTAGACGGTTGGTGGGTTGAAGGGTACAACGGTGCCAACGGTTGGGCGATTGGCGAAGGGATCGATTATGACGACCCGGATGAACAAGACGCGGCCGATGCAGAATCAATGTATCAACTGCTAGAGCAAGAAATTGTCCCTCTTTACTACGACCGTGACCGGGATGGTGTCCCACGCGGATGGGTACAGCTCATGAAAGAATCGATCCGGTCAAACGGGGCGAAATTCAGCATGCGCCGTATGGTCAAAGAGTACACTGAACAGCTTTACATTCCGGCGATGAAATCGTAGCGTATTCAAAAGACCAGACAGGTTTATCAGCAACTTTTTCTTTTTACGAGAATTTTGCAGAAAACCTGTCTGGTCTAAACCAACCTTCTGGTCTTTAATTAGGGGATGAGCGATTCACGGAAGAAATTAGGAGCTTGGGGAGAAGGGGTAGCCGCCACTCACTTAGAAGCAAGCGGATATAAAATCATCGGCCGAAACTGGCGCTGCCGCATCGGGGAA
>JAHDEB010000259.1 GCA_020629055.1 Chloroflexota bacterium
GGTGGACGGCCCAACAAGGTTGGGCTTAAGCTGAACTTCGTTCAGCCCCTCACCCCCAGCCCCTCTCCCGGTGGGAGAGGGGAGCAAACCCAGACACCTGTACAGTCACTTTTTATTTATGTTATCGACGTTTGAGGAAGTGCAAATGGCGGCTCGAAACGTGTTTGATATACGTATACGGCAACCAAAATGATTAGGCCCACAATGTGTGCGATGAAGGTCGGCCATAACAGCAACGCGGCTACCGAAAGAAGTAATATACGCTCGATCATATGAAGCGAGCGGAAAAGATAGCCTGTAAACACGGCCGAGAATACGAACAATCCCATTAGCCCAAAAATAAAGACGTCGAGCTGTTGGATAAAAGTGCCGTCAATCAGAAGACTGTATGCGAATAGCACCGGCATCACATACAGCCCTTTCGCAATCTTCCAAGCGGCGATACCCGTTCGCATCGGGGATGCTTGTGCAATGCCTGAAGCGGCATAGGCGGCCAAACAGACTGGCGGTGTTACGTTTGAGTCTTGTGAAAGCCAAAAGATAATCATATGCGCCGCAAGTAGAGAAACACCCATGCTTTGTAAAGCGGGTGCTGCCAAAACTGCGAGCATGATGTAGGCGGCGGTTACGGGGAGCCCCATCCCCAACAGGAGCGATGCAAGTGCGATAAGAATGAGCGCCCAAATTAAGATGCCGCCAGAAAGATCAACAATAACTTGTGAAAAGACGATGGAGATCCCTGAAAGGTTAATTGACCCTACGATTAAACCGGCCGCGATGAGCATAATACCTGTTGTCACCATGTTTCGGGTTCCTTGGGCAAGTGCATCCAAAACATCTTTTAGATACATTTTATGATTGGCGCTAAACCATGAGCTAATGACCACTGCGATGATCGCGAAACCGGCCGAATAAGTTGGGGTATAACCGGCAATTAGCATACCTACCAATACGCCGATCGGGACCATGAAGTGGATACCATCACGCAAGATTTTGCCAACGGAGTCGCTGTTGGTTTCTTCTAAATGGCCGACATCTTTTCGATTGGCTTCTTGGTAGACAAAAAACCCAACCGTTGCGAAGTACATGATGGCAGGCAAAAATGCGACGCCAATGATTGTGGAGTAAGGTAGACCGGTCCATTGGGCCATAATGAACGCCCCCGCCCCCATAATGGGGGGCATGAGCTGCCCACCGGTTGAAGCGGCCGTCTCAACGCCACCTGCAAAGTCCGGGTCAAACCCTGCTTTTTTCATCATTGGAATTGTAATTGAACCGGTAGAAACGGTGTTTGCTACGGCCGAACCTGAGATGGTGCCCATTAAGCCTGAACCAAATACCGCAACTAAACCAGGGCCTCCTTTGATGCGGCCGGTCATTTTTTGGGCGAGGTTGATAATAAAGTCACCACCACCGGACTTCAGCAAAAAAGATGCGAAAAGAATAAACATGAAAACGAAGGTGGATGAAATTGAAGCCGTTAGCCCAAACAGCCCTTCGTCGGTAAAGTACATTCTGTAAAGCACGCGGGGAACGGTCATGCCCCGAAAATAAAACATGCCGGATATTTTGCTGCCCCACCACAAAACGTATGACATGAACGTGACACCTAAAATGGGGATGACAGGACCGGCCGTTCTGCGTGCTAGCTCCAAAACAAGCACAATCGTGATTCCGGCAAAGATTAGATCGGGCAAAATCGTGACTTCATTCCGAGCGTGAAGTGCATCTTCGAAAAACACGAGGTACATTGAGCAGGTAAAGACAACAATCGCAAGGACGATGTCCATGATGAGTCCAAATTTTAGCCCCCCTTTCTTCCAGCCGGGATAAAGCAAGAACCCTAGGGCCCCTAGGCTGCCCATATGAATGGCATTGCGCCATAGCTCGCTCATCAAGCTGAAATTATTTACCCAAATATGGAATATAGCAATTGTGATTGCCAACCAGTAGACGACTTTCCCTAAAACATTGTTGTCTAAATTCCGAACTGTGGCTTCTGATTCAGCCCCTATTTCTTGTTCTAATTCTGGAGTGGTATCCATCTCAAACTCCTAAATTTCCCTAAATTTCTGTGTCAAAGTATTTAACCAACCCCGTGTCGTAGCTGGTTAACCGAAGTAAGCAAGGTAAAAAAAGTTGGTGAAAAGCTTGAATCACCTTCCACCAACTTTATGGATGCAATTGAGTCCCACCTCTAAATTGCATCCAATCAATTAGACAGAATGAATGGCTAGTAGTGCGCGGCGTAAGTCCCAGCATGGTTCAATTGACGTGCAGTACCCTATACAAAGGGGTGAACCACGTTGAAACTTGCTGGTTATTGATGCCCCTTTGTACTAGTCTCCGATTAATTCTGCAGGAACCTCGACACCCATTTCTTGATAATAACGAACTGCACCCGGATGCAATGGCACCGGCAGACCAACAATTGCGCGCTCAAGGCTCATCGCACCGGTCGCTTTGTGAATATTTACGAGGAAATCTAAGTTTTCATAGATGTTCTTGGTGATCTGATACACAGTTTCTTCATCGAGGTCTGGATGTACGGCTAAGAAGTTCGGTTGAGCAATGGTGTTGATATCAACATCCAGGCCAGGGTAGGTGCCTGCGGGAATAACGTAGCGGCTCCATACCGGAAATTCTGAGTTAACCTGTTCGATTTGCTCTTCAGTGAACTCAAGGAGAGAGATCTCATCACTACCCAAGGTGGCGAATGCTTGGGTCACGGCCGAAACTGGAGGGCCTGCTGGGGTGTTCATTCCCGCAATACGGCCGTCTTGTAGGGCAGCTGATGATTCTGAATAACCAACACGCTCAGGAACAAAATCATTGTCAATGTCATAACCTAGCGCATTTAAAATAACGGTACCTGAAGTTTCTGTCCCTGACCCTCGCTTACCGATAGAAAAGGCTTCGCCTTTAAGGGTATCAAGGTCGCTGATATTTCCTGTTACTGCGTATTCTGCATCAACAACAATATGCTCTACATTTTCCCAAAGCATTGTGATTGAGCGCATTTCTTGTTCTGGTGCACCTTCATAGCGACCTTTACCTTGCCACGCCATTGCGCCAAACAGACCTTGCAAAATAGCTAAATCAGCCTCTTTATTTTTCAATAATTGCACATTTTCACCAGAACCTGCAGAACTAATCGCGTTCATTTGAATGCCGGAGTTACCTAGTTTCACATTGGTTAAAGTTGAGAGTGCCACGCCAACAGGGTAATAGGTTCCACCAGTCGAAGCGGTAGAAATAATCAGAGAATTTTGTCCGTTGCTTGGTGCAACTTCAACCTCGACGATTTTTTCAACTTCGACTTCCTTAACAACTTCGACTTCAACCTCTTTGACGACTTCAACTTCTTCGACAATGGTTTCCGTTTCTGTGACAACTCGTGTCACCTCAACTTCTTTGACCACTTCTACTGTTTGCGGTTGGCAAGCCACCACAAGCATCATCAAAGCTGCGAACGCTCCAATGAACAATGCATTTTTGAAAAAAATGTTTTTCATCTGATCCTTTCTCCTAAAAATAATTTTTGAAACACTATCAAGTTAACAATCCGGTTTTCTTCTAGCTAGCTTAACTTGGATTAAGAATAGTGGATTTTCAACAAAAAAAATCCTTCCGAAGTAGTAACTTTGAACAAACTCTTGTGGCAAAAATGGCGGCATTCCTTATAGAACTACTACTAAAGTATTAAGAAAGTAGTAGGGAGCTCTATTTCTTTTGGTGTTGAGGAAACTTATTTTGGAATGTTTTGCATAACTTCTCCATCCCCAATTAGAGTCACAGTTTCTATTCAGCACCCCCACTATTTGCACCAGATTGGCCCTGTTTTTAGCTTATCTTTTCAAAGTTCGCTGAATAATAACAAAAAGTTTATAACGCACATTAGACGCACGAAGGGAAAGTTTGTAGGAAAAATAGGCCCGTTTTATATAAACTTTAGTCAAAATTGAGATGATAAAAGATGCGAATTAATTTAGTAAACCCAGCTCTTTTGCAACTAAAACCGCTTCGGTTCGGTTGCTAACATTTAGTTTGCTAAAAATATTGCGTAAATGGATTTTAACTGTTGTTTCAACGATAACGAGCTGGTTGGCGATGTCACGATTACGGGCTCCCCGGCCAAGAAGCGCGAGAACTTCTTGTTCACGTTTTGTGAGGGCTGGTATGTCTCGAATGCCGGCCGCCAACGGTTTTTGAGTCGAATCGTCTGAAGGAGATTGATTGATCATGCTTGAAAACTGATCAAGAATACGGGCCGCGATTTCCGGGCTTAATAGTGACTCCCCTCTATCAGCCGCACGCACCGCTTCTACCAAGCGATCTGGGGGTGCATCTTTTAACAAATATCCTTTGGCACCCGCTGCAATCCCTTCATAAATATGTTTGTCATCCGCATAGGAAGTTAAAATGATGATTTTGACATTTTTGTTAACCGATAGAATTTTACGAATGGCTCCGACGCCATCTAGTTGAGGCATTTTGAGATCGATCAAGACAACATCGGGCCTGAGCTTTTGAGTAAGCGTTACCCCTTCATATCCATCGCTTGCTTCACCAATTACTTCGATATACTCCTCCGCATCCAAGACGGCCGCTAAGCCCCGGCGAACAACAGGATGGTCATCAACTAACAAAACTTGAATAACTTTACTCATGTGGGAATAACCACCTTAATTTCTGTTCCATTGTTCCAATCTTTCCTAGAGGGATGATTAATCAAGACCTGACCCCCTACTAAACGAACACGCTCTTGAATACCCATTAGCCCAAACCCTTGTAGTGATTGGCTACTTTTATTTCGGCTACTCTTCGTTTCATCGATTCCAACCCCGTCGTCTAAAATCGTTAAGACAATTTCGTCTGGTTTATAGTTTAGCTTGATTTCAACTTTAGTCGCATTTGCGTGTCGTTTTATATTGGTTAGTGCCTCCTGATTGATTCGATACAGATGTTGTTCTATATCATTGCCCATAGAGCTGGGAATGCCATCCAAAATAAATTTGGCTTCGAGCCCCTCTTCAACCGCCACGCGCTTTAATTGACTTTCAATTGCTTGATCTAAGGTTAAAGTGTCTAGAGCTAGGGGCCTTAAATTTAGCACAGATCGACGTGCCTCACGAATGCTCTCATGGGCCAAGGCCAAGGCATCATTGATGCTTTCAGCCGCCTGTTTAGGGTTTTTGCGTTCGAACCGCTGTGCCCCTTGTAAATGGATCAAAATTCCGGTCAAACTTTGGACCAGCGTGTCGTGGATTTCTCTTGCCACTCGGTTACGCTCTTCAACCGTTGCCATTTCACGGCTACGCCGGTAAAGGCGCGCATTGACCACGGCGATGGCAATTTGATCCCCGATCGCCTCGAGCAGATTAATTTCAGTTTCACTGTAGGCTTGATCTTCTTGGGACATCATCCCAAGCACACCTATCGCTGTGTCTTTCGCTTTGAGCGGTACCGCAGCTAACCAACGCCAATCATTCCCTGCAATCATTAAATCAGATGTTTGAAGACCTGCCTGAGCTGCATTTTCATAACTCAGCCCCAGCGGCTTATTGCTGTCAAAAACATAGTTCACAACACTTTCTTGAATGATGCCACCTATCTCGTCTAACTCATCCAATATACGGTCAGGCAAGCCCCGCTGAGCTCGTAAGAGCAGCTTTGATTCAAATTCTGGACACAAAAAGATCCAGCAAGACTCACTAGGGGTTACATGAAAAACCGCATCGATCGTATTTTGTAGGATTTCGTCAATTACTAAAGATTGACTCACCGAATGGCCGACTTGGTTGAGGGCGCTTAAAAAACTAACCTGCTTTTGTAGCTCTGTGTCGGTCATCCGGAATAACTTCGCATGTTCAAGTGCGATTGCAGCATGATTGGCAAAGTTCTTTGCCAGATTGATCTCCTGTTGGCTAAATTGGTGCACATCCGGCCGATAAATGACCAGTGCCATCGGTTGTTCATGAAGGCTAATAAGCGGGATCGCCAAAAGTGATCTGAACCCGCCAATTTGAGCCAGTCGTTGCAGATGAGAATATTCATCAACTTGAACATCAGAGACTTGAACGATGTTATTGGTTGAGATAGCCACAAATGGGGGAGATTGAATCGAGATTCCAGTTTGGTTTAGATAAACCTCATAATCGGTGGAAAGCCCGCGGCTGGCGACACTGCTCAGTCTTGTCCCGGCCGAGTCTAAAGCAAAAAGTGCACATTGGCGTACTTGTAGAAGCCGTTGAATTTCATCTAAGACCGTATCAACAACTTTCTGCATATCTAAAGTTGATAATACAGCTGTACTGGTTTTATTTAATGTAGTTAGCTCTGCTAAACGACGTCGCACCCCTTGTTCCGCAGTTAATAATGTTTCCGTTAAGCGTCCCAACTGATCACTTCTATCTCGAAGTGCCAAGATTTCTGATGCCACCGGATATTCGTCAGAGACTCGAACGCTAATGTTTTCTCCATAATGAGTCAATCTTTCTAACGGGCGAATGACACGTTTTGATAAGAAGGTCCAGAAGAGAAGAGTCCCACAGCCGAAAAGAATCATCGCAATAATAAGGCCCCGTTGGTAACTTTCCAGAGAGGAAAATGCGAGTTGGGTTTGGTGCTGGACAACCACCATCCAGTTAACGCTTGGGATTGGTGCGAAGGTGTAAAGCCACTCAACGCCATCTTCATCAGTCGCAATCACAGATTCTTGCTGATGAGGGACAACAACTTCTCCATTTATCATAATGGGAAGGAGCAGCTTGCCCACCTTTGATTGAGCCATGATCCTTCCCTGATGGTCAATGACCATGATGTTGACTCGGTTATTGATCGATCGTTGTTGGTTAATTGAAAACAAGCTGTCTGACAGGTTAGACAGCTCAAAATTGATGGTAACGACCCCATCAAATTCCCCATGCTTAAAAACAGGAGAGGCACTAACAATGACCGGCTTACCGCTTTGAGGCGATAAGATCGCTCTAGAAAAAACATGCTCATTTTGGGCCAGAGCTTCTTGATAATAAGGTTCAAACGAAAAATCTTGACCGATATTAACATTAATATTGGATGGATAATGGTATTGCATCACCCCAACTTTAGACAGCCTTGAAATGCGGTTAACATCTTGTCGGGATGCAGACCCTGCGATAAACATCGCTTCCATTTGGCTTTCGTTTGATTCAACCACGGCCGGCATTTGTGCAAACGAAAGCGATGCATGCTGAGCTCTCAAAAAAATGTCATCCGTTTCGAGAGCCACCGCTTGAGCCAAACTTAAATCAGATTCTTTCACCTCATTGAATAAACGACTCGTCTCCCTTCTGTAAAAAATAAGCGCCAAGATCAGGATCGAAGCGACAAATAGCAGGTATAAGATTAATAGTTGGAAGCTGAGGTCTTCTCTATAGCGAATCATTAACGGTATTATATGCGGGATCGAGATATTTGTTATTACCCTAAAGTAGTGTCTTTTTCCCTAAACCAAACGTATTCAATCAGCGAGCGACATGTTGCCAACAGGTTGGTCCAGTTTGATAAACCGATATGCATTCTACGGTGATTCGGGAGGAAAGGATGACCAGATACGCCATCGATGTAGGCGGTAGTTTTGGGGAGCTGGCTTTTCAGCCAAGTGAAATAATCGTTGCCAGTGTGGGAGTGCAGTAGGTTATGGGTCGACTCCCTGCCGCTACCCATAAAAATGGATGAGTGACAGGGAGTTTT
>JAHDEB010000260.1:0-1475 GCA_020629055.1 Chloroflexota bacterium
CCGTACACGATTGCGGTGGGGGTTCCGGCCAAACCGGTTAAACAGCGGTTCCCAGATCATGTGGCTGAAACACTGCTACAAATCGCATGGTGGGATTGGGATCGGCCGACCCTAGAAGCCCGCTTCAACGAGCTACTAGATTTAGACAGATTTTTAGAAAAGTATGGATAAAGTGTCTTAAAAGTTGAGGAACATCGTCAACGTGCGGAGCGTTAATTCGCGTTACTCACCATCAATCGTTCTAGACCGTGAAAATGATAGCTATTTGCATAGACGGGGGTCTCTGTCAGCTGCATATTTGGAAATCTAGACATGAGAATGGGTAGAGACGTTTGCAGCTCTAATTTAGCTAACGGGGCGCCGATGCAAAAGTGAACGCCGCCGCCCAGCGAGACGTGTAGATTTTTCGGCCGATCAAGCACAATTTCATCTGCCCGATCAAATACGGCCGGGTCCCGGTTCGCAGCCCCTAAAACGAGTGACACTTCAGTCCCTTTTTTGAAAAATTGGCCGTTGTATTCTAAATCTTCTAATACCCAGCGATCAAAAATATGGAGCGGGGTGTCGTAGCGCATGAGCTCATCAACGGCCGGTTTTGCCAGCGTAGGATCAGCCAGCCATTGATCCCATTTCTCACGATTTTGCAAAAGCGCCTTGACCCCATTCCCAACCACATTAACCGTCGCCTCGTGCCCCGCATTCAGCAAGACGATGACGTTGCAGATCAACTCATGCTCAGTGAGCTTTTCTCCCTCTTCTTCGACTGAAATGAGATGAGAGATTAAATCATCCTGCAAATTTTTACGCCGTTCACCGACAAAGCCGGACAAATAGGCAAAGAAATCTTGAGCCGCGTTAACCGCACGTTTTTCATCTTCGGCCGTGCAAGATGGCTCATACATCTTGACCATCCGGTGGGACCAGTCGAGCAGATGAGATGACATTTCGGTGGGGACACCCAGCATTTCGGCAATTACAATGACCGGAATCGGGGTGGCAAAAACCGTTTTGAGGTCACATTCTCCATCGGCCGCGATTTTGTCTGCCACTTCGTCACAATAGTGATGGGCCAATGCTTCGATCCGCGGCCGTAACCGCTCGATTTGGCGTGACATAAACGCTTTCTGCACCAGGCCACGCAGTCGGGTGTGATCGGGCGGCTCTAGGTTTAGTAGCGAAAACTTTTCTGCGTGGTCGAACGGTTGCAGTTCGGGTCGTGGTTTCCGAATGAGATCTGAGTCGGCCGGAACGACGTGGGAAATTTGACGGCCGAAGCGCCTGTCTCGCAAAATGGCGTTTACATCTTTGTGATTCACAAACGTCCATTTTTTATAGTCTTCCCAATAAAAAACCGGGGTCTTCTGACGCAGCTCTTCGTAGTAGGGGTATGGATTGTTATAAAAATTAGGTTCACGAACGTTCAAAGAAACGGTGCGTCTTTGTGTGTCAATTTTCATGTTTAGATGTTGGGTGTC
>JAHDEB010000260.1:1575-7705 GCA_020629055.1 Chloroflexota bacterium
ATCTAATATCTATCCACTTCCCCATATCCCCTATTCTTTGTCATACGGCTGCCCGTCGGCCGCTGGCATCTGCCCTTTACCGACGACACCGGCCAAGATAACCATCGTGGCGATGTATGGAATCATCAGTAAAAATTCTGAGGGGATCGGGAGCTTGAGAATGGCCAGCTTTGTCTGCAATGCGTCTGTAAAACCGAACAGGATACTGGCCCCAAACGAGCCGATCGGGTTCCAGTTGCCAAAGATCATCGCCGCCAAACCGATAAAGCCACGGCCGGCCGTTAACCCCTCATCAAAGCGGGGGACAGAGCCAAGGGTGAAATAGCCACCGGCAAAACCGGCCATTGCCCCTGAAAGTAGGACCGCCATCCAGCGGGTGCGGATCACGTTGATCCCCAGCGTGTCGGCCGCTTTCGGGTGTTCACCTACAGAGCGCAGACGCAATCCCCAACGGGTGTAATAGAGGGCGATATGCAGCACAATAATGATGATAAACATCGAGTAGACAAATATGTTGTGTCGGAAGAAGATCGGACCGAGTATCGGAATGTCGCTTAAAATCGGCAATTCAAACGGACGAAAGGTGCCGGGGTTATTGTATTCTTGGTATTTTTGCAGAAAACGGGCCGACAAATAGCTGGTGAACCCAACCGCAAAAATATTGATGACCGTCCCGGAAACGATCTGATTGATTTTGTACCGGATCGATAGCACCGCATGCACGGCTGAGAGCAGCATACCTGCTAACATCGCACAGACAAGCCCAAAACATAGTCCTAAAATAAGCAGCCCTTTTTCTTCGAGCATGCCGGCAAAGACAGAGTCTGGGAGCCATAATTTGGCGATACTACCGGCAAACACACCGACCATCGCGCCGGTCAACATCATCCCTTCGATGGCGATATTGACGATCCCTGCCCGTTCGGACAAGATGCCGGACATGGCGCCCAAGGTAATCGGTACGGCACGTACCAGCGTAGCGGAAAGTAAACCGCCTAGGTTGAGCGATTTGCCGGCCGCCCCCCATGTTAGAAACGCGAAGATAAACAGACCGATGACGATGGCCAACACCCAGTTTGCATAGCGGCCGAAACCGCGCCAAAGCTGCACACCGCCCAAAAATGCGGCCGCCATCGCCAAAACGGTCAAAACGGGTGAACTTGAAAGCTCCCAGTTAAAAAGATCACCCGGTTGGCTCGACAAGGGTAGCTTAAAGGTTGTAATAACTTCAGAAACGTCGATCTCTTTGCTTTCGGCAATGTCCCCTAATCCTTGTGCAAAGATATACCAGATACCAAATGCTAGGAGGAGGAAAACGATTCCCAAGATCCGTTGGCGGTTAAAATAGTTTCTGAAGGTAGGTGGTTGAGTTGTTGCTGTATTTAAAGTTGAAGCAGTCATAATATTAGTTTTCGGTGGTCGGTATTCAGTATTCGGCGGTCGGTGAAGTCTCACTGATCTACCGAGTACCGATTACTTTCCCTACCGGTTTATCCCCAAGAGTTCGTGACCAGTTGCCCATCATCGCCGGTGTCTCGCAAACGATAGATGGTGCGGACAATGGCAGGGGCAGCGATAAACGCCAAAACAAGCGCCTGAACGATCGAAATAATGTCGATGGGGATTCCCGCGTCGAGCTGCATTTGGGTCGCCCCGTTGCGCAACGTACCAAACAAGATGGCGGCTAGCACCACGCCGACAGGGTGGTTTTTACCCAGCAGGGCTAGCGCGATTGAGTCGAAGCCGATGCCGGAGGTAAAGGATGCAACCAATCGATGGTTTAAGCCTAAAATTTCATTTGCACCCGCTAATCCGGCCAAACCGCCTGATAAAAACATCGCTGTGACGGTCGCCCGCACAATGTTCATCCCCGCATAGCGGGCCGCATTGGGGTTCGTGCCGACGGTGCGCAGGGTAAATCCCCACTTTGTGCGGAACAGGTACCACCAAGTGAGCCATGCGAAAATCAAAGCGATAAAGAAACCGATATGGAAGCGGCTAAATGGCAGTGAGGGCAAAAATGCACTGTCTGCGATAAACGGGCTAATCGGGTTTTGTGATTCAGGGTCTTGCATGCGGGTGCGCAACAGCCATTCGACCAGTCGAATGGCGATGAAGTTCATCATAATCGTGTTGATGACTTCGTGTCCGCCGGTTTTGGCTTTTAGCCAGCCGGGGATGTAACCCCAAAGGCCACCGCCGATGAAACCGGCCAGCAGCGCCAGCGGAATATGGATGATGGCTGGAAGGCCGGTAAATGTATAGCCGACCCAAGTGGCTGTCGTTGCGCCGATAAAGAGCTGTCCTTCAGCACCGATATTAAATAGACCGGTACGAAAGCCTAACGCAACCCCCAATCCTGCAAAGATGAGTGGTGTTGAGGTGACTAGGCTTTCGAGGAACGGGTCGATCGCATCTTGGAATGCGACCCAATCTGCTGCGCCGATCGCCGCTGCGATTTCGGCCGGATTGCCGATTGCACCCACGAATAACGCACGATAAGCGACCGCAATGGTGCGCCATGATTCACCTAAACCGGCAAAAATCGATTCACGAAAGGCCGCATACACTTCTTCCGTGGTTAAAGCGATAAAAATGCCGCCGATGACTAAGCCGGTAAATACGGCCAAGATCGGATAAAGGGCAGAACGCAAAGAGTTTTGCCATACCCCACCGTCCATCGTTTTATTCAACTCATCAATGAGGGTTTGACCGCTATCCGGCTTAGGTTGTGGCTCAGACGATTTGTTGTTATCAGTCATTTTGTGTTTCCCCTTTTCCAAACAGTTCTTCAGCGGTCGTACCAGCCATGAGCAAGCCAACTTGCTCTTTCGTGACCTGACGCGCATCGACCATCGCCGTGACCCGGCCGTCAAACATAACCGCGATCCGGTCAGACAGCTGCATGACTTCATCTAGCTCGGTAGAGACGAGAAGAACCGCAACCCCAGCGTCACGTTTTTCAACGATTTGACCATGAATATATTCGATCGATCCGACATCGATACCACGGGTTGGTTGGGCTGCGACTAAAAATTTAATATCTCGCGTAAATTCTCGGGCGACAATCACCTTTTGCTGATTACCGCCTGAAAGCGATCCGACAGAGGTGTCGATGGTAGGGGTGCGCACGTCGAACTGCTCCACAAGCTTGGTTGCATTTTCACGCATCACATCTTCTTGCATGATCACCCCTTTTGAAAACGGCTCCATGTAGTAAGACTGCAGGGCGAGATTGTCGACAATTGGAAAATCCGCCACAACTCCGTCACGCTGACGATCTTCAGGAATATGGGCCGAACCTAGCTCGGTAATAAAGCGGGGTGGTTTGTTTTGGACCGGTTGGCCTAACAGGGTGATGGTGCCGCCATCAACTTTTCCCATGCCGGTAATCGCTTCAACAAGTTCAGTTTGTCCATTCCCTTGAATGCCTGCTACCCCTAAAATTTCGCCTGCATGCAGTTCAAATGAAACATGGTCGACGGCCGCTTGTTCCTGGTCATCCACGACGAGTAGATCTTTGACGCTGAGCACCACTTCGCCTACTTGTGGCGGATTCCGATCTACATCGAGATCTACCGCACGGCCGACCATCATCTCTGCTAGCTTTGCGGGATCTGCTTCGGCCGGGACGGTAGAACCGATCACCTTGCCTCGGCGTATCACCGTGATTCGATCCGCATAATCTAGAACTTCGCGCAATTTATGGGTGATAAAGATGATCGACTTTCCTTGGTCGATCAGCAATTGCATAATCTCAAATAAGCTATCCGCTTCTTGCGGGGTTAGAACAGCGGTCGGCTCATCAAAAATTAAGATGTTCGCATCCCGATAAAGGAGCTTGATGATTTCAACCCGCTGCTGCACCCCGACCGGCAGGTCGCCGACGAGCGCATTGGGATCAACGTCTAACCCAAAGCGATTGGAGAGTTCGGTAATCTTTTTGGCGGCTTCTCTTCGTTTTAGAAACCCACCGGCCGATACTTCCTCTTCACCCAGCATCACATTTTCTGTGACGGTAAAGACGGGGATCAGCATAAAATGCTGGTGGACCATACCGATGCCGGCCGCAATCGAGTCGCTGGGAGAATCGATTTGAACCTTCTCCCCATTCACAAAGATTTCCCCTTCTGTCGGCTGATAAAGGCCATACAGAATATTCATAAGGGTCGATTTGCCAGCACCATTTTCACCCAATAGCGCATGGACCTCCCCTTTCCCCAAAGTGAGATCAATATGATCGTTGGCTAAAACGCCAGGGAAGCGTTTTGTGATGCCTTTTAACTCAAGTACCGGTTTTTCTGACATAGAGATAGTTAGTAGGGTAATTATTCAATTGCACTTACGCATGAATAGTTACCATTGTGAAAAACGACATAATGTATAAGGGTCCTGTTTATAACTCAACCCGTCTTTTTTTAGAAAAATTGTTATATCGACAAACTGAGATAATGCAAAGTTTTGCTAGCGAGACTCGATCGCCTGCCGGAGTGCGACCATGCCATCTTTAAACACCTGCCCCCGGCCGAAGCCGATGCGGAAATGCTGGGCATTAAAATGCAAAAGTTCTGATTGGTATAGAGATGCCGGTAAAAATAAGATACCGTGATCAACGAGAAGTGTTTTGCAGAACGATTCAACCCCTTCTTCCCCCGAATAACGGACAAAGCCGATACAGCTCCCCTTCGGCCGGACCCAGCTAAACAGCTCAGGATAATCGGCCAAAAACGTGTCGAGCTGAGCTAGATTGGTCCGGGTTAACTCACGGTTCCGATGCAGAATCGGCTCGCGGTTTTGCAATGCAACCGTCGTAATAAACTCACTCGGAGCGGAGTTACACATCGACAAATAATGTTTGTAATCTTCGATAAGCTGGAGGGCCTCAGCGTCTTTTGAAGCAATCCAGCCGACCCGCAGACCGGGCAACCCATACGCCTTCGACATCACGTTGAGCGAGATCCCCTTTTCGTAAATATCAGCGATTTGCGGCATCCGGTCCGCTTCATCCAGCTCCATCAGCCGAAAAACTTCGTCGCTAAACAGATAAATGCCGTGCTCGCGCAAAATGGCGATGAGCGTGTCCAAATCTTCTTTCGGCATCACCGCCCCAGTTGGATTATTTGGGAAGTTCATGACCATCAGCTTCGTATTCGGCCGGATCGCTGCTCGCACCTCATCCATGTCGATACGCCAATCATTTTCTTCGTGCAATACCACGCCGGTCACTTGGCAAATTTCTAGTGGCACCGTTTCATGGCTCTGGTAGTTCGGCACCACAACGATGGCATGATCCCCTTTTTGCAGCAGGCCGCGCATCGTCGCATAGATCCCCTCATTGGCCCCGCAAAAGCACAAAATATCGTCGGCCGAAAGCGTATCATACGTCTCGGCAATCGCCTGCCGCACTTCAGGGCCACCGCGCACTTCAGTGTACCCCAGCCACATGTTGTCTAAATCAGATTCGGCCGAGCCATCAAGCTCTAGAATTTCCTTCACCGTCCAACTTTCCAAGTCCGACGCCGTCATATGATATTTGGCTTTAAATTCCCACTCTGCAAAAAATTTCTCGAGCTCAAAATTGCGCATTTCTTTTTCCTTTAGCAAAAGTTATTTCGGCCGATTGTATCTTGTTTGATGGAGCGATCCCATCACGAAGGGGGCAATTCACACGCAGGCCGAGCAATCAATCCATTTTGGCCCATACGCCTGCAGCCCCTCCAACATTTGAAGCGGTTTTTCAAAACTTTAAGCTCGAGCCCTGCATTTGGAAAGCCCACGGCTAAAAAACTCCATTTTTAATGGCAAAATAAGCCTGACAAGTAAAGCTGTACAAAACATATACAGGGCGCAAGTTTTTTCCCACTTTCGTCCATCCATGTCTATAATTTGTTCACTTCGGGCGCAGAACACATTGCTGAAACAGCCAGACTCGCTCAAGAAAATATGCGCAACAATCAATGGCGTGGCCGGTAGGCCAGTAAACAGTCCGCTTCGCTATTCGGTAGGTCAGTAGCGGACTACGAAAACCGACCTACCGATTACAGGGCCAAAGGCCACCGATCACCATGACACTCACAATCCACTGGTTCCGACAAGACCTCCGACTGACAGACAACCCATCCCTAACGGC
>JAHDEB010000261.1 GCA_020629055.1 Chloroflexota bacterium
GGCAACAACAGTTTAAAGGTTGCCCCTCCATGTTTGTTGTTTTCGGCCGAAATTTTACCATTCATCTGGTTGATCATTTCTTTGGCAATGGCCAAGCCTAATCCTGTCCCCTCATGTTTCCGTGCAAAGCTATTTTCCTCTTGCTGAAATGGACTAAAAATGTGTGGCAGAAACGCTTGATTGATCCCTTTGCCGGTATCCGAGACTTCAAAAACAGCCATTTGGCGACCATCCTGTAGATCGGTGTTACTAATATGAATCGAGACATTTCCGGAATGTGTAAATTTCGCAGCATTGCTTAAAAGATTGATAAACACTTGGGTCAACATTTGTTTATCTGCCCAAATGGAGAGCTCAGACCTATTTGCTGGCTCTTTTAAATTCCAAACAAAATCAAGCTGATTGTTTTGCTTTTGCATTAGTGGGATTGCCAAAAATGCGATTTCCTCCATCAGGTTAGGCACGTGAACAGTTTCGATGTTCACCTGCCATTTCCCTTCTTCAATTTTGCTTAACTCTAGAATCGTATCGATGATATTTAGCAGGTGCTGGCCGGCTGCATGAATCCGCGTGGTATCTTTTTGCACAGTTTCTTGCTTTTCAGGATCTTCTAAGATCATTTCGCTGTAGCCAATGATGATATTCAGAGGTGTCCGTAGCTCGTGACTCATTTTTGCTAGAAATGTTGATTTTGCATTATTGGCCTTTTCAGCTTTGTTTTTTGCCCATTCCAACTGCTCTGTCCGATCAAGAACGAGCTGCTCTAAATTAGATTTGTGAATCTCTAGAGCTGCACGCTGCTCAGCTAACATTTGGTTCTTTATTTCGACATCAGCCTTGGCATCATTGGCTCGTTGAGTTGACAAAAATATGATCGCACCGGCCGCTAAAAAGGTGACTGTCCAATAAAACAAATCACCACTTTGAGAAAACATTGAGGTGGGCATCCCCTCGATAAACTCCATTTCATGAATAAAGGTAATTCCACTTAATACAACTAAATCTGCAACTAAAATCGTCAGGCTCCGTTTGAAATCAAAGTAATAAGCGACCCCAATTAATACAGGGATGTGGAGTCCTATGATTGGATCTTGTACCCCTCGAAAAAAAAGGGCGACCCCATTGATTGAAACCCATGTGATGCTAAAAACGAGAATAATCGCCGCTTTCCAAGCTTGTTTATAAAGAAGCACACCTCCACAAATTAAAGTTAGAAAGACAAAGCCGCTGGCCCAATAAAAAGCTGGGAGTGCAGATGGCGGCATGGCCAAATGGCCAAACGCTAGGTTTATTATTGAGAGAGCATATCCGATTAGATAAATTCGGTATATGTACAAAACCCCACGCAAATCTGCTGAGTCAAGATCGGCCGGTCCGTATAACCACAAATGTTTTAGCTTGTGAATCATTATTTTAGATTTTAGAGGAGTAAAAACTTGGTTGTCAAAACCCATGAGTCCTCATGGCTGTTGGCTATGCCACGTGTTGAGCCCTATGTTTTTAGAAAAAATAAAAGCTGCCTGAAAAGACCAAGACCTTCTTTAGACTTGTGAATGAGTGCCAAGGCTTTTTCTAAATGGACCGGGTTGATGGCTACAAAGCTGGCAAGATCGTATACGATATGTTATAAATTCGATTATCGTATAAAATGAATGATTCAAATAAAAAACCTAAGTTAACGACCGAGCAGATTGCGGCCGAAATACGGGGGGAAATCCTCAACGGCCGTCTTAAAAGCGGAAAGCCATTACGCCAAGATGATATTGCAGCGAAGTTTGGCATCAGCAAAATCCCTGTGCGGGAGGCTTTGTTTCAATTAAAAGCTGAGGGGTTAGTAACGTTTGTGCCAAACAAAGGGGCGGCCGTGTCTGTGCTTTCGCCCAAAGAAGCGGAGGAGATTTACACCATGCGGATTGCGCTTGAACCGGCCGCGTTAGAGAGAGCCATCCCCAACCTAACGATTCGCAATTTGACTGAAGCAGAGGAACTGCTGACCGCCATCGACCAAGAAGAAAAAATAGAGAAGTGGGGTGAGCTGAACTGGCTTTTTCATGCCACGCTGTATGCCCCGGCCGATATGCCCCGCATGATCGAATGGATTCAGGCGTTGCACATCAATGTTGCCCGCTATTTGATCGTTTATCTAGAGGGGATGAACTACCAAGAGGTGTCACAGCGTGAGCATCGGGAGCTTCTAGATGCCTGTCGACATGGAGATGTTCATCGAGCGAAGGCGGTTTTGGTTGAGCATTTAGAGTCGGCGTCGCGTCAACTCGTGAAATTTTTAGAAGAAACGCAGTAGCAGAGAGCTTGATTTAAAGCCAAGGGGCAATCGCTTTTGGCTAATCAAAGGAGAAAAAATGAGCACGTTTGAAGTCCATGATGTGGATGCTTTAGCAAATGCTAGAGCGATTATGAATTTGACCGAATCCCCACGGGAGTGGGCGGGGGAAGTGGTTAAAGCGGTAGATCGGAATGCAGAATGGCGTGGGAAAAGCTGCCTAAATCTACTGGCCCCTGAAGCCCCGACAAGCCCAACTGTCCGTCGATTGCTTTCATCCGAAATCGGAACACGGGCGGCTGAGGGGCACATCGGCCGGGTGAACCGCTGGTTTGCAGGCACGCAGCATATCGACGAGGTTGAAGCGCTGTGTGTAGAACTGCTCAAGACCGCGTTTCGCTGCAACTACGCTGATCATCGGTTGATGGGGAGCATGTTGGGCAATTTGGCCGTCTACCATGCATTGACCGAACCGGGTGACACCGTTATGACCGCGTCGCAACCGTTTGGCGGTCACTCAAGCAATCGTCACGATGGTCCGGCCGGGTTTCGCGGATTAAACATTGTAGATATCCCGTACAACCCGGAGACGCTTGAGGTTGATCTTGATGAATTTGCTAAGCTAGGCCGCCAGGTTCAGCCAAAAATTGTGGTGATGGGGATGTCAATGACCCTCTTCCCTTTGCCCGTTCGTGAAATGAGCAAAATCTGTGATGAGTGGGGTGGGAAATTTATATTTGATGGTGCCCATCAGGCTGGGTTGATTGCAGGCAAACAGTTTCAAGATCCACTGAACGAGGGGGCCGTTATCCTGACAGGCTCGGCCGGAAAGACGTTTAGCGGCCCGCAGTCAGGCATGCTTATGTGGAATGATCCGGATCTGACAGAAGCGCTAACGGATGCTGTCTTTCCTGTTTTAGTGGCTACCCATCAAGTGAATCGGGTAGCAGCCTTGGCGGTGGCGGCCGCAGAAATGGTTGAGTACGGTCAGTTTTATATGGGGCAGATCGTTAAAAATTCTAAAGCGTTGGCCAAGGCATTGGAAGAACGGGGAATTCGGGTGTTGGGTGCCAGTCGCGGATACTCAGAGTCTCATCAAGTGATTGCTGATGTACGCCAATTTGGTGGTGGCCTTGAAGTGGCCCATCGTTTGGCCGAGGCAAATATCGTGACCAACAAAAATCTGATTCCAGGTGACCAGCCGGAGGATTGGGATCGGCCGTCTGGCTTGCGTATTGGCACAATTGAAGTGACCCGCTTGGGCATGCGTGAAGCGGATATGGCGACGATCGCTGAATTTATGGCACGCGTTCTCGTGAAAGGTGAGGACACAAAGTCTGTGCAGAAAGATGTTTTAGATTTCAGACTGCCACTGCAGGATTTTTACTACAACTTTGATCATGGTATGCCTGGCTGGGCTCAGTAGATTAGGGCAAAGATGTGGGCCGATAACAAGACTTGATCTAGAAATTAACCTGATCCTGCTTCGCCCACTTTTGGCAACAAAATTCTAATCGTAGCCCCGCCATCTTGGTTATTCCGGGCCGAAATTTCCCCATCCATTTGTTCAACCATCTCTTTCGAAATCGCCAACCCTAACCCTGTTCCTTCGTGTTGTCGTGCAAAACTATCTTCCTCTTGCTGGAATGGATTAAAAATGAATGGTAGAAATTCCGGATCAATCCCCTTGCCTGTGTCTGCCACTTCAAACTGTGCCATTTTGCGGCCGTTTTCAAGTTCGATTTCATCAATTCTGAAACATACTCTTCCTGACTCTGTAAATTTTGCCGCATTGCTCAATAGATTGATAAATACTTGAATGAGCATCTGTTTGTCAGCCAAAACTGAAAAATTAGCCTGTTTTTCTGGTTCTTTAAACTGCCAAACAAAGTCTAATTGGTTATTCTGCTTGAGCATCAGAGGGGTGGCCAAAAAGGCGATTTCGTGGATTAGTTTTGAGACGAAAATGTCGTCTAAATTGGTCTGCCATTGACCTTCTTCAATTTTACTTAGCTCTAGGATCTTATCGATAATATTTAGCAGGTGCTTGCCGGCAACATGGATGCGTGAAGTGTCTTGAATGATCGACGCTTGTTTCTCCGGTTCTTCTAGTATCATTTCGCTGTAGCCGATAATGATGTTCAGAGGGGTGCGTAGCTCATGGCTCATTTTTGCCAAGAACGTTGATTTTGCGGTGCTGGCTTTTTCGGCTCTGTTTTTAGCCCATTCCAATTGCTTGGTTCGATCTTGCACCAATTGTTCAAGGTCATATTTATGAGCTTCTAAAGCAACTCGCTGCTCGTCTAAGGTTTTGTTTTTCGCTTCAATCGCCGCTTTTGAGTCTATAGTTTGTTGTGTAGACAAGTAGATGACACTGCCGGCACATATAAACGTAATGCTCCAGAAGGCAAAGTCACCTAATTGGGTGTATGAATCAGTCGGCATCCCTAAATCTGCCATCCGGCCGCTTTGATGCAAGAAGGCGATACCCCATAAAATGAAGATGTCTAAAATAAGCACGATAAAACTGCGGCGGAAATCGAAGTAATAGCCGATCGCAATCAAAAGTGGAATATGAAGCCCGATGATAGGGTCTTGCGCACCTCGAAAGAAAAGCGCGATTCCATTAATAACGAACCAGACATAACCGAAGAGCAATGTAGCCGCTGACTCCCACTTCCGAAAAGAAAGAAGAACGCCTCCGATGATTAATATGACGAATAATGAGCCTGCTACAGCGTAAAATTCTCCAAGCTGTGAGGCTGGCATCGTCATGGGGCCGATCAAAAGATTGATAAACGCGATTAAATAGCTTACTAAATAAAGCCGATAAATATAAATAGCCCCTCGAACGTCATCAGCTTCGAGTTTAGTTGGCCCTTGGTGCCATAAACGTGATATCCATTGAATCATAAATTGCGGAACCCTGTATGATGAAGGACAAAAAGATAAAACTCCCATCTGCTTGATTAATCAAACAGGTCAGGTTCCGCCAATTAAAAGAAACAATTTTTCAATGCAATAGTATGGCGAAGCCCTAGCCCCATGAATATTGTACTCATAATTGGTGCAGAGTGAACCATATTTTTAGAAAAAAATGCTAGTAGGGGATTTGGCTGCTACTCTCGCGTGTGCTTCGGCTCTTCACTTGGGGCATAGAAAAAGTGAAAGAGGATGAGGGCAAGGCTACCAATTATAGTAATCGTTGCACCGGTTAAAAATAGATTCTTAAAGCTAAACAAGGTAATGATGTATCCGCCTGAAAGCGCCATTAGCGCAAAACTTAGCCCGGCCGCAAACGCCATCACCCCAGACATAAGCGCATGATAGCGTGTTTCAAACAGCTCTAAAATATAGACTTGGAATGCAGGATAACGCATGCCGGTTAAGAAGCGGGCCATAATAAACCCAAGCCCAGCAACCCACCACGTTGGGATTAGTGCGATCGGGAAGATGAATAACGCAGCACCTAATGAACCGACAATGGCAACCGCGATATTGCTATATTTTTTGCTAAGGATGGGAAATAGCAACGCCCCAGCAACCCCGGCCAAACGGCTGAATGAGGTTAATAAACCGATACGCGAGGTAGGCTGAGCGAGCTCTGTATCGAGATAGACGTTTATAAATGTGGCCGTTGTCGCCAAACCTGACACTTGCATCATCCGGATAAACGCTATGATTAAAATGAGGGCGATCGGCAGCAGCCACAAATTTAGGCTTCGACTTTCTCCTTTTTGTTCTGATCGGTTGATTTCGCTGTCCGGTTCGCTGGTACCCATCATCAAGAACAGGGCCGGAACCATCAGAAATGCCATGATTTGCATCGGGTAGCGATATGGCGTCGGGTCTGATATCGGAATATCTGATAAAGCGCTGATCCATTCGGGCAAAAACCCCCCGATTAAACTACCTGCAAAAGAGGCCATCGAGGTAACGGCAACTTGAATCGAGAAAAGGGTATTCCGGCCGTCACCCGTACTAGAGCTCATCATGAACGGACTACCGTTTACAAAAACGGCCGACCAGCCGCCCATCAGCAGCACATAGCTGCCGATTAACCAAGCCGGTTGTAAATCGGTGGCAAATTGGGCAAAAGGGAGCAAGATGGCTCCGATCAGTACAAAGACCAAACCTCCGATGAGCATAATGCGGCTGCCCCAACGAGAGCCAAGCAGACCGGCAGGCAGGCCGACAAATGCGAAGGAAAAAAGACCGGCCGAATTGACGATGCCGATAAAATCCGCATCGTACCCAAGCCTGAGCATAAATAGATTAAAAAGAACCGCATAAACGCCGTCAACGCCTAGCCCCAGAAGTAGAGAAGCCAACAGGAATAAACGAATGCTTCGATTAAAACTGCGAAAAGATGAAATAAGTGAGCCGAGCATCGTCGTTCACCCCATGTCGCGAAAAGATTCGAAATTGTCGCTCAGTTTCTAATTGTGGCAAAAATTACTGGGCAAATTTGAACTTTTGCTTAGTCATGCGCCAAATTTTGATCGTTTGACCTGTTTTGCAAGAGTGAACTTGAAAAGAAAGGTAAAATCGTGCAGAATAGTTACCCGTGGGTAACTAAATGTACCGAAAGGTCATTTTTTCTGGTAAATGATCTGCCAAACATTTGCTCGTCACTCTGCAATCAAAGCTCTACAATTGAAATATGTTTTCGAAAATCATGGTCGCCAATCGAGGCGAAATTGCAAAAAGAATATTCACCGCCTGTCGTGAACTAGGTGTAACAAGTGTCGCCATCTATTCTGATGCGGACGCAGGTAGCCAGTGGGTACAGTCGGCCGACGAAGCGTACCCACTCGGTGGCACCACAGCGGCCGAATCATACTTAGATCAGGCAAAGGTGATCGGTATTGCCAAAGCCAATGGGGTTGAAGCGATTCACCCCGGGTATGGATTTTTGAGCGAGAATGCTGAGTTTGCACAGGCGTGTGGCGCGGCCGGAATTAAGTTTATCGGCCCTAGCCCAGCGGCGATGCGACTGATGGGGAGCAAAGCGAGTGCGCGCGAGGTGGCACAAAAAGCCGGTGTGCCGGTGACGCCCGGAGTCGATGGGGCTGGACAAAGCGATGAAGAGCTGCAACAAGCGGCCGACAAAATAGGGTATCCCGTTTTGATTAAAGCCAGCGCCGGGGGCGGGGGCAAAGGGATGCGGGTGGTCGAAGCGGCGGGAGAGTTTTTAGGAGCACTTCAATCTGCCCGAAGCGAAGCCGCCAACTCTTTTGGGGATGATCACATCATCCTAGAAAAATATTTTACCAAGATTCACCATATCGAAATCCAGATTTTAGGAGACGAACATGGCAATGTGCGCCATCTGTTTGAGCGGGAATGCTCGATTCAACGGCGACACCAAAAAATTATTGAAGAGACGCCGTCGCCGACAATTTC
>JAHDEB010000262.1 GCA_020629055.1 Chloroflexota bacterium
CAACCACGACGCCATCAGATCCTTTTGCTACCGCAACGCCATCTGATCCGAGTAGTACACCAGAAGCAACGAGTACGCCGTCCGACCCATCGTCGAGCGACAAGTCGTTTATCTTCTTGCCAATGGTGCGACGATAGTCGTTTCAGTTAGTTGATTTGTAGATTGGGCGGGATGTTAGACGTGATTGTCTGGCATCCCGCTTTTTTGTTGGGCCGGAGCGGGTGGTTTAAGGTGAATAGGTTCTGTAGGTATTAAAAAAAGCGATTGACCGGGACATAAACACATCCTCGGCCGAGCCGTATAAATTATGCCGATAGTTGTAATATTCAAAGCACTCAACCGGGTGTCTGCGGGCTTGCAGCTGCTCGCACAGCTCACGGGACCATTCTGGAGGAACAACCGAATCGATATTTCCATGATGAATCGAAATCGGGGCGGTCCATCGGTCTAAATGATAAATGGGCGAAACGGATTCGATCACTTCTTGAGGTGAAAAATATTCAACCCGCCATGTTCGTTCGTCCCCCCATTCACGAATACGTTCATAGTTGCGAGCTTCATCCCCACTCATCGATGCATATAAAACGGCGCCCGAGGTCCAGTCCGGCCGGACTGTGATCACACGTTGGGCGATACCACCCCCCATGCTATGTCCCCACAAAAAAATATTATTTTTATCTACACGCCGAAATGGGCCAGCTAAATCCTCACTTCCCTGACGCATGATGCCCATTAAGTTCAGCACATCAATCGCGTATTCGATCCTAAAAACGTTGCGCCAAGTGCTCCTGGGTTTGGGTGGGTGTCCGCGATAACTTGGATGCACGACGATATAGCCAGCATCTACAAAATCCATGACGTAGCGAGTTGTATATGGAAACATCTCGTATTCATTGGGGTTTATGTAACCGTGCAGCAGCATAACAACGGGGAACTTCTCACCATATTCACCCGTTCCGGTTGGGACAGTTATAAACCCCTCGACGATCTGACTATCGCTGAGATACTCAAAGGTAAATTGCTGAAACGTCTCATTGCGCTCAATCGTTTCTGTAAACGTAAACCAACCTTGCCCATAAATGCGTTCTGTCAGTTCATCGATAGAGGTTCCGACAAAAGCTGGGTCATCGGCCGACAAGGTCGGGGTGGGTTCCGGCTTGCGCGTCGGCCGCTGGGTTGCTGTTGCTGCTTCACCGGTTGCTAGGCTGACGAGGGTGGCATTATCAACTAAATTCGCCACAAGATCAGGCGTTTCTGTTGGATTTGGGGGTGCTGTTGGGGGTAACCGAGTCGGCTGCACGGTGGGGGTGACAGCTTCAGGTTGCTCGAGGGTTGCCTCCCAAATGACCTGATTATTGGTTGCTGGCCCCAAATCTGACTCGATGTCACTTGTTGTGGTTGGCAGAATGGGTGGAGGGTCGGCCGTCTGGCACCCTAAACCGGTGCATAGTGCCAATGCGCAGACCCACGAAATGCATAAGTATTTGAATCGGGAAAAGTTATTTTGCCGCGCTTGCCGGTTCAAGTAGTTTTTCGATGTGGTAGACCGCTTGTTTTTCCCACCAATACCAATCTGGCTCAACGTCCATCCCCCAAATGTCAATTTCATGCGAAATTTTCGCCTTATCCAAAGTTTTCGCTAAACGTTGGGTTTCCCTAATCGATGTGGTGTCCCAGTTGCCTTGGCCACATACCAACGAAATATGAGTGTGTTTGCGCACCTTTTTAAGCTCTAGACCTGATAGATTGGCCGTATAAGCCAGTGGATTGTTGTAGTAGACCTCGAGGGATTTACTTTTACGGCCGCACACAGCGTCTAAATCGTACCGGCCGCTCATCCCCAACGCATACGTGAAATTACGTGGGAATTTGAGGGCGAAATTTACCGCATGGAATGCACCGAAATCTACCCCCATTAACCCGATGCTTGGCTCGTTGGTCGCATCATACCTGATGGCAGGCACAAGATTGTTCAGAATAAAGTCTTGATAGGCGGTGTGCCGCACCCCGCGCCAATGCGGATCTAGCCCGGTATGGTACCAAGTCTCTTGGTCGATGTTGCCAATCGTATAAACACGAATCTTGCCATCATCGATTAAATGGGCCAGGGCTTTGATCATGCCGTTGTCTTCAAATTCGTAAAAAGGGCCACCATTGTTGGTAAAGGCGATAATCGGTTTGCCCGCATGGCCAAAAGCTAACATTTCCATGTCTCGGCCGATGGCGGGGCTATAAATTTTTTGGTATCTACGAAGCATATTTTTGGATAGGTGTGAAGAGAGAATTAGATTTAGCGTCCCACGGCTTTTCGTGTGACCGCTCGTACAGACTCCTCTAACTCTTCTCGGACATTCTGCTCGTTATTACACGCTAGAATATATTCGCATGCCTCTTCTGCAGAATCAGTTAATAAAATAAGATCAAGATCTTCGGCCGAAATTTTGCCGTTTTCCAGCATCGTGTTTCGTAGCCAATCGATTAAGCCTCCCCAGTATTCTGTGCCAAATAGCACAATAGGGAAGTTCCGAATTTTGCCCGTTTGAACCAGCGTCAAGGCTTCAAACAGTTCGTCCATCGTTCCAAAACCGCCAGGCATAACGACAAACGCCTTTGCAAACTTGACCAACATTACCTTTCGGGTGAAGAAATAACGGAAATCGACCGATAAATCAACATAAGGATTGATATGTTGCTCAAAAGGAAGCTCGATATTTAACCCAACAGAGAAAGCGCCCGCTTCACTAGCACCACGATTTGCCGCTTCCATGATGCCTGGACCACCACCGGTCATAATCGCAAAGCCGGCTTCGCCCAATGTGCGGGCGACGACTACCGCTTTTTCGTACCATTCGTTGCCATCCCCTTCACGATCGCGAGCGGAGCCAAAAATAGTGACAGCTGGGGGCATTTCAGCCAAAGAATCAAATCCTTCAACTAATTCTCCCATGATTCGAAAAACTCGCCATGAGTCTGAACTGTTTTTTGACCCCGGTGAAACCGTATTCGATAGAAGTTGTTCGTCTTCTGTTAATTTGTGCTTATTTTCTTTTTTCATATGGTCAAAATTATACCATCTTTACACATCTTGCCCCTGAGGAATTCAGGCGATTCAGGATAATAAAATAACCCCTTTGTTGTAAAAACACTCGAGCTGAAGTTGATTTTAAATGACGGAGCCAAGACTGTTCACTTGAGGCGTTTAGTGATCACCTAAAGAATCTGCCGTATCGTTCTGATGTGGTTCCCTTATGAAGGTTTCATTTCGGTTGGATAAAGGTTATGATCCCCGCCTTATGACAATCCCCTCGCAGCAGGCTGAGCACACGCCTAAGCCATCTTCTACCCGCAACCTTATTTTTAATGTCCTGATCATGCGAATTGTGATGGACACCGGAACGAAGTTGTTTTTCCCCTATCTATCGGTCATTGCGACCGGATTGGGGACCACAACGGTTGAATTGGGCAAGCTACTAAGCTGGCGCAATATGGCCGGTCTCATCTCTCCGTTTTTAGGGACTGCGGCCGACAAACGCGGCTATCGTCC
The DNA here is from genome assembly GCA_020629055.1 of Chloroflexota bacterium. Lineage (GTDB taxonomy): Bacteria > Chloroflexota > Anaerolineae > Promineifilales > Promineifilaceae > WTJY01. The sequence continues at coordinate 3,545 of JAHDEB010000262.1, forward strand.
TATAATTTCCGGCAGCCTTGTTGTGTCAGGCATCGGCTTTCTAACCATCTATTTGAGCCAATCCCCCCCTATATTTTTACTAGGAATTTTGCTGAGTGCGGTAGGTGGTGCTGGAGCTGGGCCGAATATCGCTGCTTACCTTAGCCATCGATTGCCTTGGGAAAAACGGGCGCGGGGATTGGGCGTAGTTGAGTATGCTTGGGGGCTAGCAAGTGTTATCGGTGTTTCTGCCAGCGGCTATTTGATCGCCCAAACAAGCTGGCGTATGCCGTTTCTGGTCGTGGGATTGGCTCTGTTTTTGTTTGCGGCCGCCTTTATGCGTTTTCCGCCGTCTGGTCACGAAAAATCCAAAGCTGAACTGGATGAAATCGCATTAGGGAATGCGAAACTATCGTTGGCTCAGAAGGCGCGCAATTTTTTTGATCTGGGACCCAATTGGCGTTCCGCCTGGGCAACAATCTTAGGGGATATTTTTACCCGCTTCGCAGGGTTTGTGCTCTTTATAAATTTTGGCACCATGCTGGTCGATCAATTCGGGCTTGATGCGGCCGGGCTCGCCGGGGCTGTCTTTTGGTTGGGTTTTGCTGATATAACGGGCAGTGTCAGCGTTAGTTTGTTGGGCGATCGCATCGGTAAGCGGCAAAGCACAATTGGTGGATCAATCATGGGGGCGATCTTCTTTGGCATCCTTCCATTCTGGAGCGGGGGGCTGGCTTTTGTCGTTTTGGGCATCTTCTTGGCCCGCTCCTTTTTCGAATTTTCAATCGTATCTTACTTGGTATTGGCCAGCGAGCAGGCACCGGGGCACCGAGGCAAAATGCTGGCATTGCGCGGTGCTTTTTCATTGATTTCCGCATTTGCATCGACCCGGTTAGGGCCACAATTGTATGAAGCGTGGGGCGTCCCTGGTTTCGCTTGGCCAGCTGCGATTTCGTTGGTTATTTCAGCCACGGTCTCATTTTTTCTTGTGCGGGATTAAGTCACCTACCGGTTACTGGTTTACCGAATACCACTTACCTGCTTAATCCCCGACCCCGCTATTGTGATTAAACTGCGGATTGGGTTGGGCCAACGTGCGGGCGATGGGGCGTAAATCGAGCCACCACTGCACCTTCGGCCGGTTGAATTCCTTCTCCATTTGGCGTGCAATTTCATGTAGGGGTGTATATCGATAACTGCCATTTATCATCCCTACGCAAATACTTTCTGGTTCGCTGTTATCAACTTGTTGCTCTAAGTAAGTAATCGCTTTAGCTGCAAACCGGGTCGCATATATGCGGTCAAACGGAGTAGGATGCCCTCCCTGTTGAATATGACCTAGAATCGAGCGGCGAACTTCAAACGTCTCACGCCCCTCTTCTTCGAACAGGCGAGAAATAAAGCCGGTTGTGTAGGTGGGATTTGAATTTTCATTGCGCAAAATCACCCCCAGCCGTTTCCCTTGTCTAAACCCGGAAATGAGCATATCAACGTCTTTGCGTAAGTCACCAAGATCCATCCCTTCTTCAGGTAAATAGACCCGTTCAGATCCCGTTGCGAGCGACCCCATCAGGGCGAGGTAGCCACAATCGGCCCCCATGACTTCTACAACAAACACCCTTCTGCTGGCTACGGCCGACTGCTTGATGCGATCCACCGCCTCTACGATCACGTTTAGGGCTGTGTCTGCCCCCACAGAGAGCTCTGCCCCGGGCAGATTGTTGTCAATCGTGGCGGGGATACACACGATGGGGATATCAAAAGCGGGAAAGTTCAACCGTTGTTCGTTTAGGGTTTGGGCCGCTTGATAGCCGGACCAACCGCCGATGACGATCAACGCGTCGAGTTCACGTTCTTCGATTGTTCGTGCGACCGCATATAAATCGCGCCCTTCAATCAGGTGACGACAGGTACCAAGATTCGACCCGCCGGTTGTGGCCCAGCCGTTAACAGACATCCAGTCGAGAAATTCCCCTTGGTTTTCGATCATCCCTTTAAAGCCGTTGTAAAAACCAAACAGAGAATGTCCTCGGTCAACCCCCAGACGGACGGCCGCACGGATGGCGGTGTTCATCCCCGGGGCCGGTGCACCCGCATTGAGGACGCCGATGCGCAATTTAGAGGATTCTTTTGGATGCTCATGCGGGGTGGCGCGCACCAATGTCCGTAACGTGGCAAATGATTCTTTAAACCCTGGGCCGCGCAGCTTCATGGCGGTTGCGAAATCTTTTTCTTTTAAGGCATTGTGAATCGCTTCTGATTTTTCGATATTGGTTTTTAAATCGGCCCGAATAAATTGGTTTGCGACGAGACCGATTAGCGCACTCAGCCCAGATCCATTGGCTTCGATCAGGGCTTCAACCGCACGGGTCCCTTTGATGGTGCCTAAGTTACGATCAAACGCACTGGGAGAGCCCCCACGCTGGACATGGCCTAAAATTGTGACGCGGGCATCTTCTTGTAGTTTGTCTTCTAATACTTGGCGGACGTATTCGGCCGATATCGGGTTGCCGTGCCGGTCTTGAGCCCCTTCTGCCACGATGACAATGCTGTCCCGTTTACCGATTTTGCGGCCGTGGGTCAACACACTACACATTTTGTCTTCCCACGCATCTAAGTTGGGAGGGGATTCGGGGATTAAGACCCAGTCGGCCGCGGTTGCGATACCGGCCATGAGGGCTAAATAACCACAGTTGCGCCCCATCACTTCGACAACAAATGTACGCTGATGGCTGGCGGCCGTGTCGGTGATCGCATCGATTGCTGATGTGATTCGATGTAAAGCGGTATCTGCCCCCAATGATATGTCTGTCCCTGGCAGATCATTGTCGATTGACCCTGCGATGCCCGCAATCGATAGATGGGGATGACTTTGCGCTGTTTCAGCCAAAATGATCCCTTTTTCAACTAGCTCAGACAGTAAACTGCTCCATTCACTTTGCAACAGCAAGGCACCGGTCAAACTACCATTCCCCCCAATGACTACCAGTTTGCTTAGTCCATTTTTTAATAGATTGGCGGCCGCTTCTAGACGCCCTGCTCGCTCGCGAAATGCATTACATCGGGCTGTGCCGATAATCGTACCACCACGGTGTAAAATGCCACCCACATCGGCCCAGCTAAATGGTGTGATTTTGCTCCCCCCGTCAACCATACCCTGGTAGCCGTTGTAAATCGCATAGGCCTGAGCCCCTTTGTCTAATGTTGTCCGCACGACCGAACGTACGGCCGCATTCATGCCTGGCGCATCCCCACCACTTGTCATCACACCAATTCTGTTCATAACAATTTCAACCCTTGCTGTTTGGGCCAACCGATATTTGTATTTTGCAGAAGATAAATTGCGTTTCAAGCTCGTGTTAAAACGCAAAATGCTGCATCAATCACTTGCGACGTTTTGTGAAAAACGGCTACGGGATGGCCGAAATATTTAGAAATATTAAATTAAGAGACCGGTAGGCAAAGAAGGGGGTAGTTGGGATTATAGCTTATAACAACTAAATCGCAGATCGGTTACGGCAATAATTTCATTTTTACTGTAATTCGATATGTTTTACCCAGTTTCCGCTAGGAATAGGGGACCTATTGGCTACGAACTGTGGCTTACCTAAATAAACCCATGCGACGGTTTGTGAGCCATCGTCACCCATAACTGGTCGTTTTTCTCTTAAGTACAGGCTCTCATCGGGATTGTTCGGTTGATACCCCTCAAGGAAATCAAGATCAGCCAGGATATCTGAGTAACGACTTTGTTCGACCCAAATTAACTCTCCGTAGACTTGTTCATCGAGGTTGTCGATTTCGATCAGCATAGGGAATTGGGGAAAGGCATAGAGTTGAGCGCCATTTAAGACGGCCGATTTGCGCTGCTCAATGCAATCTTGCCATAAAACATCATTCGGTTGGCCAGGCAGCAAGGTGCCATAAACAAAAAAGGGGGTCATGCACGCAAGAATAATTGAAAATGCAGATCGTGAAAAGAGGAAGCAAGACAATCTTGAAATTTGGGTGAACAAAATTGAAACATATGACCTAAATTGTGTATAATCCGGCCGTTGGGCCATACGGTTCAACTTCAGTTCCCGTAGCTCAATGGATAGAGCGATTCTCTCCTAAAGAATAGGTTGGCCGTTCGAGTCGGTTCGGGAACGCAAAA
>JAHDEB010000263.1 GCA_020629055.1 Chloroflexota bacterium
TCATTATCGGCTTTGCGGCCGTGGTGTGGGCTTGGCGCCGGTTTTACAATCCGCAGGGGGAGCTGACGAACACTGAAAGTATCGCTAAAAACAGCGTCGCCCCGATGACGCTGAATTTGTTTAACCGAGGCATCGACTTTTTGTTTGCGTTGTTTTACCTCAGGTGGCTGGGTCCGGCCGGGGCGGGTGGCTATGCCACTGCGATTGCGATAGCCGGTATCTATGAAATTTTGTCGAATTTTGGGTTGAACGCCTACCTGATCCGTGAAGTGTCGCAGGCCAAAGATCGAGCGTCTGAGTTTTTATTAAATACAACCCTTTTGCGCATCGGGACCGGCATCGTCGCGGCGGTTCCCATCCTGCTATATGTTTTAAATGTGGAGAACAACCCGGACACGCGCATGGCGGTGATTTTTATCATGGTCGGCATGGTGCTGTCAGGGATGTCTTCTGGGTTAAGCGGGCTGTTTTTTGCATGGGAAGATGCGGAGATTCCGTCGGCCGTGCAGACGATGACCACCATCTTAAAAGTTGGGTTTGGTGTGGTTGTGCTGCTGGCCGGTTTTGGCTTTGTGGGATTGGCGGCCGTTTCGATCTTGGTCAACGCCATTACCCTCGCGATTCTCATCTTTATTGTGATGCGCCGCTATCCGCTTAATGGGCCTTGGACCATTGACACCGCTTTGCAACGGCGCATGATCATTGATAGCTATCCGCTGATGCTCAACCATCTTCTGGCGACCGTTTACTGGCAGGTGGACGTTATCATTTTGAATCAGATGCAGGGGGAAGAGGTCGTCGGCTGGTACAACAGCAGCTACAAATATATCAATGCGCTCAACATTATTCCCTCTGGGCTCACCTTTGCCCTCTTTCCCGTTTTGTCTCGGCAGGTGATTAACAATATGGATGGGGCGCGTCGCACGTTCCAGATGGCGATTAAAATTTTGTCGCTCATTTCGCTACCGCTGGCGGCCGTGATCACCTTTTTAGCGCCGGTTATGATCGGTATTTTGGGTGGGGATGAGTTTTTGCCCCACGGTGCAATCGCGCTACAGGTTGTCATTTGGTCGATTCCGTTTGGCTGGCTCAATAGCGTGACTAATTATGTTTTGATCTCGCTTGGGCAAGAGCGGATTATGACCCGAGCGTTTATTATCGGGGTCGGTTTTAACCTGATCGGGAACTTGATCATTATTCCGTATTTGAGCTATGTGGGGGCTGGGCTAACGACCATCGCGTCTGAGATCGTTTTGCTGGGGTTGTTTAACTATTATTTGGTGCAAAAAATGGAGCCTGTCGGCTGGCTTTCGCTGGTGTGGAAATTGCTGGTGGTCACCGGTGCGATGGTGGGGGTGATGTGGCTGCTCAACCCGATTAGCATGTGGCTGGCGGTGATTGTGGGGGCGGCCGTTTATCCGCTAGGGCTTTACCTGTTGGGCTTCTTTGGGGATGAGGAGCGTCAGGTGTTGGGGCAAATTCTGCCGGAAAGCATTAGCCGGCGGATCGGGTTAAGTTAAATGCGTGCAACTCATTATTCAAGATAGACAAATTCACAAGCTTCGAGATCTTGGCATTCACAGGCCAGACTTTCTTCAAGCTTAGCTTTCATTTTTTGCGCTTGCTCAATAATCAAATCGAGTTCCTGCATCTTTTCCGGGGCGTTTAACTTCCATTGTTCGCACAGGCTTAAATGATCGGTCGATTCAACCGTCATTTCCTTAACCTCATCTAGTGACCAGCCTGTATTTTTTGCCGCGCGGATCGCTTTTAATTTCGTTAGCACCGATCGGTCGTATCGTCGCCGGCCGCTTACCCGTTCCGGAGCAGGCAATAGCCCAATGCTTTCATAATAACGGATGGTCGATGTCGCAATCCCTATTTCTTTCGCTACTTCACCGATTAACAAATCAGACATTCTGTCTCCATTTTGATCTAGTTGAAAGAGGTATAACCGTTTCAAGAAATCAAATTTATATCCTTGAATTTAGAGGCTTGACTTCAAGTTAACTTGAAGTTGTAGACTGCCCCTAGATCGTTTTTGAGTGTAGCAAAAAAATGAAACAAGCAACAACTATAGGAGATAAAAATTAATATGAATGAACAACCGATCACATGTACATTGCCCATCGACGAGCTGAATCGACGAAAATCGTTTGAGCTTAAGGAGCTTGTTGAGGGATCTTTAAGGGTGCAAGAACTTGAAAATGGATATGAACTAGATTTTCCAAGTGACGACGCATGGTTTACCAATTTAACGAGCTTTATCGCAACGGAACGGCGGTGTTGCCCGTTTTTGCACTTTGAGCTGGTTATTTTGCCCGATCATGCTCCGCTTTCATTGCGGGTCTTGGGGTCGGCCGAAGTGAAAGAATTTATCAGAGGATTTCTGTTGCAATCGGTTGATCTAAAGGGTGGTGAGTAACCCGATGAAAAAAATAAAGAATGTTGGTATTGTCGGTGCAATTTTCGCTGGACTTTTGTGTATAGCCCCTATTTGGGTCGTGCTTTTTGGGGCGCTAGGGATAGGTTGGCTCGCTGGATATATGGAAGTGCTATTTATTCCGATTATTTTGGTATCACTGGGCCTGATCGGATACGCAGTTTTTGCCAATCGAAAGAATCCGGAAATTGAGGAAACGGGCTAAAATTCAGGATGACTTTTTTACGAACGATAGGCATTTTTCTTTTAGCGGGCTTGGCTGAGATTTCTGGTGGATGGTTGATTTGGCAATGGCTTCGTGATGGTAAACCGTTGATGTGGGGGATTAGTGGTGGCTTGATCCTGATTTTTTATGGGGTTATTCCAACCCTTCAAAACGAAGTTGATTTCGGCCGAGTCTATGCTGCTTATGGAGGTGTTTTTGTTGTGCTGTCGATTTTGTGGGCTTGGTATTTTGATGGCTGGACCCCAGATCGATTTGACCTGAGCGGGGCTGCAATTGTAATTGTGGGTGTAGGCGTCATTATGTGGGGCCGAGGATTTTAAGCAGGTACAAAAGCAAAGGGCCGCCCACACATGTGTGGGCGGCTGTTTTGTTTGAAGATTTATTGAGTGACTAAAGCGGTCGCCAGCGATACGGGCTCAGATTTTTGACCAGCTTACCTGACTTGAGCTTAAACCGAACCTCACGCTCAACCCCCTCGAATGACAACGGACCATCCTGCTTCCACAACACCTCGGCCGTGCCTGTCAGGTAAATGTGATGCCCGTTTTCAAAGTCAACAAACAGCAACCCCACCTGCGGATCAAGCGCGATATTGCCAAAGGTGTTGAAGAAATTATTGCCGACAAAATCGGGGAAGACGAGGGTTGACTCATCGATGATCTGCACAAACCCGGCCGGGCCACCCCGATGAGAAATATCAAACCCACCGTCAGACTCTGTTGTGGTTTTAGTTTTGCCCACACTTCGGCTGGCGATGAAAAATGTGTCGAGCGTTTGGAGCCGGTCCGCCACTTCTGCATCGAACTTAGAAAAAGTCTGCGCTACAGGATCAACCTTCGCTTTTGTATCAAAGATAAATCTGGGCTGAATATATTTGGGGCAGTTCCCAAAACTTTGCTCCAACTGAAACTCTATTTGGCCATCTGCATGAGCAGCGATCCGGCCGTTGGCCCGATTGCGCCGCCGGGTTGGTAGTTCGATGCCTAAAAGCGCCACATGTTTGTTGACAGTCAGTGCCTGCGCAAGCGGATCTTCCGGTGGAAAATTCCCCTGAATGTTGAGCGTGGTATCGGTTGGCGATTGAACAAATCCGGGCGGACCATACAAAACGCTGGCCCACACATCTCCGGCCCCGTCTTCACTGCCGATAAAAAACATCGGGAGCGTTTCAAAGAATTCTCGATGCTGGTTGGGCATAAACGGCCGTAGAATGCGGTCTCCAAATTCAGCCATTTTCTCCGCCACACCCACTCGCTTCTGTAACGCGACTTCGCCGTCATGAAATGCTGATTGTGTCATTTTATGCCTCCACGCTCGCGACAAATTCCATGCGTAATCCGCCCGGAATCAAGCAGATAAAATGTTCACTCGATGCGCCACTCGGGGCAGGTGCAAATTCGATTTCGACATCATCACGGGCAGCCAGTTGCTGATGTAGGGTGTGTAACTGCTCAATTGATGGGACACGCATGGCAAAGTGATGCAGGCCGATATTTTTGCGTCGATTAAACGGAGTGGCTGTTTCAGGTTCTTCAACTTGCCAAAGGGTTAGCATGGTTGTGCCGTCGGTCACAAATGCGGCCGGATAATCGGGCTTTTCACCCAGCAGCTTATACCCCAATACGTCGCAGAAAAAGCGGATGCTCTCATTTAGATTCGGGACCGCTAACCCCAAGTGGTGCAGCCCGATTGTGGCTGGACTGGTCATTGTTTCGTTATTACTCATCATATCTCCTGTAAAAATTTAAAGTCCTAATTCGCTTAAGCTGGGATGATCATCCGGCCGACGCCCTTGGGGCCAGAAAAACTTGCGCTCAGATTCTGCAATCGCAAGATCGTTGATGCTGGCGTAGCGGTGGGTCATTAATCCCTGTTCGTTAAAGGCCCAATTTTCGTTCCCGTAAGCTCGAAACCATTGGCCTGTGTCATCGTGCCACTCATAGGCAAAACGGACCCCGATTCGATTACCTTCTGTTAGCCAAAGCTCTTTGATGAGTCGGTACTCTTTCTCGGCTTTCCACTTATCTGCCAAGAAGGCGATGATTTCTTCCCGGCCGTTGACGAACACGTTTCGGTTGCGCCATACACTGTCAACAGAATAAGCAAGGGCCACTTTTGCCGGATCGCGACTGTTCCAGCCATCCTCGGCCGCGCGTACTTTTTGGGCGGCCGTTTGATTGGTAAATGGGGGAAATGGTGGTTTCAATTCCATAAAATCTCCTTTAAATCAATGTAGACAGATCTGTCTACATGCGAAACAGTAACACAAGTAGACAACTCTGTCTACTTGGTTATAATTGATCTATGGAAATCTTATCTTCTGAAAAACCTTCTGCAGCCAGAGAGCGCATTTTGCAAACGGCCCAAACCCTGTTTTACCGGGATGGGATTCGTGCGACCGGTGTGGACCGGATCATCGCAGAGGCCAGCGTGACAAAAACGACCTTTTACCGTCACTTTAAAAGCAAAAACAACTTAATCATCGCCTATCTAGAACGCCGAGATAAGAACCTGCTGAGCAGCTTGAGCCAAAGCCTGGTAGAAAATGGAGGGGATGTTGGGGCGATCATTTTGACATTCAAGGAATGGTTTGAGAGCGATAGTTTTCGTGGATGTGCCTTTTTAAACAGCGTGGGGGAGGTTGGGGAAATCATGCCGGAGGTGATTGAAATGACTCAGCGGCATAAGCAGGGGATTGCAGACATGTTAGAGACGGTGCTGCCGGAAACAGACAATCGGCCGGAAGTCGCGATGACCCTAGCGATGGCGATCGATGGGGCAACGGTGCGGGCGCAGTACGATCAAGATTCTAAGCCTGCTGTTCAGTTTCTTGAAACGATTGTTCGCTCAGTTGTAGGGTCCTAAGGTTGGTTTTAGCGTTGCTCCACAAAAGTATCTAGATGGCCTGTTTCAAAAGGCAAACTAACGGTAAATTTCGAGCCAACCCCGACTTTGCTTTCAACATGTATCGCCCCTTGATGGACGTCTACTAATTTCTTAGCAATCGTAAGCCCAAGGCCACTCCCCGTATAGCTACGATCAAAAGAAGCTTCGACTTGCCGAAACAGGAGGAATATGTCGTCAATGAAATTTGCCGGAATGCCAATGCCGGTATCTTCTACAACAAAAGTTACAGTGGGGTCGTGCCAATTAACTTTTAATTGAATATCACCTTCAGTTGTAAACTTGATCGCATTCGTCAACAAATTGGATAGGATCTGGTATAGGTGAGCTTCGTCTCCTCGCAAAAATTTGGGCACATTATTTTCTATGTTTAAAGAAAAAGAAAGATTCTTTTCTTTGGCGACAAGTTTCGTCTGCGCATTTAAATTGTCGAGTAAATTGTGCAAATTGAAGGTCGATCGGTTAATTTGGATTCGGCCGGACTCAATTTTTGCGATATCTAAAATCTCATCAATCAAATTCAAAAGATGTTTGCTACTGTAATCAACCTTGCTCAGCATGAATTGATTGTCTCTGTTGCTTGGCAAGCCTTCTAAATCCTCTAGCATGATTTCGGTATATCCGATAATCGCATTTAAGGGGGTCCGCAGTTCGTGAGACATCATCGATAAGAATTCGTTTTTAAGGCGGGTGGATTCATTCGCCTGATCTAAAGCCACCCCTAATTGTCGATTCTCTTCCCGATTGGTTCTAAGGCGGGCTAATAACTCATTGATAGATTTACCCACATCTGAAATTTCATCATTTGATTCAATGGTGACATTTTTTGTGTCAGGTCCCTTTGTCCAAATCAAACTGACTTCTTCACTTAAATGAGCCAGACGTTTAGTAAGAAGTAAATCGAGTAAAAAGAATAAACCGATACACAAAATAAATAGGGCCCCAAAAAGCATTCCTAATAGCAAGCGTAAAGATTCTTGGCCGGTTTGATTTAAATCACGCTGATTTGTAACTTGAACGATATAAATCGGGTTCCCCAAAATATCTTCGATTAGGGCATACCCCTCAATGATCTGATCATCGACGATAACGACCTCAATTGATTTTTTCTCTTCAAATAGGGTGTTTGGCGCCATAGGGTATTCAGGCGATAGAAAGTCGATTTGAGTTTCAAGTAGGGCACTGAGGGAGTTTGTTTTGCTGTCGTTATAAAATTGCCCAAATACTAAGTTGCCTCCAGGCAATCCAGATCCGCGCGAATTTAAAATTGGCCTAGAAGCCAGTAACAACGGGCCATTTTCTGTTTTTACAAATCCTGTGTAGCTTGTCTGATCTTTGGGGGTTTTCATTAAAAATGTGTCTGTTTCAAATAAGCTTTTGACCTCTTCAGGTGGGGGTAATCGTTTGCCAGATTTTAAGGAGACAGATTCTTCATAGACCAGATTTCCCTCTTTATCGAAGATAAAAAGTAAATTTATCCCAAGGTTTCTCAACTCACCGTTAGCAAAATTATTCGTGATATATTCTTCTGTCTGGTTTTCTGCATAGTCAAGTGTGCTATCCCAAGAAGCAAAATCCTCGGCAAGGCTTTCAAGGCCAAATTCAGCCTTACGCATTGTATTTAGTGTACGCTTGGTGTGGTTGACAACCGTGTCGGTTTCTAAATTCTCTATTTTTGTTGAAGTTAAATTGATTAAAATACCACTGATTACGGTGAAGAGTAGGATGAATAGGGTAAAAATGGCGGCAAGAATTTTTACTCGAAGTGACATGAAACGCTTCAGTTTAAATCTATCGGATTTATAAAATGGGAACCATGGGTAGAGCCAGTTTGTTGAGAATTAAGTTGTTGCTGGCTTTCATGTTTGCAAGATAGCGAATAGGCAAAAAATAACAACCGATTTGGTTTACTTTTTAACTCAAAATGCACTCTAAGACATAGGTAATAGGTAATTAATCCTGCCGATCGCTTTTGAGGGAAAAGAAATCGGCAGGATTATCGGTTGTTGTTTCTGTTATTGGTGTATAGGCGAAGGTTTTGAAGAGGGACAATTAATCCCAGTGCAAAATGACTTTCCCGGAGTTTCCGCTGCGCATCGCATCGAA